>JBDTAE010000164.1:0-80948 GCA_039924785.1 Gemmatimonadaceae bacterium | reverse complement strand
GCGCCCAGGTTATCAGCACGCCGCTCGGCTGCGAGCCAGGCCGCTGTTACGAATACTCTGATCTCGGCGCCGACATGCTCGGCTTCGTGGTCGAGGCTGCATCGGGCGAACGACTCGACGCGTTCCTTCAGGAACACGTCTTCGGACCCCTCGGCATGACCGACACCGGTTTCCGTCCGGCCGACTCGGTCAAGACTCGCGTCGCCCCAACCGAAATCACTCCGCCGCGTGGTTACCCGCTGCAGGGCGAAGTGCACGACGAGAACGCCTACGCGCTCGGCGGCGTTGCCGGTCACGCCGGGTTGTTCAGCACCGCAAACGATCTGTCCGTCTTTGCGCAGATGATGCTCGACGGCGGCGAGTACGACGGCCAGCGCATTATCGCCGACTCCACCGTCGCGCTCTTCACCAAACGCGCGGCCGGAACGCGCGCGCTTGGCTGGGACACGTGCGGCGGCTCGGGCAGCTGCGGCAAGTATCTCGGCGAAAATGCCTACGGTCACACCGGCTTCACGGGCACATCGATTTGGATCGATCCTGAGCGCGACATGTTCGTCGTGCTGCTGACGAACCGCGTCCACGATGCGCGCGCCAAGCGTCCCGCCAAGGTCATCGCCGACGTTCGCGCCGACCTCGCCGATGCGGCCGCGCTCGCCGTGACTGACTATGCCGACGGTCCGATGGACATGCCGGCGACGTTCCGCGCGGACAAGGCGGTCGACTGGAACAAGCCTGTGCGCAAACCTGCGCGCCATTCGTCGAGCCGCAAGAAGTCGTCATCGAGTGCCTCGCACAAGTCGCTTGCGTCGAAGTCGTCGTCGTCGAAGCCCCGTGCGTCGAAGGCCGCGAGCTCGAAGTCCAGCGTCAAGTCCAAGTCGGCCAAGAAGCCAACCGCGACGAAAACCGTCGCCTCGAAGTCCCACGCTTCCAAGGCCAAGAGCTAGCTCGGCTGGAGGGCGCTGGCCTGCGGGTGCTTGTTCCGCCGGCGCCGCGCGTTGATCTTCCAGTCATGCGCGACGAGACTCTGCCAGAAATCCCTACAGAATCGATCACGGAAGCTTCCTCCGAAGCCGCCGTGCACCCGGAGGGCGGTCCGCCGAGTGTGGATCAGGTGAAGCTGGCGCTTCGGAAGGTGAAGGACCCCGAGCTCAACCTGAACATCGTCGACCTCGGCCTGATCTATGAAGTGCGGGTCGATGGGAACGATGTGGCGATCGATATGTCGCTGACGTCGCCCGGCTGTCCTGCGGGTCCGCAGATCATGGGCGACGTTGAGAAAACGCTCAAGGCCATTCCCGGGGTCGGCACCGTGACGCTCAATTTGGTCTGGACGCCGTTCTGGACACCCGATCGAATCGAGCCGCGCGTGCGCGCCTACATGGGCATGTAGCGCGGCTCGCGCGCGGTCTTAAGAGCTTCCTCACTGCTTCCCGGCGCTCGCGTCTTTGGTTTTGGCGCGCTTCGTTCGTTCGCTTACGGACACCCGAGCGGTTCCTGATGCGCCGGCGCGGACGACGAGTCCCTTTCGCGTGACATATAGCCCGTGGACGGCGACGGAGTCGACGGTCGCGGACAGGGTCATCACGTCGCCGATGGTGCGATTCAACCCTGCGAGCAGGAGGGTCTTTCCGCGTTCCGTCACCGGAGCCACGGGGATGCTCGCTTTGTCGCGGAAGAGCGTTCGCAATGCGTCCGACCGCAGCCACGCGTACGCGCTGATGAGCCGATCGTTCGTCGTGAGATCGTAATTCAGATCCGGAACGGAGATGACGTTGCGCACCGGATCGTACTTGGGTGTGCCGGCGAGCCGCAGATGTCCTTTCGTGTCGCCGGTGAACTGCACCGTGAGTCCGAGCTTGCCCGCGGGCTGCGGTGAGACGAAGATCGAGTCAACGGTCACCGAGCGTCCCGCCTCGGTGATCTCTTTCCCGCGGAGAGCCTCGGTGATCGCGCGGGTCGCCGTGGCGTAGTCGACCAATCCATCGACTTCGATGCGAAAACCCGAAAGTGCGCTGTCTCGTCCGACCGGCGGCAAGGGAAGTCTGAGCGGGACAGGTTCCAGGCCGGTCACGATCTTTGGCTGCGCGTCGAGACCGGCGCGCACCGTGAGTGTGTGTCCGTCGCCGGTCACGCGACCGACGCGAATCTGACGCGGCTGCAGCATGAGCCACACGCTGTCCGCGAGATGAATCGGGCGATTGAGCAACTCCCACCAACCGGCCGCACGGCCGGAGAGATCTATCATGCCAATTTTGGCATCGATATCGGACAGATGCGACGTCACGCCTGTCTTCGCCGCTTCGACGACGCGGTCGGTGACGTCGTAGTGCAGAATGCTGACCTTGCATCGGTCCTTGTCGCTGTCCGACGCGGGAGCAAGCCGCTCGAGCTTTGCCGCCGACTGAAAGTGCCAGTTCGATTTGAGGGTGAGCGGGGTGACCAGCTCGACGATGATCGTCGGCCGTTCGTCCCCGTTGCCGCAGCCCGCGCCGATCGTCGGACCGATGATCGGCTTGTAATACGCCTTCACCGAGTACGACAGCGTGGCGTGAAGATGGATCTGCGTGCCCTGCGCAAACGCGGTGAATGGACCGCGCGTCGCCTCGAAGGCGTAGTGCTTCCGATTGTCGTCCCCCACCTGCTTCACGCTGTCGAGCGAGCCAAACGTCTTTGGCACTACGCGTTCGACGATCGCGAGCACTGGCGTGAAATCGTATTGGAGCGGAACGTCGAACTGCGACAGCTCGGCCGACGGCAACGGCGCTTCGGCGATCGAATTGAGCCGTAAGGAATCTTTAACAGCCGCCGATCTGCGATCGCACGATACTCCGCTGAACGTCGCCAATGCGATGGCGCCGAGCGCGAGCCACGGCGCGCCGCGACCGGCGCGCGGAGCCGGGAACGGCATGTTACGTCGCACTCGGACGTGTTGCCGCAATGCGGCGCGATTCAGCACGCGCGACGATTGTCGTTGCCGCGAGATCGCCCGTCACATTGAGCACCGTGGCAAACGTGTCGGGCAGCGCGTCAACGGCAATGAGAATTCCGATTCCCTCAACAGGAAGCCCAATGGCGCTGAACAACGGCGCGAGCATGATGAAGGCGCCGCGAGGAATACCCGGGGCGGCGAACGCCAAAAAGACTGCCGCGAATGCGACGGTCGCCAATTCCTTCGCATGCAACGGAATTCCATAGAACCATCCCACAAAGAGCGCCCCAATCGTCCACGAAACAGGTCCAGCGATCTTGAACGTTGAGACCGCGAGAGGCATCACGAAACCCGTGACGCTGTTCGGCAATCCGAGCCCCTCCTCGGCGCTCTCGACCAGCGCGGGCAGGGACGCCATCGACGAGCTCGAGCTGAACGCAATAAGCTGCGCAGGCAACGCCGCGCGCGCAAACCTCCCGATCGACACGCCGCCGAACACCGCGACAACTGGATACAGAAGCAAAACGACGGCCAGCGAGCCGATCGAGTACGCCACGACGTAAATCCCAATGGCTCCCGCCATGCCCGCGCCGAGGTGCGCCGTAAGCGGCAGCACGAGCGCGAATACGCCGATCGGAGCGGCAAGGACCACCCAGCGCACGATCGTCAGCATCGCGTCGCCGAGCGATTTGAAGAACCCGAGCAGCGCCTCGCGCGCGGCCGGCGTGATTTGCACGATCGCTAATGCAAAGATCAGCGTGAACAACACCAGCGCCACGATGTCGCCGTTTGCCGCGGCCGCGACGGGGTTCGACGGAATCAACGACGTGAGCCACCGCGCGAACGTCTGCCCCTGGCCAGGCGTCGCGATTTGACTCGCGGCCTCGACGGCGCCTGCCGGAAGCGCCGGCCTCGCGGTGAGGTTCTGCGGCAGCGGAAGCAGCGAGAACAACGTTGGCGCGAGTGGCACGACCACGGCGGCCGTGCCGGCGATCAGCAACACGAACGTGGCGAGCGTTCGCCCGCCCATTCGACCAATCGCGGACACATCGCTCGCCGACGCGACGCCCGTCACCAACAGCGCGACGACCAGGGGAATCACCGTCATTCGAATCGCGTTCACCCACAGCGCGCCCACCGGCGTCAGGTAGTCCGCCGCGTGCGCCAATCCTGTCGAGCCCGACGCGGCGATGGCCGCGCCAATTCCAACCGCGGCACCGAGCGCCGTGAGAACGCGTGTGCTCTCTTTCATTCAGGCCTGTTCGCGGAGGGTGTGAGTTTGGGAGGGCGATATCAGCGCGCCGGACTTGGCACTTTCCGTCACGGGAGGGATATTCAAGGGACGACCGTACGCCAAGCACTGACCATCAACGATTCCACTTCCGAGGCAACCACGTATGACCCGCTTCCTCTTTATTGCCGCCCTGGCCGCGTCCTCATCGGTCGCCTCGGCACAGGCAGTGACCGTGACGCTGACCGAGTTCAAGCTCGGCCTGTCGCGGGACACCGTAAAGGCGGGCCCGGTCACCTTCAACATCACCAACGACGGTACGATGAACCACGGGTTCTTCGTCCGCGGCGGCGGCCTTGCGAAGGGATCGAAGGAACTGCCGAAGGGCGAAACCGCCAACCTGACGGTAACCCTGAAACCTGGCACATACGACGTCTATTGTCCGCTGTCCGACGGCTCGCATCGTAAGGCGGGGATGGAGAAGAAGCTCGTCGTCGTGGCCGGCGACGCTTCGAAACCGAAGAAGCCCGGCGCCTGAGACGCCCTTGGTCCGCGAGGGCCGCTGCCCGTGTCATTTTAGTTTCGTAATGAGGAAAGTATGGTGGCGACCCGCTACATCATGAGGTCGCCGCCGCTGATGTCGGTCGACGTGCCGGTCATGTAGCCGGCCGTCTCCGACGCCAGGAAGCAGATCAAATCCGCGACCTCCACCGCCCTCCCCAGTCGCGGTACCGGAAACCCCGCCACGATCCTGTCCAACAACTCCGGCGACGCATTCTCGTGCGTCAGCTCCGTGTCGATCAATCCGGGGCAGATCGCGTTGACGGTGATTCCGAATGGACCAAGCTCCTTTGCCGACGCGCGCGTCAAGCCGAGCAGTCCAGCCTTCGACGCGGTATAGTGCGCTCCACCGAGCGTACTGACCGTGCGTCCTGCGGTCGATGAGACATTGATGATGCGCCCGTAGCGCTGCGCCTTCATCGCGGGAAACACCGCCTTCGTCAGCAGAAACGGCGCGGTGAGATTCACGTCGAGCGCCTCGCGCCATTCGATCGCTGTCAGCTCCGGAAATCGGGTGGACCGGGCGAAGGCCGCGTTGTTTACGAGAATGTCGACGCGCCCAAAACGCGCGAGTGTTCTCGCGACGATCGACTCGGGCATGTCTTCGGCGGAAACGTCGCCAGCCACGGCGAGCGCTCGGTCGCCCAGCGATTCCGCGAGTGCAAGCGCGCGCGCTTCGTCGCGGACATTCACCGCGACCGACGCACCTCGTTCGTAGAAACGATCGGCCGCCGCGCGGCCGAGTCCACGCGCGGCGCCGGTGATGATGACCACCTGTCCTGAGAAATCGGAAGACGAAGGCACGCTGCGGAATTCACCGGCGGAAGAAGTGCCGCGAATATGGCCAACCACGCCGGGAGCGGGTAGAGTTGTCGCATGAAACGACGAACATTTCTTCAGGCGACCGGCGCCGGCATGGCCGCGCTAGTCGTGCCTCCGCGATTCCTCGACGCTCGGCTCAATCGCATTGGACTCGAGCTCTATGCGGTGCGCGCCGCGATGAAAGCCGATCCAGAGCGGACGCTCGGCGCGGTTCGAAAGATCGGCTACACCGACGTCGAGTTGCTCTGGTCGTTCGACAACTTTGGTCGCACCCCGGAGCAGACGAAAGCGACGTTGGATCGCGAAGGTCTCAAGGCGCCGTCGGCACACATGGCGCCGGAGACTATTCTCAAAAACTGGCAGAAGAGTCTCGATACCGCGGGTTTGCTTGGGCATCAGTATCTGGTTGTGCCCAGTCTTACCGACGATACGACGCATTCGCTGGACGCGTGGCGGTCGTGGGCAGATCGGTTCAACGCCGCGGGTGCCGTCGCGCGAAAGTCGGGAATATGGCTCGCCTTCCACAACGAGCCAGAACACATGAAGCCGATCGACGGTAAAGTGCCCTACGACGTATTCGTCGAGCAGCTCGATCCGAACGCGGTGCGCTTGCAGCTCGACGTCGGCAACATGATGGTCGGCGGGGGAGATCCAGTGAAGTATTTCGCCAGGTATGGCGATCGTTACGGCACGTTCCACCTCAAGGACACCGTGGCGAACCATTCGACCGACGCCGAGCTTGGCACAGGTGTATTCGATTTCAAATCGTTCTTGCGAAGTGTGCCAAATCTCGCGAGAAGACCCTGCTACGTGGAACAGGAAAACCCCAAGGATGAGCTGGCGAGCGCGCGCGCGAATTTTCAGTATTTGAACACGCTGAAATTCTGAACGGTGCGGCGGAGCCCGCGTCGCGACCGTGATTGATTTCCACCGAGTATCTCGCGACGAACATGTTTCATCTCGCGCGGACCGTGGCGTGGACCGACCATGCGATCGTCGCTCATTGACGCGACCGGATACTTCGTGATCAGATGGGCATCGTCGATCCCGGGGTCGTCTTCCGGCGCAGGATTCGCTTGCGGCAGCCGCGTTGCTTCGCGGCACGACCGACGCCTCAACCAGATTGCCGCCACTGCCGCGGTCACGTGATCCGGGCACCACCGGCAACAAATGAGGGCATTGGAATGTCCGCGCGAATTCGGCTGTCTGACTCGTGACGCTGGGTTCACACGTGCCACCACGAGAGATCACCATGAAGCAAACTCTTATCCCATCCCTCGCGCTGTGCCTCGTTGCCTGCGGCGGATCGAACTCCACCACTGCGACAGACGCGACGTCATCCGCTACGACGGCGTCATCCGGCACCGTGCCCGACATGTACAAGGCCTTCGGAGCTACCGGCGTCACCATAACGACCGACCGTAACTTCGTGGTGATCACCACCACGGCCATCCCGGATCACAAGAGTCCCTACTTCGGCGTCGGCAACGCGCAATACGAGGCCTACAACGGAACGAATAAAGCGTTCGCGATCAACCCAAACGCGATTCGATCCCAGCAAATCACGTTTCGAATTCCCATCACACCAACGCGGCTCTCCACGCCGTCCCCCACGCCGCTCGGACCAATCGGCGTCGCGACGAATGGTGTTCCGCTGTTCAACCAATACGCCGCGAACAATCAGCCGCTCACGGGCGAGATCAATTCGTTCGACCAATACAATGGACATCCGCAGCAGACGGGCCAGTACCACTATCATGTCGAACCCACGTGGCTTACACGCGTGTCGAAGGAAGCGCTGATCGGCGTACTGCTCGACGGATATCCTGTGTACGGGCCCATGGAAAACGGACAGCTCGTGAGCACAAGCAGTCTCGATGCGGCGCACGGACACGTGAGCGCGACGAAGGAGTTCCCGAACGGTATCTATCACTACCACACCACGGCGGACGCACCATACATCAACGGCAGCGGATTTGCCGGCTCACCCGGCACGGTGAGCCAATGACCGCTCCGCGACGAATCCTCGTTCGCTTGGCCGGCATGGCGGCGTTGGTGGCCGGCGCGGTTTCGTTGTCCGCCGCCAGCGATCCGTCGGTGCATGTGATCGTCGAGAAGTATTCGAACGGGACAATTCGCCGAGTTTCCGAGTATCGCGGCAACAATCTCGACGGCGTGACGCGCGGTCGGTATGAGAACGGCGCAATCGAATACGAGCGCCGCTATCGAAACGGCCGGGAGGAGGGAATCCATCGCGGGTGGTACGAAACCGGCGCGAAGAAGTTTTCATACTTCTTTCATAACGGCGTTGCCGAGGGACAGCAGCGACAATGGTTTCGCACGGGCCAACTACTCACGCTCTTTCACTATCGCAGCGGTCACGAGGACGGCCAACAGCAGATGTGGAACCCCGATGGCACCATTCGGTCAAACTACGTCATCAAAGACGGCAAACGCTTCGGCCTGATCGGGTCCATGGGCTGCACTGGGAAAGACTCGGCGGACGCAGCCAACGCGCGATGAACGACATCGTGCGAGGCTTCCGTCGTTCTCGAGGCGGCCTGGTTGCACTGTTGTTGGCCGCCGCGGCTGCGGGATGCGGCGAACCGACGTCGGCGCTGCCATTCTACCGAACGGCCATGATGACCCCCGAGTGGCTGAGTGATCGCGAGGCGAATTCACCAAACACTCATCGTGTCGCCATCTTCGCGCTGACCGACCAGAACGGCGCGACCGTTTCGAGAGCGACCCTCGAGGGCAAGGTGACCGTCGTAAGTTTCTTCTTCACTCGCTGCGGCGATGTGTGCCCAACGACGACGCGGAACATCGCGCGGCTGCTTCGCGACCTGGCCGGCGATGAGAACATCCAGGTCCTGTCGCACTCGGTCACGCCGGATCGCGACTCGGTTCCGGCCCTGCATACGTTCGCCAACTCGCACGAAGTCACGGACGGACGTTGGCATTTGCTGACCGGCCGCGCCGGCGACATCAGCCGTCTCGCGCGTGAATCGTATTTCGTTCGGCTCGGCAGCGATTCGACGTACGGCGTCGAAACGATCGCGCACACCGAGAGCGTTCTGCTTGTCGACGGGTGCGGCCGACTGCGGGGCGTCTACGCCGGCACGCTTCAGCTGGAGATGCAGCGCCTTCGCGAAGATGTCAATGCGTTGGAGCGCGACCGGTGCACGAGCACGCGATTGGGCAAACTCTAACGCGCTAACTCTTGCGGCGCAGCGCCTCGGCGTCGATCGCGTCCTGGCGTCGTTGCGCGACGGACCAGTCGATCGTGGGAGCCACGCCTTCGTCGTCGAGCTCCAGGCTGGCCGCGGCGCGTTCGATCACCGGCGCGCCAAGATCTCGCGGCAACGACATCCCGAAGTCCAGCTCGGCGCGCCGGCAGATGCGCTCCTCGCGGGCAAGATCGCGCGACCCCTGACGCACGCCTGCGGCATGAACCCGCGCGTGCATCCCTTCGTGAAGAATCGACGCCGCGACGGGAGCGGCGGTGATATCCGTTCGCGCGAGAAACGTCAGCTCGGTCATACACGTGCGCTGCCCGGGGAAAAATGCGCCGCGGCATGGGTAGCGCATGATCACGAACTGCCGGAGGTCGCGACGGAGATGGTTCAACCGCCACGGCTGATACTGTTCGATCAACCGCAGCGCTTCTTCGAGTCGCGCCAGCACGGTCGACGTTTCGATATCGGGTCGACTGTTGTCGGTCTCGACGAGGAAGCCGAGAATCGTGTGGCGCTCGGCGTTCGACGGTGTTTCATCGCCGGTGAGCTTCGCGCGGATTCGTGAGAGAAAACTCATATTGGTCCTCGCGGTGCTTCAGAAACCGGGGAACGTCAGCGCAACTGCGTTCGCTTCGAGATCGAGCAGCTGTTTCTTGCGCGGCAGACCGCCGCCGTATCCGGTGAGCGTTCCATCGGAGCCGATCACCCGGTGGCACGGAATCAGAATCGCCACGCGATTGTCCCCATTCGCGCGCGCGACCGCACGCACAGCAGCCGGATGGCCGATCGCCTCCGCAACCCGCTTGTACGTGGTCGTCGTGCCGATTGGAATTCTCTGAAGCTCGTTCCACACGAGCGTCTGAAACGGCGTCCCCGGCACGTCGATGGGAATGTCGAATTCTCGACGCGCGGCGCGGAAGTACTCGTCGAGCTGTGTCTTGAGCATGTCGAAGATCAGTGAATCCCCGTGCTCGAACGTGCAGTCGAACGCGCGTTTCACGCGCTCCACCTGGGCGTCGAAGAGGTTTCGTCGTGCAAACTCGAACAGCAGCAGGTGCGTGTCGTTCGCGACGGCAATCATCTCGCCAACCGGCGTTATGAACTCCGTGACGCGAACGACAGGTTTGTTGCGGCTTACAGCGATGGATGCCTCAGGTACCACGGAGTGTGAATCTGATATTGATGAGCGACCGACAAGATTTTGTCGTCGTTGTACAGGTTGCCCGCGAGCACGGTGCAGATCGGCTGCTGGTTGTACACCACTTGCTCCGCCGCGGGATCGGGTACGCCGCCGCGCCCGCCACGACCAGACGGAGGCGACTCGAACTTGTACGGCAGCACAGCACAAGGATGTCCCGTTTGCGCGTGGAGACCGACGTCGCCTCCGTTGCCCGGCACGTACATGTCGAAGTCCTTCAGCAGCGTTTGCATTTCGCTGATAAGGATGTATCGGCGACGCTGCGCTTGAATGAAGTCGAACGCCTTGGGGAAACGGCCGCCCGTCCAACGCGTGAGCGCAGCCATTCCGGTTGGATTGCCGGGATCCCCACCGCGCCCGCCTCCACCGCCCCCACCGCCGCCGCCCGCGCCACGTCCTGCCGCTGTGCTATCGGCACCGCGTCCGCCGCGACCACCACCACCGCCACCGCCAAACCCACCGCGACCAACCGGCTCTGGAATCGTGGCGACGTCGATGCCGAGCTCTTTTGCCTTCCACTGCACGTACGAGTCGAACGCGGCCGCCGACTCTACGCCGAGCCCACCGCCGCCACCACCCGCAAGCTGTGGCCTCGGACCGAGATCTTTCGTCACCGCGCCGAGCTCACGCAGCTTGTCGACGAATTCCTTTGGCGCCGCGGCGTCGACACCGATGCGCATTGAGGAAAGTTTAATGTTCGGATCGAAATGGAACGGAACGGTCACCGTACCGGGGTCCTTCTCGTCCACTCCGTGAATGGCGTTGAAGACCATCGCCGCATCTTCGATCGTGCGCGTCAGCGGCCCGACGCGATCCTGCGACCACGCCAGCACCATTCCGCCCGCGCGGCTGACGCGCCCGAACGTCGGCCGCAGCGCGCTGATGCCGCACGCTGTCGCCGGAGAGACGATTGAGCCCGACGTCTCCGTGCCGATGCCGAATGCGACGCAGCCCGCGGCGGTCGCCGACGCCGGACCCGCCGACGATCCGCTCGATCCACGGCGGATGTCCCACGGATCGTTCGTGCGACCGCGATACCACTGATCGCCCTGCGCAAACAAACCCGTCGCGAGCTTCGCGATCAACACCGCCCCGGCGTTGCGCAGGCGAATCACGACTTCGGCGTCTTCGTCGATGATGCGGTTCTCGAAATCCTTCGAGCCCCACGTGGTGCGAACGCCCTTCGTTGCGAAGAGATCTTTCACGCCGTACGGAATCCCGTGCAGCGGCCCGCGATATTTTCCCGCTTTGATCTCGGCGTCGGCCTTCGCGGCTTCGGCGAGCGCCTGCTCCTCCATGATCGTGACCGCACAGAGTAGCGTCGGGTCGAGACGCTTCATCCGGTCGAGATAGATTTTCGTGAGCTGGGTCGACGTGATTTTGTGTTCTTTAATAAGCGCCGAAAGACGGTGCGCTGGCAGGTACGCGATTACGTCTGGATCGGTGGGCACCGGGCCCGTCCATTTGTCCACGACGAATGTCGCGCGCTTGAACGCCGCCGGGCCGCGCTCATTCATCAGTTTCTCCATCAACGCTCCGGTTCCGCCAGGATACGGCTGGAACGTCCACGACACCGGCTCACCGTTGCCGAGTGGCGGGAGTGCAGCCGGTGCGGCTTGTCCGCCTCCGCCTGGCGTCTGCGCGAACGCCGGTGCTCCGAATCCGAACGTGCTCGCCGCCGCCGTGACGAGCGACAGGAACATGAATTCGCGCCGGTCGATGCCACCATTCGTCGAATCTTCGAGCTCCGCCGCCACCAGCGCGGTGTCGGCCTGTATCTGGTCCATCAGCTCCAGCTCGTGCGTACCCATGATGTTCCCTCGCTCGCGAGTCGCGGCTCGTCCGTGACAAAATTGGTTTCCAGGCGGATCGGATATGTGCGCAGAGAATAGCACGTGGCGCGCTCCGGCACGAGCGCCGCCGCCGCGAGGGGACCGATCCGTCCGCGGTCAGGGTAGAAAACCCCGCGCGCCGCCCAGCGGCCAGGCGTTCCGGCGCGTAGTTAAGATGTTCGACATATACCGTTTTTGCACTGGAGATTGGATGCGTGAACTGTCCTCCAAGGCCAGCTTTTCCGTGGCGGCCGCGATCGCTATTACCGCTGCCGTGGTGGCCATCCCAGTTGCCGCCGCCGGTCGAGTCGCCGCGCCTGGGCCTGTCCGTATGCATTACATCGTAGCTCCTACCGGAAACGAAGCGCGGTACCGTGTTCGCGAAGTCCTCGTTGGGCTCGATTTTCCGAATGACGCAGTTGGGGTCACGAAGGGAATCTCCGGCGGCTTCGTCGTCGACACCTCTGGAAAAGTTGTCGAAGACAGCTCGAAAATCATCATCGACGTCGCGCAACTAAAGAGCGACAAAGACAAGCGCGACGCATATATTCGCGAAAACACGATGCACACGGATAAGTTCCCGACCGTCGAGCTCATGCCGTCCTTCATCAAGGGCGTCACGGGCAAACCACCGACGTCAGGCACGCGTCCCGTCGAGATCCTCGCGAACCTGAAGGTGTTGGGAAACCTTCATCCGATCACGTGGCACGGATCCGCAACCTTCAACGGCGACGACGTCACGGGGACCATCAGCACGGCGTTCACATTCACGGACATGGGTCTCGTCAAGCCGACCCGGGCGATTCTGTTGACAGTCGAAGACACCGTGAAGCTCGAATACGACTTCCACTTCACCAAGAAGTGATCTACTGGCAGGACGACAATTCGGAGGCGGGAATGGTAAGGTCGGTCCGTAAGTACTCGATTTTGGCTGCGTTCGCCGCTGTAGCGACCGGTGCGCCGACCGTGGGCGCCCAGACGCACACGATGATGTCCAAGGACGAACTCGCGTCGTTCGCGAAAGTACAGGTCGCAATCACGCAGGCGCACGACTCGGCCGATCTGCAGTTTGCACAGGCTCGAAACAAAAAGCCCGAAGCGCAGGAGCAGCTGCAGGTAAAGCTTCGTACCGAGGTCGCGGGCATTTTGCAGAAGAACGGGCTCACCGATGCCGACTACCAGAAGAAGATTTTCGTCATCAGCACCGACTCCACGCTCCGCAGGTCGTTCGACGTCATCATCGCGCAGCTGACCGGTGCCCCCACGCCCGGCGTCGTCGCTGCCGCGCCAACGGTCAAGGTGCCGGCCGGCATGGTCGGGACGCACATCGGCCACGTCATGAACAGCTTCAACGACACGCCGAACAAGATGGGCTTGCTGCCGGTCGCATTGGCTGAGGCCCGGACCGCGGCACAGCACGCCGCGCTTGCCCAGCGTACTCCGACAAACCTCGAGATGATGAAGCTGCACGCCGGCCACGTCATCAACGCCATCGACCCGACCATCATGCCTATGGGGCCCGGACTTGGCTACGGCGTCAAGAAGGCTACACTGGGCGTCGAGACGCACATCGAGCTCGCGGCAAAGGTCCCCGGCGCTTCGCAGAACGTGATTCTCCACGCTGGGCACGTGGTCATGGTGTCGAAGAACACACTCGATCGCTGCGACCAGGCCTTGTCGATCGCGCAACGCATCCAGGCAGCGACCACGGCTGCCGAGGCGGCCGCGTTGGTCAGCCAGCTGGTTTCAATTACGGCACAGCTCACCTCTGGCGCCGACCTCAACGGCGATGGTCGCATCACGGCCACCGATCCGGGGGAAGGCGGCCTTCAACAGGCGCAGGATCACATGCAGCTGATGCTTGCGGCCGAGGGCTCACCGACGACGGGCGGCCGGTAGTTCTTCCGGTAACAGGCCCGCGCGCCTTAGCCACGGAGTTTGGCGGAAGGAAACTGCGACGAGCGCGGATCGGCTTCCTCGGCGCTCGAGAGGCCAGTGCCAAGCTCATGTCTGTGTTGTCTTTGATTGCGCGGGACGCCAATGTTGGCGTCGCATTTTTTGGCATTTGCGGGACTGTGGCGAACGCCAGTCAACTCCGGCGGCAAAAGAGCCCAAGTTCCGCGCCGAGTTACCGTCGATCGGGCCGACCAACTCATTCCGCGGTGTTCCGCGGTGTTCCGCGGTGTTCCGCGGGCTCAGCGGATTCCGCGGCTAACTTGCCGGCACTCGCCGCCGGGTAAACAATTAGTCGGGGTGCACGAATCTCCTGCATCCGCGGAGTTTCGCCGTTCACAATTCCGCGGACTCCGCGGCTGATCTCGCCGCCAGCTGTCCAAGACAAGAGCCACGACGACCGAAGTCAACGTGGCTCTCTCTCATTTCGCAGGCTGCGCTCAGTCGTCGTGATGTGCCTCGTACTCTCGTTGCGCGCGATCCGCGTCACTCGCCTGGCTCTTGTCGCGACGCTTGGCCGCCTTCATTGCTAACGCGGTGGTAGTCTCAGACCGAACCGCCGGCATCGACAACAGGCGATCCAGGTCCGGGCTTACGCACTTCGGACAGCTCGGAACCTTGGTGCCACGCACGAGCGCTTCGAACTTGTGCGAACATGCGCGGCATTTGTATTCGAATACGGGCATGACAGCTTTAAAGAATACTTAACTCGTTCGGCTCAGCAGGACACGCAGCGATGCGTGTTGACCGCGCCGAGCTTTTCGAGGAGCGCGATTGTTTCCGGAATCGGGCTCACGCGCTGCACCGGTCCGTTTGCGAGATCGACCGTCGTCTTGCCAGTCTTCGTTACCGCTTTCACGTCGCCGCCGTGCGCAACGAGATACAGGATCATCTCGTTGTCGCCGCGAGCCGCCGCGTCATGCATGGGCGTAAAGCCCTGCTGGTCGCGCTGGTTGACATCGGCATGCAGATCTTCCACGAGGTAGCGGAGCGCAGCCATCCAGGCGTCAGGAGCATGATGGTGCGAGTTTCCGGCGAAGCCGTTGCCGTAGCCCACACCCGTCGCTGCGTGGATCGGGTATACACCGGCTCCGACTGGCGCCGCCTTGGCGAGCGCTTCGATTTCCGGCGGCGGCGGCGGGCCCTGCGGAGCACCGCCACGACCACCACCCTGTGCACCGCGGTTGCCTGCGGCAGCTGCCGCACCGGTATCCGGAGGCGCGCCTGCGCGGCCCGCGCGGGCACCACCAGCGGCTGCACCGCCGCCACGACCGCCACGACCACCCGCCACCGCAGTGCGCTGCGACGGCACGTTGTAGTCGGCGCCATACTTGACCAACAGCTTCATCGCCGGCACGTCGAGCGCGTACGCTGCGCGCCAGAAGGCGTTCGTGCCTTCGATGTTTTCGAGACCGCAGTTCGCGTTACCGCAGTTGTTGAACGCGAAGTACCACGGCTGCTGGGTCAGCCGAACGTTTGGATCCGCCTTGGCTTTGAGCAACGCCTCCATCACATCGATGTACGAGTACTTCTGAACCTGCAGCGCCTGCGGCTGCGGGAAGCGCGACTTCGGGGCCCACTCGGCGTTGATCGTCGCGTAGAGCGGCGTCATGTTCGGGTGGCTCGCGATGTTCGGATTGGCGCCGCGCTTGATGAGCTCGAGTTCCGTATCGTACTGGCCGTTAATGGCCGCCAAAAGCAGTGGCGTCGTGTGATCGACGTAGCTCGTGTCGTTGATGTTCGCGCCCCCGTCGAGCAGTGCATCCACCGCCGCGACGTTGCCTTCGCGCGCGGCGTGGTGCAGCGCCGTCATGCCGCCCATGCCGCCAACCGTCTTCGCATAACCCGCGACGCCGCCGTTCAACGTATCGACGAATTCGGTAATCGGTCCCTTCGGCACGATCGGCGCGAGCATGATCTCGCGGCCGGCGTTAATGGCTTGCTGAATCTGATCTGGCGTGAACGGACCTTTCGGCACCGGACCCTTGGGACCGCGTCCGCCGTAGCCGGCGACGCCGAACGCCGGCGCTCCGGCTCCACCCAAACCCCCGCCAATCGTGTCGGCCGGCGTCTTGACGGTGTCCTTCTTGTGCTTTTCTGGTTCGAACGAAATAAGTATTTCATTGCGCTTCTTGGTGGCCGCTTGTTCCTTGGCCGCCTCGTCCTGCAGGCTGATCACGTTGGTGCGGATCGACGGATCCGCTCCGTGCTTGAGCAGCGCCGTGATCGCCGCCGGCCGATCGTATTCTGCGGCGAAGACGAGAGGCGTCTGCCCCCACGCGGCTTCCCGGGCGTTCGGATCCGCGCCGTGATCGAGCAGTGCGCTGATTGCCTCGGCGTTTCCTGACGCGGCGGCCAGATGCAGCGGAGTGGAGCCGGACATCGTGGACGCCTTGGGATCGGCGCCGGCCTTGAGCAGAGCGGTCACTATCGCGCCATTGCCGTTTCGCGCGGCGATGTGCAGCGGCGTGTAATCGCCGATGCGCGTGGTCGTTTTCACGTTGGCGTGCGCCGCGAGCAGTGCGTTCGCCATCGCGATGTCGCCGCGCTCCGCGGCCCAATGCAACGCGGTCATACCGTCCCCTTGGGCGGTGTTAACCGGAGCGCCCTGCTTGATGAGCTTGCGCACCGTTTCGATGTCGCCTTTCATGGCGGCATCGGCAACGACCGGGGCTGTCGCCGGGGCGGCTGTCGCTGGGCGGGGCAGCGCGACGGACTTCGCCTTGTCCTGAGCGCCAAGTACCATCGGCGCGAGCAGTGCGCCGATCAAGGTCAAACGTTTCATGTGGCCTCTCCCTCTCGTATGTACCGTTCCCGTTCCCACGCAACGAAGGATCCGCTCACCATGACTCTTGAGAGCAGATCCTTCGTCTATTAGAATCCTCTAAATCACGTCTTTCGGACTACGGCTCACGCCGTGAGCGCGAACTCGCCCGAGCTGTCGCCGAACGACTTGAGATCGTCGACGCCCATCTTGTGCATGAGGCTAAGGAACACGTTCGCCATCGGCGTTGCATCTGGCGCCTTGAGGTGCAGGTTGCCCTCCAGCTGACCGTTGCCCTTGCCCAACAGAATGAGCGGGCAGCGGCGATGCGCGTGGATGTTCGGATCGGACATCGGCGAACCGTAGACGATGACCGTTTTCTCGAGCAGGTCCTTATCGCCTTCCGTGCTGGCCTTGAGCTTGTCAAGGAAGTATGGAAGCATGCTCACGTGGTACTTGTTGATCAGGTTGAAATCGAGAATGGCCGATTCCTTTCCGCCGTGGTGCGAGGCCGGATGGAAGCCCTTGTTCGATCCGCTCTCCGGGTAGGCGCGGCTCGATGCATCGCGGCCGGTCTTGAAGGAGATGACGCGCGTCATGTCCGACTGGAACGCGAGCACCTGGAAGTCGAACATCAGCTTCACGTGCTCTGCGAAGGAATCCGGCACACCAGCAGGAGCTTCAGGCAAATCGCGCTGTTCTCCGCTCGTATTACGGGCTTCGACCTTCTGAATGCGACGCTCGAGCTCGCGGATATCCTCGAAATACTTCTCGAGGCGCTGACGATCGGCGGGTCCAAGCTGGCGCTTGAGGTTGTTCGACTCGCTGCTGATCCAGTCGAGGATGCTCTCGTTCGCCTGGCGGCGCGCGCTACGATCCGTATTGTCCTTGCCGGCGCCGAACAACAGCTCGAACGCCGTGCGCGGGTTGCGGATCATCGGAAGTGGCTCGCTCGGGCTCGACCAGCTGATCGTGTCGGTGTAGGCGCATGCGTAGTTGTAGTAGCAACCACCGGCCTGATCGAGGTTCTCGATGCAGAGCTGGATCGACGGAATTGCCGTGTCCTTGCCAATGTGACGCGCCACGAGTTGGTCGACCGACGTTCCCACGTACAGATCGGAACCCTGCGTCTGCTTCGGGTGCGACTGTGTGAGGAACACGGCGCTGGACCGGAAGTGGTCGCCGCCGATTTCCGGCGCATCGAACGCCTCGGCCATGCGCGTGTCGGTGTTGCTGACGATCGTCAAATACTTCTTGTAGGGATCCAGAGGCGACAACGCGCTGTCAGGAATGAGATCGAAGTTGCGGCCGACGCCCGCCGGGGCCCACAGGTTTCTGCTGGCGCCCCACGCATTCGATCCCGCCGCACCGTGCACCGACTCGATGCACACGAAACGCGTCTTGTTCGCGGCTGCCGTCGACGGAGCCGATCGCTTGCCGATCGCGCCCAACGCCGGGACCATCGCGTCCAAGTATGGCAGGGCGACTGCTGCGCCCACGCCGCGGAGAAACGTGCGCCGTTCCATCGCCTTGCCGCTGAGGAATTTCATTGTCCCTTTGCTCCCCGATGCCTGTGGTTACCGAACTAATGGCGGTCTTTGTCTTTGTCGGCCGAAACAACCGGATCGGCTCGCTTGCTGCGGAATGCGCTGCTATTCACGACGCCAACAACAAATGAGGAAACTCTATAACCATTCGCCTCGGCGTCGCGTACGATCGCGCGCACCGTGGGCTCATCATAATCTTCAACCCGGCGGCCCAACGCATAGGCCATCAAGTTCTCCGTAAACGTCCGCACCAACGGAATCGGACGCTTGATCAACGCATTCGTCAAATCGGACGGCTTGCTGATCGGTGTACCGTCGTACATTTGGCCCTGCGTGTCCAGACCCGTGCCGTTTTCGCGATACCGCCACTTACCGGTGACGTCGAAGTTGTCGAGCGCCAGGCCGATCGGATCCATGTACTGATGGCACGTTCGGCACGTGGGGTTCTTTCTGTGAATCTCCATGCGCTCCCGGGTCGTCAGCGGGCGGCCTTCTTTACCACCCGACGTCTCGTCCAGACCAGGCACGTTCGGCGGCGGCGGCGGCGGTGCCTTTCCAATCAGCACCTCCATCACGTACTTGCCGCGAACCGTCGGCGAAGTGCGATTGGCGAACGACGTCTGCACCAGCACGCTACCCTGGCCAAGCAAGCCACGGCGCGTGTCGTCGGGATACGTGACCTTGCGGAACTCGTCGCCCGAGACGTTCGGAATACCATAGTGCTTGGCCAATCGTTCATTCACGAACGTGTAGTCGGCCGTATACAGGTCGAGCACACTGTGGTTGTTGCGAACGATGTCGTTGAAGAAGAGCTCAGTCTCCGTCTTCATCGCGTCGGCCAGCTGCTGGTTGTAATCGGGGAAGTAGAACGCGTCCGGACGAACCTTGTCGATATCCGACAGCCGCAGCCACTGGTAGACAAACCGGGTCGACAGCACCTGCGACCGCGGGTCGGCCAACATGCGGTTGACCTCGACATCCAGGGTCTTCTTGTCGGAAAGCTTGTGCTCCTTCGCCATCAAAAGGAGCTCGTCGTCCGGAATGCTGCCCCAGAGGAAGAACGACAAGCGCGTCGCAAGGTCGTAGTCGTTGATCGCGTAGACCTGGCCCGGCGCAACGTTCGCCGGCGGCGCTTCGAACCGAAACACGAAATACGGGCTGGCGAGCATGGCCTGCAGCGAAACCCGCACTGCCTCCTCGAAACCGTCTTTCGCGACCGCCTTGTCATAGAACTTGATCAGCCCGTCGCGATCGTGCTGCGTAAGCGGACGACGATAGGCCTTGCTGCCGAGGTTGTTGATGATCTGCTCGGCGCAGGCGCGCTGAGCCACTGCGGCCGTCGGATGGCACGTGAAGATGATCTTTCGCGACGGCGTTTCGGACATACCGGTCGTCTTGACCGGTCCGACGATGCCGAGTTCCATGACGTGGGGCGGCTCGGTCGTACCGTCGCTCCCGTTGCCGTTGGAAGCCTTTGACCAGCCATGCGGCATGATGAGATCTTCGTACGGACCATCGCCACGGCGGACGAACGCCACACTAACGTGATGTTGGCCGGCCTTCAGCTGAATCGGATCGCTCTTGACGTAGTCGGCGCCAGCCGGCGCATCTGCCGACGCAAGGTTCTGGTCGGTTCCCTTTTCATAATGAAGCAGCGCCACCTGATTTCCGTCGACCGAGATGTCGAGGTCCTCGAGCTTGGTGCCAACGCCGCCCGATACGTTGATGCGAAACGAATACAGACCGTCGGCCGGGAAGATGTTCTCGGCGACGATTCCACCGCGCGTTCCGTACGGCGTGCCTTCAATGTGGTCCCACGGGTGCTGGGATGTAAACGGCGACGCGTAATAGCTGATGAGCTGCGACGTCGCCTTACGGTCGCCGACCGCCGCGCGCGTGACAGCGGACGAAGCATTCAGGTAGGACTCGAGCAGCGTCGGCGACAGCATCTGCACGTCGGCGATGTTGTCGAAGTTCGCGCTCTTGGTATCGAGCGGGAGATACTCGCCCGAATCGAACTCGAGGCCGAGCAGGTCGCGGATGACCGCGTCATACTCGGACCGGTTGAGGCGCTGGAACGTGCGCGTGCCGGGATTGGCCTTTGTCGACGCCTTATCGATCCTCTGCTCCATCAACGACACGAGCAGATCGAGCGAGTCATTGGCGGGGACCGGCGCGCCGGGAATCGGCATCATGTGCGCCCGAAGCTCTCGAATGAGCTTTTCCGACTCCTCACGACGGTCATCGATCATGACCGAATCAAGATCGAAATGTTCGAGCGACAAGTTGCCAGACAGCGTCTGGTCGCTATGACAATCGGTGCAGTAGTTCTGGACGACGCCGTTGAACGCGTTGGTGATTGCGCGCGGATCCTTCGGCGCGCTGCGCTTTACCGACTTGGCTGTCCGCATCGGCACGGTCGCCAGCGACTTTGCACCCGCGGTCCAATGAGGCGCGTCGCGACCAGTCGCGGTTCCGACGGTGAACGCAACACCCGCTGTAACGATCGCAGTCGTGGCAAAAACAAGCTTCATGATCGACGATCCCCCGATCCAGCGAACCTCCGCGCGCGGTTGTCGCAACGCGGCCCTTCCCAAGCCTTGAAAGCTATCAGCAGCGACGATTCGGTACCGCGGAAACTCCGCTGCTACGAGCCGACACGGCTATAAGACATGTATGAAAATCGGCCGCGAGCGCAGGGCTCTGAGCGAGCCGGCGCGGCACGATTATGCTCTCGAAATCGCTGTACTGCGTTGCGATATCACCCATCGGAGCCCCGTTTGTTCAAACGGCTGACTAACTCACCACTAACTGACGAGCGACCATCACCATCTATCATTCGTCTACGCACAAGGAGTATCAGACGTTCGAAAGTTGTGCGCAAGACGCTGAAAATCGTTGCGTCAATCGACCCCCGCGCTGGACCCTCTCTACGAGCCCTCGCGACGGAAAATCCTCTGGCGAACGGATCTGTCTCCACCCGAATTTGATGTACAATCTGCACGCACAAAACCAAGCATTTATGCATCCAAAAATCGCCGGCGCCGCCCTGCTCCTCTATGCTGCAATCGCCGCGCCGGGAAACGCACAATCCCGATCCGCGGCACACCCCGCACTTTCCTCGGCCGACGTCGACGACATCGCCCGCCTCGAACTCCTCGAAGACCGCCGCCTCCTCGATACCAACGACCTCGGCCGCATCCTCGCTGCCCCGCACCCGGAACTCAGACGCCGAGCGGCCCTCGCGATTGCCCGCATCGCCGACAAACGAGGCATTGCCATGCTCCGCGCGAACCCGCTCGACCACGACACCGCCGTCGCCGCAACCACGGTGTTCGCCGTGGGCCAGCTCCGCGACACTGGGACGGTTGCCTGGCTCGATTCGTTACTTACCGACCCGAAATCCGCGCCGACCGTCGCCACCGAAGCGGCCGTGGCCCTCGGAAAACTGAAAACCGCGCACGCTCGCGCCGCGCTCGCCGTGTACCTCGCCCGAACGACCGCGATCCCGAGAAACACCGCGACGATCGGTGAAGCGCTGCTCTCCATCGGGCGCGCGCTCCCACGAGGCGACCTCGCGCCAATCATAAAATGGACCCACTCGACACACGAGGAAATACGCTGGCGCGCGACATGGGCACTGTTTCGCCCGCGAGACCCAGCCGCGGTCGCAACACTGCTGGTCATGAGCAAAGACTCATCGGCGCTCGTCCGCTCATGGGCGGTGCGCGGTCTCACCAAGCCACAGGCCGACTCGAGTAACAACACCGTCGCGGCGGAAACTCTCCTGCTCGCCGCCGCGAAAGATCCCGATCGCCGCGTGCGGACCGAAGCGATCCGCGCACTCGCGACATACGGCGACGGCCCCGCGTTCAGCGCGATGTATGCCGGTCTCCGCGCGAACGATTCCTGGATTGCCGTCAGTGCTGCGGAGGGACTCGGCCGAATGCGCGGCGACTCGAGCGTCGCTCGCCTCGTGGGCGCAACCGCGGGCAATCGTCCCTGCGCCGTGCGACTCACTGCCATGCAGTCGCTCCAAGCGTTCGCGCCGGCGGAAGCACTCGCCGCCGCAAAGAAGATCGCCGGAGACACGCCGGGGTATTGCCGAACGACCGCGTTGCAGGCGATTGCCCGCGACACGACTCGGTCGATGGCCGATCGCCGCGCGGATGTTTCGTCATCTGATCCGATCGTGCGCGCGGCGGCGTTGCGCGCGATGGGCGCTTGGGGTGACACGAGCGATCTGCCATTCCTGCTCGATGTGTTCGACAAGACTCGAACCGATTCATCGACCGCGATCGCCTCTGCCGCAGCGGCGGCTGTTGCGGGCGTGCAACGTCGCCACGGTGCCGGTGCTTCGATCTTCTTCGCCAGATTCACCACGCCACCGTCGAGCACCTCACTACGACGCGACGTCGAGCGTGCGTTCGGAGCCGCGGCGCGGCAGGCGTGGCAGGCGTGGCCGGCGTGGCCGGCGGCCGCTCCGGCGCAACGACCGGCATCGGCGTACCGAGCCATCGTCGAGCGATGGATCGTTCCTGATTACGAAGGCAAGCCGCATCCCATCGCAGTTTGGGAAACACCGCGCGGCCCGATCGAGCTCGAGCTGTATCCTGGCGACGCGCCGCTCGCCGTCGACGATTTCGTCAGAACGATCGAATCGCGCGCCATCGTCGGCACAGAATTCACGCGCGTGGTTCCGGACTTCGTCGATCAGCAACGAACGATTCGCGACGAGAACATCCTGCGCGACGAGGTGAATCGCCATCGCCTCACGCGTGCGAACCTCGCGTGGGCCACCGCCGGGCTCGACACCGGAAGCCCCGGCTACACGCTCAATCACACTCCCCAGCCGCACAACGAAGGCGACTTCACCTCACTCGGCAGAGTGATCCGCGGGATGGACGCGGTCGACAGAATCCAACTCGGCGATCGCGTGACGGCGGCGCGAATGCTGACTGGCGTCCCACCGCGTTGAGCTCTCCGAGGGCGACCTCGTTTAGTTAGGCAGGACGCGGCGCGGGCTCGATGAAGAGATTTTCGATGTAGCACCAGCCCCAGTCCTCACCGCGTTCGAAGCTGCGCATCACGGCGTGCTTCGTTTCGTGGAAATGTTTCGTCGCGTGCTTGCCGGGCGACTGATCGCAGCAACCCACATGTCCGCACGAGGAGCACATTCGGAGATGCACCCACCGGCCGCCCGTTTTCACGCATTCTTCGCAGCCCTGCGGCGTGCGCGGTTCGACGTGGCGGACCTGATCCAAATGCTTGCACGTTTCCGACATCGACATCTCCTCGACGAAGTAACGAATGGCAGCGATCCGACGAATTCTAAACGGCGCCCGTCTTACCTCATCGCCTGGAACGCGCGGATCTGACGCACGGCGTAATCGACTTTCATGTCGAACATCTTCTTGCCGAGTTCCACGGTTGAGGGGCGGGCGTCGCCGCTGATGCCGTTGCCGGGATTTCGAGGAACGGCGGCCGCACCGCCGCGTCCCGCTCCTGCACCGCCTGCCGGAGCGGCACCACGTGCGGGGCGCGGCGTCGTGTCGCCCACTGCGGTCGCGACGAGCTCGCGCCGGACCCACGTATTGGTGCTGTCGAGGTACATCATCTCGGACGTATCCGGAATTCCGGCGTGACCGCTCACCGGCAGATGATTTTCCGTCAAGAACTTGTCGAAGTCCCCATTCGCCGTGGCGTACACTTGATCGCAGAAGTAAACGTGCAGGCCTTTCGACTTCACGCTGTCGTCCATCTTCTTCGCAACCTGCGCATAGACCGCCGGCTGGCCGCCGCCGTGATCTCCCATGAGAATGACGGTCTTGAAGCCGCTCGCGAGCGACTGTTGCGTGACGCGTTCGAGCACCGCCGCCAGCAATTCAGGGGTAAGGCCGATGGTGCCCGGCAAGTCGGCGCTCGCGTTGTTCGGCGTGTACGGAAGCACGGGCATCGCGATGGCGTTGCCGAGTTGCAGCGCGATTGCTTTGACGGTGGCGCGGCCCATGAGCGTGTGGCCGCCGTTCACATTCTGCGGACCACGCTGTTCGGTTCCGCCGGTGTACACCAGCGCGGTGAGTTTGCCTTGGGCCTGGGCCGCTTTCACTTCGGGCCAGGTCATCATCTCGAACTCGACGAGCGGTTGATTTGAGCGCGACGGCGTGGGACTGCCCGATGCCATCATGGCGGGCTTTGGCGAGCACGCGCAGAGGAGCGCGGCGGCGAGCGGGAGGGAAATGCGGCGCATGTTTTGAGGTCTCCGAGGGAAAAATTCTAGCGAGCGTAACTTTCATCTCCGCGCGCTTGCCGCAAGACCCGCCACGGCGTCAACGGAATTTCGTCGACGTCGATGCCGAGCGCGTGTGCGACGGCGTTCGCGATCGCGGGCGCGGTCCCAATGATCGGTGGCTCGGCGAGTCCCTTTGCTCCGGTGTGGTTCGCGACGGTGTCCGCGCCGTTCACGAAGAACGCGTCGATCTCGGGAACGTCGGGAAGGAGCGGCACCTTGTAGTCGTGCAGCGACGCGTTCAGCGTGACGCCGGACCGTGGGTCGATGACGCGTTCTTCAAATAACGCATATCCAAGTCCTTGAATGACCCCGCCCTCGAGCTGACTCTCGGCCAGTGTCGGATTGATGATGCGCCCCGAATCGTGCGCCGATACGATTCGCAGCACGCGCACGCGTCCCGTCTCCGTGTCGACCTCGACCTCTGCGAATTGCGCGCCGAATGCGGCGAGCGCGGTGTTCTCTGGATTCGGACCGCGGCTGCCCTGTCCGATGATCATCACGTCGCCGAGCTTTTCGCACACGTCCTTGAAGAGCATGCATTTGTCGGTGGTGCGAGCGTGAATTTTACTGTTCTTTGATTCGAGATCGCTCGCGTCGACGTTCATCATTTCCGCCGCGGCCTCGATCAGTGAGTCGCGCGCTTCTTCGGCCGCGACGCGAACCGCCGGTCCGACCGACGCCGTCGTGATCGACCCCCACGAGTTCGACGCGAACGGCAAACGCTCGGTGTCGCCGAGAATCGTGCGCACGTCCGCCGGGTTTGCGCCGAGCGTTTCGGCGGCGATCTGCGCGAGGACCGTGCGAGCCCCGGTGCCGAGGTCCTGCGCGCCGGTCAGCACGTCGACCGTACCGTCGCGATTGACGCGCACCGTTGCATACGCGGGCGGACCGCCGCCGGCGCCCCACACGAGCGACGCCATGCCCACGCCACGGCGCACGCGCCCGTCGGCCGCCGGCGCCCCGCGCGCTGCATTCCACCCGAATCGCTCGGCGCCCTGATCGTAACACGCTTCGAGCATCTTATGAGAATATTCACGATCCTTGTCTTGGTCGCGCGTCGCGTAGTTGCGACGACGCAACTCGAGCGGATCCAATCCGATCTCACGCGCGACGACATCCATCGTTCGCTCGAGACCGAAGGCGCCCTCGACGTGGCCAGGCGCGCGGAAGCTCGCCATCGGCGCAGTGTTCGTGAACACGAACATCTCGCTGCTGCGTACATTCGCGCACTGATAGAGCTCGTGATAGATCTTTCCGGGACTCGCGAGCCAGCCGCCGACGCCGAGGGGAATCGTGGCATCGACGGAAATGGCGGTGAGGGTGCCGTCGTTCTTGGCACCGATCGTGACGCGCTGGAACGTCGACGTGCGATTGCCGGCATCGGTCTGTTCGCCTTCTCGGTCGAGAATGCAGCGCACCGGACGGCCACTCTGTTTCGCGAGCGACGCGGCGATGTACGTCGACGCCGGCGCGCCGTTCTTCGCACCGAAGCCGCCGCCCATGTATTGGCAAATCACGACGACCGACGAGTGCGGCACGTTGAACGCTTTTGCGACCTCGCGACGCGTCATGAAAATGCCTTGCGTCGACTCGTAGACCGTAAGCCGTCCGCCCGACCAATCGGCGACCGCACCGTGCGGCTCAAGCGCGGAATGCAGCGCGACCGGGGTGCGATATTCGCGAGTCACGACGACATCCGCGTCGCGAAGCCCCGCGTCGACGTCGCCGCGAACGGACACTCGCGGCGACGCGCGGTGCTTGTTGCCGTGCGGCCACACGAGCGGAGAGCCTTCCTCGAGCGCGGCATCAGCCGTGAGCACCGGCGTCGTTTCGTCGATCTCGATCACGATCGACTGCAGCGCGCGATACGCAAGGTCAATCGAATCGGCGCAGAGGGCCGCGACCGGTTGGCCCGCGTAGTGAATCGTGCGATCCATCAATGGAACGCCGTCGATCTTCACCCCCGGTACATCGCCGAACGTCACCGCGCCGCGCACGCCGTCGATCGCGAGCGCGGGAGCGAGATCGAGCTTCGTCACGCGACCCGATGCGACAGGCGCGCGAAGAATCGCGGCGTGAAGCATTCCCGGCCGTTGAACGTCAGCGGTGTAGCGTGCGGTTCCGGTAACTTTCTCGAGCGCGTCTGCCCGTAGCGTTCGCTGGCCAACGACGTGCAGCACGGCGTCGTCGCCCCACGGCTCCGGATTGCGCGACGGGAGCTCGACGATTTTCGTCTCCTCGCGCCCTTCGATCTCGACTTTGGTGGTGACGAAGCGCCTAGCCATTGTCCCGCACTCCCTCGGCGGCGGCCAGCACGGCGCGGAGGATTTTCGGATAGGCACCGCACCGACAGATGTTGCCCGACATGCCGTAGAGCACGTCGTCTTCGGTGGGATTCGGGCTTTGTGACAACAGCGCAATCGCCGCCAGAATCTGACCCGGCGTGCAGAAACCGCATTGCAGCGCGTCGTGTTCGAAGAATGCGGCCTGCATCGGATGTAGCTTGCCTTCGATCGAAATGCCTTCGATCGTGGTGATTTTCTGCTCGGCGCAGGCGGCCGTCAGCGTCAGGCATGCGTACGCGGAGTCACCGTCGAGGAGCACGGTACAGGCGCCGCATTCGCCGCGGCCGCAAACCAGCTTCGTGCCCGTCAATCCGAGGCGCTCGCGCAGGGTGAGAAGCAGCGTCTCATGATCCGGGGCGACGACGTCGTGCGGGCGTCCGTTGACGATGAGACGCATGGAACTATCTTAGCTCGGGAGACTTCAAATCGCAGGATACCATGAGGTACGCATGCCTTACGTAATAACCGAAGCTTGCATTGGAACGAAGGACCGCGCTTGCGTCGACGTTTGCCCGGTCGACTGTATATATGAAGGTCCGGATCAGCTTTTTATTCACCCGGACGAATGTATCGATTGCGGCGCGTGTGAGCCCGAGTGCCCCGTAACGGCAATCTTCCCTGAAGAAGACGTGCCGAGCGCGCAGGCGAAGTACATCCAGATCAATCGCGACGTCTTCAAGAGCCCGACGCCGCCAGGCAAGCCGCAGAAGTAAAACGCGTTTCGCAGCCCGCGCCGGCCAGCCGGCGCATCAGCCGTGCCAGTAGACGGCCTTGAGCGCGAACGCCACACAAAGCGCGGCGTACTGCAGGAACGTGCTGATCTCGCTGCGCCACGCCTCGCCCCAATCGTGCGGGCCCTTTTCCGGATTTGCCGGAGGGGTCGGAATCCAGCGCGGCGTCGTGGGCTTGTAGTCGAGATACTCCTGTCCGAAGATCGACTCGAGCACGCCTTCCTCGTACGCAACTATTAGAGAATACTCAAGTCCGAAAAGCCCCGTGGCCACGGCGAGAAACCACAGCACGCCCGAAATCACGACAAAACCCATCCAGATCAGGTAGTTGCCGACGTAAAGGGGATTCCGCATCCAACGGAAGATTCCGTACGTCACGAGTCGTTGGACATCGCGGGAACGGCGGCGCGTCACCGTTCCCGCGGCCGCGACTCCGGCGAGACGAATGCCTTCGCCGACGACGATCAAGATCGCACCGACGATCCAGTTGATCGGCCCTATGTGCGCCGGAACGCCGAGCGCGATGAGGACGAACGGAACGGGCAGCCAGCTTCGGTAGCGAAACAGCACCGCGCCCGCGCGCGCTGGGCCCGTGCGCTCGGCGGCGGAAGCTGAGGCAGATGGCGGGTTGGGTGACATCGCGCGAAAGCTAACTGTACAAGAGACCGCCGAGGAACTCGCTCACGACGGTGTTGAACGAGGCAGGCCGTTCGACGTTCGACAGATGGCCGGCCCGCTGCAGGATTTCCAACCGGCTGCCCGGGATTCCGGCTTGAATGCCTTTTGCTTCCTTTGGCGGCGTGAGCACATCCTCATCGCCAACGATGATCAACGTTGGCACATCGATCGTCGCGAGCGTGTCGGTGGAATCAGGGCGATCGATCATCGCTTCGAGCGCTCCGACGATTCCGTCGACTGGAGCTTGCGACATCGAGCGATGCGACGCGTCGTAGAGGTCGGGGCGTTTATCGCGCGTGGTTTTTCCCATGAGACCGGCAATCTGCATATTTGCGACGGCGGCGCTGCCCTGCGTTTGGGCGATCTTGATCAACTCGCGTCGACGGGCAATCGTCTCGATGACGTCCGCTGAGGCGCGCGTGTCGGCAAGCACAAGTCCGCGCACGCGCTGGCGGTGGCGTCTCCACAGCGCGAACGCGACATATCCGCCGAGCGAGAGACCGACAAAGACCGCGCGCTCGATCTGAAGTGCGTCGAGCACGCCGGCGACGTCGTCGGCGTATTGATCGACCGAGTATGGCGGACACGCCGCGGAGTCGCCGAAGCCGCGGAAATCGATTGGAATACAGCGACACTCCGCGACCAACGCGCCGATCTGAGGTTCCCACATCGTGCGATTGAGTGGGAATGCGTGAAGAAAGACGACGGGCAGTCCCGAGCCGATGTCGTCGTAGCCGATTTCCGTGTCGCCGACGAGTGCGATCACTCCGCGTCGGGCCACTGGGGAAGCATGTCGCGCCACGACTCGGGCACAGGAACCGGCTGGCCTTGCTGATTCACCGCCACGAAGACGATCGATGCTTCGGCCACGAGCTCATTGCTTCCTATTTTTCTGACGTCCTGTCTGATGATGTAGCTTGTGCGCTTGACGGCGAGCAGTCCCGAACGAATCACCAAATCCTCGCCGGGCAGCGATTGCGCCATGTATCCGATGTCGACGTGCCGCACGACCGAAAACACGTCCTGCTTTGCCCAATCGCGAATGTTGATCTGCGGCTCCAACAGCGCCCAGCGCGCGCGCTCGAGGAAATTCAACATCGTGGCATGGTTGAGATGCCCGAGCATGTCGCAGTCGGTCGGGTAGATGTGGAACGTGACTTCGGGAAGTTTGGTCATCGCGCGTTGAGTATTCGAGAATCGAAGGTTAACCAGAACAGGGTCGGCTTGCGCGCGGCCAAGCCAATTGCGTGGGCGAACGCCTTTGCGCTGTATGAGCCGTCGAGCGAGAGGGGTGGTCGCAGGCGGAGCTCATCGAGTTTGGTCGACGCCGCACGCGCGGAGTCGGTCTCGCGGCCGTACGCGCCTCCGAATTCGGTGTGCACGATGTCGATCGAGCCGGGATTTACGCGCGGGAGTTTGGCGCCAGTGTGCGACGCGATGAGTTTGGCCGTGCTTGAGGCGAGGCTCAGCACATGGCCTTTTCGCGCGATGATTTTGGGGACGACGCGAACACCAACGACGGTGATGTCTCGACCGGCGATCGCAAACGCCAGCGCCAGTCCAGCCGCAGTTCCACCCGTGCCGACTGGCACGACGACGTACGATGGCTGTGGGAGGATGCCTGCTTCGATCTGCTCGACGAGCTCGAGGCCGGCGTTCACGTGGCCGAGTACCCCAAGGGGATCGCTGCCGCCCGCGGCGATCCACTTTGCCCCTCGCGCGCGCCGGATGAACCCCCAAAGGTATGCGCCGACGGGTGATCGGAAGTTCGCGATGTCGGCCCGCTGCTTTAGCAAACGCTCAGCGACGACGGTGGCGGTCGGATTCATCTCGTGGCGCCAGAGTCCCAGCGCGACTTTGGCGTTGAGACGATGTCCGTACGTCGCCAGCGCGAGCGCGTGGGTTGACCCTGCGGAGCCAACGGTGACGAGCTCATCATCCTCGCCGACTCCACCAAGCAAGAACTCCAATGCGCGAACTTTGTTGCCGCCTATTGGGTCGGCGCACAGGTCGTCGCGCTTGATCCAGAGCCCCGTCGATAGCGCAGTGAGCGGCACGATCGGCGTGGGAAAACGGCCGAGCGACACGCGTGACACGTTCGCGAGTGTTGGGAATCGTTCGACGAGTGGAATGGTCGTGCGGATGTTGCGAGATGGACTACGCAATTTCTGATTTTGTCATATTGTTGCGCCTGCCAACGCGAATGCCGGTTAGATTGCTGGCGTGTCCAACCCTGTTCACACGCCCATTTATCTCGACACGGCGGAAACCGTCGAGGCGTTCACCGATTCGATCGCCGGTGCGCGAATTCTCGCGCTGGATACGGAAGGCGCGAGCTTTCACCGGTTCATCGATCGAATCTACCTGCTTCAGCTTTCGACGCGCGATCGAACGGCCGTTCTGGATCCGATTCCCATCGGTCGACCCGCGGGCTTGGGAAAGATGCTCGAGGATCCAAATGTCGAAGTCGTGTTCCACGACGCCGACTACGATCTGCGTCTGCTGCACCAGGACTATGCGTGGAACATTCGCAACATTTTCGATACCCGTGTAGCGGGGCAGTTGCTCGGCTTTCGCGCGTTCGGGCTCGCGGCGTTGCTCGACAAGTATTTCGGGGTAAAGCTCGACAAGAAGCATCAGCGTGCGGACTGGTCCATGCGTCCGCTGCCGCAGGGCATGCTCGACTACGCCGCGCAGGATACGATCCACCTCCTGCAGCTTCGCGATCAGTTGAAGCAGGAGCTCGAGAACGCGGGTCGTTGGGATTGGGCGCGCGAGGAGTTCGGATTGCTCGAGGGCACCAAGTGGCCGAACGACGATCCCGCGAACGCGTTTCTTCGCATCAAAGGCGCGCGCGATCTCACGCGTCGCGAGCTCGGCCTGCTCCGCGAAATTGCGCCGTGGCGTGATTCGATCGCCCGCCAGCTCGATCGCGCGACGTTTCGCGTGATTGGCAACGAGCAGCTGCTCGAAGTGGCGCGCGTGCAGCCGTCGACGAAGGACGCGCTCGCGGCCATCAAGGGAATGCCTCGCGGATTGCTCGAGTCGCGCGGAGACGAGTTGCTCGACGCGGTGCGCCGCGGACTTGCGGTGCCCGAGAGCGATCTTCCGCGTTTTCCGAAGTCGCCGCGGTGGGACCGCGATCCGCATTTCGACACGCGCGTGAATGCGCTGAAAGTCGTGCGGGACGCGACCGCGACGCGGCTCGATCTCGATCCTGGCGTCTTGTGCGCGCGGGATCGGATGGAAGCGGTTGCGCGGAAGAATCCGACAACGCGCGAGGACCTCGCGACCGTCACGGAGTTACGAGACTGGCAACGATCGGTGCTCGGCGAGGATTTTCTAAAGGCTTTGAAGGGCATTTCCCGGCCACCGAAGCAGTCGGCCGGCGCCGCGGTCGAGGATTCGCCCGCGTCGCCGTATCGAGATTAGCCGCGACGTATCGTTGCACCGGTACGACACGTTGATCAAGCGCGCGGCAATCCCGGCGCCCATAAATCACGCGCCGCGGTTTGCCGAAGGCGATCTCGAAGTGGACGTCTTCTATTACGAGTGGGAGGGCAGCCATACGCTCGATGCGACCATCGACATCCGTCTGACGGGTGCGCCTACGGCGCCGGTCGTCGGAACGCCGGAGCCTGCGTCGATCGCACTGCTCGCGACCGGTTTCGGCCTCGGCGGCGGCGCCGGCTGTCGTCGTCGCAAAAAGGCCTGACGGAGTTTAGAGGAATGAAAACGCCGCCGTGACATCGTGTCACGGCGGCGTTTTCATTTCGCGGCATTACTTCTTTGCCGTGGGCGGCAACAGGCCGTTCAGACGAAGATAGATCGCGGACTGGCTGTAGTGGTCGGCCCAATCGCCCGCCGCTCCGACGATGGCGGCTGCTCGCGACATCTTCGTGCCGAATAATTCCAGCGCCTCGCTCAACTTCGAGTCATCGAGCTTGGCGGCGACGCCATCACAGAACTTAAAAGACGTTTCGAGCGCAGCCACCAGTTTCTCCTTCCCGTCGGCGGCGGTTACCTTGGCGTGCGCGGGCGCCTTGGCTCCGCCGATCGCGCCGCAGAGCACGTCGTTGCCGCCCGCCAGATGGAGGACGATTTCGCCAAAGCTCATCTGCGCGGGGGTGGGCTTGAATCCGTACTTGTCGGCCGGCATCAACTTCGCTGCGGCGACCAGATTCTTCGCCATTTCCGCTTCGTTGTTTTTGAACGCCGCGGCGACAGGAGCGGTCTGGGCAAACCCGACGGCCGGAGCGACCGCGAGGACGAGCGCGAAACCGCACGATCGAATAGACATGAGGGCGATATTCTCGAAGGTTGAGGATCGAAGAAGCTCTCTCGCGACCGCCCGCATGTCCAGCCATTGATCTTGCCACGTCCACCGTGCATCATCGACGCATGAAACCACCAGCTCTCTTGCGCACTGCAGCCGCGCTCGGTCTCACTCTCAGCGCGAACGTTCTGAGCGCGCAATCAACCAAGTCGGTCGCCACACCCGACCACATAAAATTCATTCTCACGGCGCTCGCGCACGATTCCATGGAAGGTCGCGGCACTGGAACGCGCGGTTCGATGCGCGCAGCAAAGTTCATCGCGTCGCAATTCCAAGCCGCGGGTCTGACGCCCGCTGGCGACAGCGGATTTTTTCAGCACGTCCCAATGGCAACGCGCATGACCGATCCCTCATCGACGATTACCGTCGACGGAACGACGCTGCGCGCGGGATCGGACTTCGCCGTGACGGCCGGCCGCGTGAAACCGCGCTCGCTTGACGGCGTCGCCGTGATTTACGGCGGAATGCGGAATGACCCTGATCCTCTCACGCCCGATCAGGTTCGCGGCAAGCTTGTCATCTTTTCCGCGGCACCGATAGCGACGGGCGCGCGCGGAGGTGGCGCGGCTGGCGGTGGCGGCCGACCGCCAGCGCCAACAAGCTGCCGGGATCTTCCGGCGGATGCCGCGCCGGTTGTTGCGGCTCCGCGCGGCGGCGGCGGCGGTGGTGGTCGCGGCGGACGTGGTGGGCTGGGCGGCAACAACGCGTTTGCTGACGCCGCCGGTATTGCGACAATTGAAGGCGACCAGCTGTCGGCGCGCACGGTGTGGGGGGCGAAGCACACGGGGACGGCGTTCGTGAAGGATCCGTCGGCACCCGCGCCGACCATGGCGCCTGCGGCTGCCACGGTATCGATCACCTCGCACGCGGCAACGGTTCTGCTCGGCGCGCCGATCACGGGCCTCGCGAAGGGCGCCGCCGGAAAAACGATTCATAGTTCTGTAAAGTTCGTCGAGCGGCCGGCGACCGGCGGCAACGTCGTCGGTATTGTCGAGGGATCGGATCCGACGATGAAGAACCAAGTGATTCTCGTCGACGCGCATTACGACCACCTCGGCATCGCTATGCCGCCCGCCGGCTCGACTGACTCGATCTACAACGGCGCGGACGACGATGCCTCGGGGACGACCGCCGTGATCGAGATCGCGCGCGCGCTCAAGGCTGGACCGCCGCCCAAGCGCACTGTCGTCCTCATCGCGACGACCGGCGAGGAAGTCGGTCTGCTCGGCACCAATTGGTACATCGCGCATCCGGTTCGTCCGCTCTCGCAGATGGCCGCCAACCTCGAGATCGAGATGATGGATCGTCCCGACGCGCTCGCGGGCGGGCCGGGGAAAGCATGGTTGACCGGATTCGAGCGCTCGACCCTCGGCGACACGCTCGCCGCGCACGGACTGCCAATCGTGAAGGACCCGCGCCCCGATCAGAGCTTCTTTTCACGCAGCGACAACATCGCGTTTGCGCGCATGGGAATTCCGGCGCATACGCTATCCTCGTTCGACCTGCACGCCGACTACCACCAGTCGAACGATGATGTCAATCTGGCGGATTTCAATCACATGGCCGGCGTGATCGACGCCGGCATCAGCGTGGTGCGATTGCTCGCCGATGGATTCACGCCCGTGTGGTACCCGAACTGCAAACCGTAGCTGTCGCTCGCGGTCAAGAGTTCTCATCGGCTCGCCGAAGCGACGGCACAATGAGCGGATGCTAAACGGCGTCCGACGGTGAAGAGAGATTGAAGTTCTTCGCGCGAATCGCCGGCATCATCTGACCCGTCGCCGTCCGCTCCGCGCGACCGAGTTCTTAGATCTTGCTGATCAGACACAGCGGACTTTCGCTCCATCGGAATTCTTCACCGCCTGCGTGACCTGGCACTTCTCGATGAGGAACGTGCCGTCGCGCGTGAGGCCGGTCGGCAAAATGGTTCGTTGATCGAGGAAGCGAATGTAGAAGAAGTGCGTGACGAGAATGCCGCGCCGGCATCCAGCGATGAGTTCTTCGGTACTCTTCGTTCCGCCAGACGACGCTGTGTCATGATGAAGACATTTTCTGAGGGTCGGTGGCGAGAGAATGCCGGCGGAAGTCCAGCCTGTCGACGTGGTGTTCATGATCAGCATTTGCCGCGGAGCCCGCTGAGTCCACGAACCACGCGGATCATTCCGCGGGAATCCGCGGATTCCGCCGTAGATCTTCCTTGTGCTAGGTTATCGCCGACCCGTGTCCTAAGGATGCAGGACGAGCTTCTGCATTCTCCAATTCAGCAACTCGGCGACATAAAGTTCGTTCTCCGACGGGCACGCGATCTCGTGAATCCAACCGAACTGCTTCGGCTCCTTCCCCGCCTCACCCAGCACACCTACGACTTTGCCGTCAAGCGTGAGCTTGTAGATGCGACCCGGCACTGCGTCGGCCACGTACAAAAACTGTGATGCGCCGGGATTGATGCAGATCGCCCAGGGCGCGCCGGACACACCCAGTGGATTTCCAGTCGATGGATCGGCGCCGAGCATCACGTTCACCGGCTTCGTGAAGGGAACATCGATGGTGTATTGCTTGAGAAACGTCCCGTTGTTGTCGAACACCTGAATGCGGCGGTTGGTGCGGTCGCCAACATAAATGTTCCCCTTCGCATCCGCGGCAATGCTATGCAAGATGTTGAATTGCCCCGGTTCCGTGCCCCGCGTTCCCCACGTCTTCACCCATCGGCCGTTCGGATCGACCTTTACGACGCGCGAATTGTTGTAGCCGTCGGCGATGAAGATGTTGCCCTGCGTGTCCCACGTAACGTCGGTCGGTCGATTGAATCCGCCCCACTGCGGTCGCGCGCCGCCCGGAGGCGCAGCAGACGCCGGCTCGACGGCCTCCTCCTTTCTTCCAAGCACCATCGTCACGTGCCCGGCGGGATTGAACTTGATGACCATGTTCGTGCCTTCGTCCGTGGCCCAGATGTTGTCATCCTTGTCGATGCGCACGGTGTGCGCGAAGGCAAACCCGTACAGGTTCTGGCCGATTTCTCGGAGGTAGGTACCGTCCGGCCCGAACTCAAATAATTGCGCCGCCGTCGCACCATGCACCGTCGTGCGCTCCCCGCTGCGGACGAATACGAAGATGTGGTGCTTCGAATTGGTCGCGACGCCGGCGACTTCGCCCAGGTGTACGCCGTTCGGCATCTTAAGCAAGCTCACATTTGCGTCGAATTTGATCTCTGGAACGGACTCTTGGGCGCGGACCGGCGCGAGAGCGATCGAGGCACCGGTGCAGGCGACGGCGAACTGATACGGAAGAGAGCGCATGTATCCGCGACGGAGGGAAGGTGAAGGAGTTCGGCCACAGCCAACCTCCGACCGGTCGCCCCGTGGCGCAACCCCTGCTAAACTCCCCAGGTGTCCTTGATGGAGAACCTCATGTCCGTGTTCGAGAACAGCTTCACCCGCCGGGAATTCATCGTCGCGACCGCCGCGGCCGCGCTCCTGCGCCGCAGTCCACTCGCGCCTGTCGAGGTCACCATCGTCCAGTTTTCCGACAAGGGCGAGCGCCAGGGAACAATCAAAGTTCCCAAAATCGTCAAGACAGACGCGGAGTGGCGCAAACAACTTGCGCCGCTTGCATTCGAGATCGCTCGCGAGCGTGGCACTGAACGTCCATTCACTGGCGCTTATTGGAACCTGCACGAGAAGGGACTGTTCCGCTGCATATGCTGCGACACACCGCTGTTCGACTCCGCCGTGAAGTTCGATTCAGGAACCGGCTGGCCAAGCTTCTGGCAACCGATCGCGGAAGAGAATGTTCATCACGGCAAGCCGAGTCCCGGCGACGTCGAGAGCGAAGTCACCTGTCGGCGCTGCGACGCGCACCTCGGCGACCTATTCAGCGATGGCCCGAAGCCGACCGGCCTCCGATACTGCATCGACTCGGTTGCTTTGCGCTTCGTGAAGTTCGTTTGATCGCAGGCGCCCGACTTACGATTGCCGCCACGGCGGCACGCCATTCTTGCTCTTGAGCTCCGAATTTTCGCGATAGAGCGTCGCAGTCTTTCCGATGACCTGCACCACGTCGGCGCCGAGCGAATCGGCCAAGGCGTTCGCCGCTTCTTTCGCCGTGACGTCGGCGTTTTTCGTTAGCTGGAACTTCACCAGTTCGTGCGTGCGGAGCGCATCATCCGCGGTCTGGCGCAGTGCGTCAGTCAATCCGTGCTGACCCACGTGCACGAGGGCGGATAGTCGGTGCGCCTCGGCGCGGAGGGCGGCGCGTTCTTTCGATGTAAGAGCCATTTCGAAAGTTAGCGCAGATCAAAATCTTCGCGTCGGAGCGAGCCGGCGTGATGCACGCCGCCGAGGGCCTCGAACGGATCGATCGGGTCGCCGTTCCAGTATTTGCCGTCCGACGGCCAGCGCATCACTTGGAAATGGAGATGCGGCGTGTCTTTCGGAGCATTGCCCGTCGTCCCGACAAAACCGAGGGTATCGCCCTTGGAGATGACGCGGCCAACCGACATTCCGTCGTTGTACCGCTCCATATGAGCATAGTAGTAAACGAGCCGGTTCACGGGGTCAACGGTGTACATCGAAATACCGCCGAGTGAGCTCGTGGTCATTCGAAGAATCTTGCCGTCGTCCGCGGAGAGGATCGGCGTTCCGCGGGGAGCGAGAATGTCGATCGCCCGGTGCACGCGCTCGCCGTCGCGCGGGTCGCTGAAGCTGTCTTCGACGCGGGTCATGTCCGCGCCGGCGACGGGCACGACGATTGACCGCGCGCGAAGGTAGTCGACGTCGGACATGCTCGACCCGCTCACCATCATCAACGTCGGATTTCCACTCCAAGATGGTGAAGGCGGGGAAGCCGCCGGAGCAGCCGCAGCCGCCTTCGTCGCTGACCGTGCCGGAGTGGACGTTGGGTAGTACAAGACGGGGCGCGCGCAGGCCGCGCCGCCGATCAATCCCAATGAGGCCCACCAAGCTATCGCGCGCATCTCTCGCTTGACGATTCGTCGAGCCTAAGGTTGCACGCGACCGCTGAAATCCAATTGCCGATGCCTGACGTAGATCTTACAAACACACTCATCAGGAGACGCTCGGCATGCTTTGGAAGCGTGTGGTCCCGATTGCCTCGGTCATAGTAGTCAGTGTAGCGATGTTCGCGCTTCGGGTGATGTCAGCGCTCTTGGCCCGGTAGCACTCCGTGCGGTGAACCGCGCAGCGGCGAGGGCGCGAGGTCGGCGGTGGGCGCTTCGATTCCCTGCAACAGACATGGGTACTGGAAAAACTCGCCGGTCGCCGTGAACGCGGCTGAATCGGGCTTTCCCGCTGCGTATGTCCAGTTGATCGAATAGTGCACATCCCCGGACACCGTCGTCGCGAACACGCCACCGGCAGAACCCGTTGCGGCGAGCGTATCGCAGCTCGTGCTGCCGGCGTACTGCTTGGTGATGGTGCCGAGCGACACGCCGTTGATCGACACGGCAACGTCGGGCGAAGCGTAGTCTGCAAAGACGTAGAGCGTCGTTCGATTGCTCGCCGTCGACAGCTCACCTGCGCAACCCGCGACTGTGGCGACCGCGGACGCCAGCATCGCGAGCTGTGTCACCCGTCCGGCTTTCGATGGCGAAGTGAGCATGTCGTTGAAGCGCTCGTTGGTTGAGGTCTACTGTTTTAACGTCACGCGATCATCGAGGCCAACCCGTTTCACCAGCGCCGCGAACCATGGCGTACCCCGAATCGGATCGAAAAAACCCTCGACCAGGGATTCGCTGGAGAAAAATACGTCGTGATCCGCCGCCGCGCGTTCAAGCAAGGACTGCGCGCGCGTCAAATCGCCAAGTCCGATGTAAACGCGTGCGGCCGCCGCAGCCGCACCGCTGGTCTTGCCAATACTCGTTTCGAGCGATCTTGCGATCTCCGACGCGTGTGTCGGATTGCCCGCCTTCGCATATGCGTATCCCAACAGACTCATCGTCGGAACGGAGCCGGAGTCCAGCGCTGCGGCCGCCTCGAGTTGTGCCGTGGCTTCCGGCAGTTTGCCCGCTTCGAGGTACACGCTGCCGAGCATGAACCGGGCGACGACGAGCGTAGAGTCGAGCTCGACGGCCCGCTTTGCGGCTACGATCGCCGAATCGGAGCGCCGACTCGCGGCCAGTCCAAGTCCGTACGATCCGAAGGCGATCGGCGACAGTCGATCGAGCTCCGTTGCGCGGCGAAGCTGCATCTGCGCATCGCGCATGCGGCCGTTCAAGAGCAGCAGCTCACCGTACCACTGATGGATCGCCGCCGAATTCGGATCGAGCTTCAACGCGCGGAGGTAGTCTCGCTCGGCGTCGGCAAACTTCCAGTCTGCCTGCAGCAACGACGCGCGAGCCGCGAACGCGTCGGCGAGCGTGCTGTCGAGTCGTACCGCGTGATTTGCCGCGACCAAGGCGACCGGCATTACCGAGTCGATCCGAAGGTTCGCGTAGAGCGGCAGGAGTGCGTAGACATTCGCGATTCCTGCGTACGCGCGCGCGAACATCGAGTCTTTGCGCGACGCTTGCTCGTAATAGTCGAGCGCGCGACGAAGGCCCGTTTCACCGCGCCGCTCAAAGAAGTAGTGGCCGCGAAGATAGAGGTCGTACGCTTGAAGATCGTTCGTTCCGTGATTCTCCGCCGCGGCGGTGGAGGCCACCGCCGGTGCGGTGGTGAGCTCGGGCGAAATCGCGGCGATGATCGCATTCGAGATCTCATCCTGCACGGCGAACACGTCTTTCGCCTCCCGCTCGAACATGTCCGACCATACGGTGAAGCCGTCCGACGTGTTCACGAGGCGGGCGGTGACGCGCAGCCGCGTCTTGTCGCGCTGCACGGTGCCCATCAACACCATATTGACGTTCAGCGCCTTTCCGATTTCCGCGGGGCTGGTCGGTTGATCGGTTGCATTGCGATCGTTCGTTGCAACGCGCAGTCCCGGAATTCGGCTCAGCGCACTCGACACCTCGGCGGTCATGCCCGCGGCGAAGTAGGCGTCACTCGTATCGCGGCTGAGATTCACGAGCGACATCACGGCGATCGATTTGGTCGATGCGACCGCCAGGGCGGGAACGCCGTCCGCGCCGGGATTGGTCGGTTCGGCTTTTCGATTGTTGAACCAGGCCCCGCCTGCGGCGATCGACGCGAGAATTCCAGCGCCGGCCAGTGCCCACAACACGCGTTTCGGCTTGGTGGCGCGAGGCATCGTCGCGGACGCGTAGGTTCCGCTGACGACGGTGGGATCTTCGAGCGTTCGGGCGACGTCGGCGGCCTGGCGCGGTCGGTTGCCCGGGTCTTTCTCGAGCAGCTTCATGATCAGCGCGGAGAGCGCCTGCGGGACGTCGTATCGGCGCGAGCCGATCGGCGGCGGTGGCTCGGTGAGTTGCGCGGCGAGCAGTTGCTGCGGCGCGCGTCCGTGGAAGGGTGGTGTTCCGACCAACATCTCGTATCCGACAATGCCGAGCGCGTAGAGGTCGGCGCGCTGGTCGGTGTTCGGATCGCCGGCGGCTTGCTCTGGGGCCATGTATGCCGGTGTTCCGATAGACGTCCCAACCATCGTAATGGTGCCGGAGTGTCCGGGAGCGGATAGGCGTTCTCGTCCGCGCGATACGGCGACGGCCTTGGCGACGCCAAAGTCGGTGACCGTGGCGGATCCTCCCGAAAGGAGGATGTTGTCGGGTTTGATGTCGCGATGGATGATGCCTCGACCGTGTGCGTATACGAGCGCGCGGGCGACGTCTTTGAGAATGCTGACGGCCTCTCGAACGGAGAGCGGCCCGCGGGCGAGCCTGGCCCTGAGCGACTCACCCTCGACGAAGGGCATGATGAAGAAAGGCAGTCCGTCAGCCTCGCCGGCGCTCAAGACTGGCACGATGTGCGGATGCTGTAGCGCTGCTGACAGCATGATCTCACGTTTGAACCGGTCAACGGAGACGGAAGCCGCAAGCTCGTACGGCAAAACCTTTACTACTACTGCACGCCCGAGCGCGGTGTCTCGGGCGACGAACACCGTCGACATCCCTCCACCTCCCAGCTCCCGCTCGAGGGTGTAGGCGCTGCCCAGCGTACGCTGCAGTTCGTCTCGGAGAACAGTCACGTCAAATGCGTTGAAGCCGCCGGCGCCCCGTCGTGTGGCCCGGTCACCACTGAGACAATGCCAGGGAATCAATGGTTGTCGAAAACACGATTTCTATACGTATTCCCGACGATATCAGTGTCTGCTATATTCCCGTCGTCGCGGTCCAGTACACCGCTCGTTTCAAAAAAGACTCAAAGGAATCTCGATGGCGCCGCACAAGGATCGTTTCGTTCGAGCAGATACGAATGGCGGGTGGGGATTCGCGACCTTCGTCATATTCCTCGCCGCCGTCTGCATAGCTACCGCGACCTACATCCACAACAAGTCCTACAAGAATCCCACTGACGTATCGTGGGTCGGCGGCTCGGGCGGCATGGTCAAGTAGGAGCGCTCGTCCGAGCTCGCAAGGGCGGATTCGTAAGAATCGATTAAAACGCTATGGCGGGACCGACCGGTCTCGCCTTTTTTATCTCCGTGACAACTCCATTCTCTTACCACCGGGCAGTTTCGAGCGACGACGCGGCTCGGCATCTTGCCGAGCCCGGCGCCGTTGCACTCGGCGGCGGAACGGACTTGCTCGTATCGATTGCCGAAGAAATCGTTCGGCCGCAAACACTCGTTGATCTGCGCGGCATCCCGAATGGCGCGGGGGGAACGATCACCGAGCTGGCCGATGGGAGCGTTCGCATTGACGCCTCCGTGAGCCTTGCCGCGCTCGCGCGCAATCAACTGATCCGTGAACGATTCGGCGTTCTTGCGCAGGCCTGCGATGCGGTCGGCACGCCGGCGCTTCGCAACAGCGGGACGCTGGGCGGCAATCTGTGCCAGCGTCCACGATGCTGGTACTTCCGGCGTGGTGTGTCGTGTCTCAAGAGCGGGGGCATTTCGTGCCCCGCGTTTGCCGGCGAGAACCAATATCTCGCGATCCTCGACGGCGGTCCATGCTACGCCGTGCATCCGTCGGACCCTGCCGTTGCTCTGGCGGCAGTTGACGCGGTGGTCGAGATTGCTTCAATGAACCGCCTCCAGCGTGTTCCAATGAGTGAATTTTATATTCTGCCGGGCCACCGGGCCGACCGCGAAACGGTTCTCGAGCAGGATGAATTCGTCTCGGCGGTGATTCTTCCGGTGGCTGCGGCGGGTGGAGCCCAGCACTATCACAAACTCATGCAGCGCGAGGCCTGGGATTTTGCGCTCGTCAGCATCGCCGGCTGCAAGCGACAAAACGGCGATGTGAGAATCGTCATGGGCGGTGTGGCGCCGCGCCCATGGCGCGTGAACACCTCGATCGAAGAGGACGTGTCGTCGGGGGGCTTGGACGACGACGTCATCGAGACGCTCGCCGAGCGTGCGCTGTACGACGCGCGTCCGTTGTCGAAGAATGGGTACAAGGTCGACTTGGCGGGATCGCTGCTTCGGCAAGTCATTCGGGAGCTCGCGTAAATGGCGTGGCTTTCAGTCGGCACGTTGACGTACGAGCTACGCGAGGGCGAAACCGTCGTCGGCAGCGGGCCGGAGGCCAACTGGCGCGTCGAGACGGCGGATCTGATGCCGCGCCATTTTGCGGTCAACGTGGTCGAGGATCGTGTTGTGGTGCGGCCGTTCATGCACGAGAGCGTCGTCGTCGTGGGCACAACGCAGCTTCACAACGAGCCTCGTATTCTCGTCGACGGCGACGTCATTGCCGCGGGGATCGCCCGGTTCGTGTTTAGCGAGAAGTCTCCCCGTGTGATCGGGGCGGAGGCAACGCGCGTGGCGGACGCCTACCTGATCGAAGAACGCGCCGGAGTCGCTCATCCATTGAGCCATAGGTCGACTTCGATTGGGCGCGATGCGTCGAACGATATCGTCATCCGGAACCCAACGGCATCGCGTTTTCATGCGGACATTCGGCGCGAAGCCGGCGGCTTCGCGCTGCACTCCATGGGATCCGCTGGGACCGTGTTGAATGGTCGTCTGATGAAGGAGCCCGCGCTCCTTCGCGACGGGGACCTGGTCGAAATCGCATTTACGATTTTCGAATTCACCCACGCGCCGCTTCCGCCTGGCGTCGAGGTGGCGCCGGAGCATGCCGGCGAGAATGACGAGACGACCAGAAAGCCGACGATCGCCACCGAATGGGTCGTGGATGAGGACGGCGCGGATGCCGAAAGCGCGACGGTTCCGCTCATCGTCATTGTCGGCATTTTGGCGTTCATCTGCTTCATCATCTACATGTGGCATCTGCTCAATTGGACCACGAGTCCGTAGCGGTACTAGCCATTGCCGGTTAAACCCGACTAAATTCATCTGCTTAGCGGATCCTCGGGCTGAAGTCTCGCCGGGATCGCGCGGCGGCGGTGTCTCCGCCGACCGGTAACCGGTTCAAGGCCAAAGAGTTGGACGCATGAGTAGCTCGATCGAGACCCTGATTAGCCGAGAGTATCAGCACGGCTTCGTGACCGACATCGAGTCGGACACGTTTCCGCCCGGATTGAGCGAGAGCGTCGTTCGGGCGATTTCGGCGAAGAAGACCGAGCCGGCCTTCATGGTGGAGTGGCGCCTCAAGGCCTATCGACGCTGGCTGACGATGAAGGAGCCGCATTGGCAGAACGTGAAGTATCCGGCGATCGACTACCAGGGCATCAGCTACTACTCCGCGCCGAAAACCGCCAAACCGCTCGGTAGCCTGGACGACGTGGATCCGGAGCTTCTCAAGACGTATGAGAAGCTTGGCATTCCACTTCTCGAACAGAAGATGCTGTCGGGGGTCGCGGTCGACGCCATCTTCGACTCGGTCTCCGTCGGCACCACGATGCGGAGCGAGCTGTCGAAGTACGGCATCATCTTCTGCTCGTTCGGCGAAGCGTTGCGCGAGCACCCCGAGCTCGTCGAGAAATACCTCGGCTCCGTGGTGCCGTATAGCGATAACTATTTCGCCGCGTTGAACAGCGCCGTCTTCTCCGACGGTTCGTTCGTGTACGTGCCGAAAGGCGTGCGCTGCCCGATCGAGCTGTCGACGTATTTCCGCATCAATTCGGCGGACACCGGACAGTTTGAGAGAACGCTCATCGTCGCAGACGAGGGTTCGTACGTCAGCTACCTCGAGGGCTGCACGGCGCCGAAGCGCAGCACGAATCAACTGCATGCGGCTGTCGTCGAGCTCGTGGCGCTCAAGGGCGCGACGATCAAGTACTCGACCGTGCAGAACTGGTATGCCGGCGACAAGGAAGGCAACGGCGGCATCTACAACTTCGTCACCAAGCGCGGCAAGGCCGCTGAAGACGCGAAGATTTCGTGGACGCAGGTCGAGACCGGCTCCGCGATCACGTGGAAATATCCGAGCGTGATTCTCCAAGGCGACAACGCGGTTGGCGAGTTCTACAGCGTGGCTGTCGTCAACAACAAGCAGCAGGCCGACACGGGCACGAAGATGATTCACATCGGTCGCAACACGCGATCGACGATCGTCAGCAAGGGCATTTCGGCGGGTGAGGGACAGAATTCATATCGCGGCCGCGTGCACGTGCTGCCGAAAGCGAGCGGTGCGCGGAATTACACGCAGTGTGATTCGATGCTGGTCGGCAATCGCTGCGGCGCGCACACGTTCCCGTACATCGAGGTCGGGAACAACACGGCGATCGTCGAGCATGAGGCGTCGACGTCGAAGATCGGTGAAGACCAGATTTTCTATTTGAAGCAGCGCGGTCTCAGCGCGGAACAGGCCGTGTCGATGATCGTGAGTGGGTTCTGCAAGGAAGTGTTCAAGGAGCTTCCGATGGAGTTTGCGCTCGAGGCTCAGGCGCTGCTCGGAATCACGCTCGAGGGAAGCGTCGGATAATTCAATGTCACTATTAGAAATCAACGAGCTTCGCGCGACTGTCGCGGATAAAGCAATCTTGAAGGGCTTGAGTCTCACCGTGAATGCGGGCGAAGTGCACGCGGTCATGGGTCCGAACGGTTCCGGCAAGAGCACGCTGGCCCAGGTGCTCGCGGGCAACCCGGCGTACGAGGTCACCGGCGGGTCAGTGTCGTACGACGGCAACGACTTGCTTGCGATGGCGGCGGAGGTGCGCGCCCAGAAGGGCGTGTTCCTCGCGTTTCAGTATCCCGTCGAGATTCCCGGTGTGTCGAACGCGTATTTTCTGCGCGCGGCGTACAACGAGATCCGCAAAGCGCACGGCGATGAGGAGATCGACCCGCTCGAGTTTGCCGACATCATGGAAGAGAAGCTCAAGCTCGTCGAGATGGATTCGGCCATGCTCACGCGCTCGGTGAACGCCGGCTTCTCCGGTGGTGAAAAAAAGCGCAATGAAATTCTTCAGATGGCGGTGTTGTCGCCCAGGTTGGCGATTCTCGACGAGACCGACTCCGGCCTCGACATCGACGCGTTGCGGATCGTCGCCGACGGCGTAAACGCGCTCAAGCGGCCCGACAACGCGACGATCGTCGTCACGCACTATCAGCGTTTGCTCAATTACATCGTCCCGGATTTCGTGCACGTGCTGGTCGGCGGGCGCATCGTGAAGTCGGGCGGCAAGAAGTTGGCGCTGGAGCTCGAGGAGAAAGGGTACGACTGGGTCACGTCGCCGGCGCAGGCGGCGGTTGGAGCCGGGGCGTGACGACGTCGGTTGCTCCTGACTCGGCAATGGATTCGTACGTGTCGGCGTTCGACGAGCGTGCGGGGAACGGCGCACCCTCGTGGGTGCAGTCGATGCGCCGCGCGGCGTTCGAGCGATTCAGCGCGCTCGGCTTCCCCACCACGAAGAACGAGGACTGGCACTATACGAGTCCGGCGGCGATCGCCGATCGGGAGTTTTCGCTGCTCGATGGCGGCGGTGCACCGTCGGTGACCATGGAACAGCTCGCGCAATTTGGCTTCGGCGCGACTGATTGGCACACCATGGTCTTCGTAAACGGCCAATTCTCGCCGTCGCTTTCGAACGTTTCTGCGCTGCCCAAAGGTGTTTTGGTTAGAGATCTCGCATCGTCGTGGACCGACGCGCCCCATGTCGTCGACCGTGTGGGTCGGATCACGAGCTACGACGACGCAGCCTTCACGGCGTTGAATGCCGCGTTTATGCACGACGGCGCGGTGCTGCAGATCGGGAAGGACGTCGACGTCGAGACACCGATTCACATTCTCTTCGTCACCGACGCGGCGGCGGCGAACGGGATGATGCACCCGCGCAACCTGATTCTGGTGGGCCGCAACGCGAAAGCGACCGTGATCGAGAGCTACGTGTCGCTCGGCGACGCGTCGTACTTCACGAACGCGGTGACCGAAGTCGCGGTCGCCGATGGTGCGACACTTCGGCACTACAAAGTGCAGCGGGAGAGCGAGAACGCGTTTCACGTGGCGACGGTTGAGGCAGCCCAAGCGAAAGACAGCCACTTCATTTCGTTCTCGCTGGCGCTCGGCGCGGCGTTGTCGCGCACCAACGTGTACACAACGCTCGACGGCGCAGGATCCGGCACTACGCTGAACGGACTCTATATGCTCGACGGCGATCAGCATTGCGACCATCAGACGCGTGTCGTGCACGCGCAGCCGAACACGTTCAGCCGAGAGTTGTACAAGGGCGTGCTCGACGGAAAGTCGCACGGTGTGTTCAACGGCAAGGTCTACGTGCATCCGATCGCGCAGAAGACCGACGGCAAGCAGACGAACAACACCCTGCTGCTGTCCGAGACGGCGCACATCGACACCAAGCCGCAGCTCGAGATCTTCGCGGACGACGTGAAGTGCACGCACGGCGCGACCGTTGGCCAGATCGATCGCACGGCGCTGTTTTACCTGGAGAGCCGAGGAATCGGGAATGCGCTCGCGCGGCGGTTGCTGACGTATGCGTTCTGTGCCGACGTGCTGGAGACGCTCGAGGTCGACGCGGTTCGCGAGGGTCTCGAAGAAATGACGCTCGACCGATTCGTGTGATGTTCGGGGCCACGGCATCGTGAGCGACACCGAGGCGCTTTACCAGGAGATCATCCTCGAGCACAACCGGAAACCGCGCAATTTCCGGGAGATGCCGGATGCTGATCGCACGGTGCAGGGTCGCAATCCGATGTGCGGCGACGCGCTCACCTTGTGGGTGAAGTGGGGCGACGACGACAGGATCGCCGACGTCAGCTTCAAAGGCGAGGGATGCGCAATCTCTAAATCGTCCGCGTCGATCATGACGACGGCGGTCAAGGGGAAGACCCGCGCTGAGGCGGCTGCGGTCTTCGAGAAGTTTCACAATCTCGTCAAGGGCACGCTTCCGGAAGACGAACAAAAATCCCTCGGCTCTCTTCGTGCCTTCGGTGGCGTCGCCCGTTTCCCGCAGCGCGTAAAATGCGCGAGCATGGCGTGGCATGCGCTCAAGTCCGCGCTCGATGGTGACGATCGCATCGTAACCGAGACCAGCGATCCAACCGGGGCGCCGGGCGAAGGCGCGTGGGCGTGACTGGCGCGTCTACGATCGGAGGCGGGATGACCAATGCCACGATAGATCTGGTTTCAATCCAGGATTTTCCGCTGCTCGCGGCGAATCTTGGTTTGCACTATCTCGACTCCGCTGCGACGAGCCAGAAGCCGCGGGCGGTGCTCGATGCGATGATACGCTACTACACGCACGACAATGCGAACCCGCATCGCGGCGCATACGCGCTATCCGCGCGCGCAACGGAGCGGTATCACGAGGCCCGCGAAACGGTCGCGAAGTTCGTTGGCGTGAAGGATTCGGCGCGGTTGATCTTCACACGTGGAACGACCGAGTCTTTGAATCTCGTTGCAGCGGCGTGGGGGCGCGCGAACCTCGGTGCGGGCGACGAAATCGTGGTGACCGGGCTCGAGCACCATGCCAACTTCGTCCCGTGGCAGCAGATTGCTCGCGAAACGGGCGCTGTGCTGCGCATTTGCGACATCACGCCCGAAGGTCGTATTGACGTCGACAAGTTTTCGTCGATTGTTGGCATTCACACGAAGCTCGTCGCGTTCGGGCATGTTTCCAACGCGCTCGGCACGATCAATCCTATCGCCGAACTCAGCGCAATTGCGCGAAGGGTTGGAGCGGTCGTCGTGTGTGACGGAGCTCAGGCTGCGCCGCATCTGCCGTTGAATATCGATTCGCTCGACGTGGATTTCTACGCATTCAGCGGGCATAAGATGCTCGGTCCGATGGGCTGCGGCGTGCTTGTTGGGACGCGCGCGCTGCTCGAGACTATGCCACCGTATCAGACCGGCGGCGACATGATCGAATTCGTCGGCGACGAGCGAACGTCGTGGAATGTGTTGCCGCACAAGTTCGAAGCGGGCACGCCGAATGTCGCCGACGCGGTGGGATTGGCCGCAGCCTGCCAGTATCTCGATCGAATCGGGATGGCGAACGTTCGTCGTCATGAGCAAGCGCTCACGGCGCTCGCGTCGCAGCGGCTTTCGTCGTTGCCTGGCGTGAAAGTGCACGGGCCGGCCTCGACGGAACGCAGTGGCGTCGCCAGTTTTACGGTGGGTGAAATTCACCCGCACGACGTCGCGACGATCCTGGACGAAGCCGGTGTGTGCGTGCGCGCGGGACACCACTGCGCGCAGCCGCTCATGCGCCGATTGAATGTGGTCGCGACTGCTCGTGCGTCATTCTACATCTATAACACGCCGGCCGACGTCGACGCGCTCGTTGCCGGAGTGGAACATGCACTCGAGGTCTTCGCCTGATATGTACGCCATCGCCATCATTCGGTATCGCCGTCCGTTGGACGAAGTTCTCGCAGTGACCGAGCGGCATCGCGCATACCTCCGCGACTTGAAGGAGGACGGAACGCTCGTCGCGTCCGGGCCGATGGATCCGCGATCGGGCGGGATTTTGTTGCTCAACATACCCGACGACGATGTCATCGGCGCGCTCGATCGGGTGCGCGATGGCGATCCGTATGTGACGTTCGGACTCGCCCAGTACGAGCTCATTCCGTGGAACGTGAACACGGGCAAGGAAGATCTCGACAGAGCATTGCCGAAATAGTCTTGTCGCCAACGGCAAGCGCAGCCGCTGAACCTCGGCGGAGTTCTAACGGAGCTTCTCTGAGGTTTTTTCTGCGTTCGTTTGAGACGCGGCGCAGGGGAATGGTGGTGAGTCGACGCGACGGTAGTCGTACCTTGCCGCCATGTTCGCTTGCTCACTCGCCGCCGAGGGTGTATCGTATGGCCATGCCTGATCTCAAGCGGCGGTGGACTGTCGTTGAACGCGACGAGCTGCCGGACGACGGCAATCGGTACGAAGTCATCGACGGGGAGTTGCTCGTGAGCCCGTCGCCGACGCTTCGCCATCAGGAGGCAGTGTTTCAGCTCGCGCGGCTTATCGCGTCATATCTGGAACGGCAGCGCGTCGGGCATGCCTTCATCGCGCCTGGCGATATCGTGTTCTCTCCTCGTCGCGGCGTTCAGCCCGACATGTTCGTTTTGCCGCTGGCAGGCGGGCGACGACCGGAGCGTTTCGAGAAGTTGAAAGGGCTTGTGCTCGCAGTCGAGATTCTTTCGCCGAGCACCGCGCGCGCAGATCGCGTCGCAAAACGCAACGTGTTCCGCGACGAAGGCGTTCCGGAATATTGGGTGGTCGATCTCGACGCTCGGACCGTCGAGCGGTCGACGCCGAGCGAATCAAGAATCGAACTGTGCGATGAGAAGATCGAATGGCTTCCGGACGGCGCGAGCGAGCCGCTCGTGATCGATCTCGTCGACTATTTCCATCGAGTGCTCGATCGATAGTCGCCTCAGCGTGTGATGCGCTTCAAGAGGTCGTACGTGAAGTCGAGTGCCTTGTCGAATTCGACGACGATGATTCTCTCATCCTTTCCGTGCATTCGATTGTCGTCGATCGGGATGAACAGGCCGCTCAAGCCGTACACCGGAATTCCCGCGTTGCGAAGGTAGAGCCCGTCGGTCGCGCCCGTTTCCATCGTCGGCACGATCGGTAGTGGACCAAAGATGGCTTTCACCGACGCGCCGATTGCGGTGAACAGATCCGGACGAAGTGGCGACGGCGGACTTTGAATCGCGGTGTCGATTGGCGAGAGGTGAACGGATGTGTCGTTGATGACTCGCACAAGCGTCTTCTCAACGGCGGCGGGATCTTCGCCGGGCAACATGCGACAGTTCACGACCGCTCGCGCTGTTTGCGGAAGCGCGTTCGGTGCGTGCCCGCCTTCGAGTTGCGTCGCGACGCACGTCGTGCGAAGGTTGGCGTTGTACAGCGGCGAGGCGCTCAGCCGGGCAATCGCAGCGGCGCTCGCGGAAAGCGACGACGTTGCGACGGTGCGCATATCGGCCGCAACGGTCGGACTCGCCGCTACGGCCGCCTTCGCGAAGTACGCTTTCACGACGTCGTTTGGCTTTGCCGGAAACTCGAACTTCGCGATGCGGTCGAGGGCCGCCGCGAGCGAGTAGATCGCGTTGTCCTTCCGCGGCAGCGAACTGTGTCCTCCTGAATTCTTCACCACGAGCGCCACGGAGTGATAGACCTTTTCCGCGGCTTGCACGTCGAACAACGTGTGCTTGCCGTGATCGATCTCTCCACCGCCGGCATCGACGTTGATCGCGTACTCGGCGTCGATGAGACTTCTCTTATTCTTGACCAGCCACTCGGCGCCGACATACGGCATTCCGCCTTCTTCGCCGGCCGTCAGGGCGAGGATGAGGTCGCGGTCGGGAACCCAGCCCTCGGTCTTGAGACGCAACAGCGTGGTAATCAGCGTCGTCGCGGCGCCTTTGACATCCTGCGTACCGCGCCCGTAAAGTAGCCGTCCTTCTCCATCAGTTTGAACGGATCGTACGTCCAGTCCTCACGCTTCGCCTCAACGACGTCGAGATGCGCGAGCAGAAGAATCGGCTTCGCTTTGCCGGTACCGCGATAGCGAACGACGATGTTGCGATTCTTCGTTGTTGGCCCAATGACTTGGATGTCGGCGGCTGGAAACCCGGCGTCTTTGAACCGTTCGCCGAGTTGCTCCGCTGCGACCGACGTATTTCCGCTCGACGCTGTGGTGTTCGTCTCGATCAGTTCGCGGAGAATGGCGTGGCCGAGCTGGTGAAATGTTTCGGTCGACTGCTGCTGCGCGCGCGCGGAAACCCCGCGCCGAGGAGAACGGCGAGCGACGCCAATGAGCGTTTCATAACAGCGGCCGACGGCGCGCTCACGGCGTCACTCCCGCATGAACGCCGGCGAGCATCGCAACCAGCAGCGCGGCCCACTGCACGCCGACGTAACCGGTTGGACCATCGGAGTACGACTCGCCAAGGGAGTGAGCGCCCTCTGAGTTGCCGCCGCCACCAATTCGAATTGCGGGAATTCCGAGGCTGATCGGAAGATTGGCATCGGTGCTGGAGGCAGTCGTCGACGACGTGAACCCCAGCGCCTTGGCCGACGCCAGTGCGCTTTGGACGATCGGGGCGTTGTCGGATTGGGCGCCGGTCGGGCGAATACCCATTGTGTCGACCGTCAACGTCAGCTTCGCTTTCGCGGCCGCGGGGCTCGTCCATCGCGCATTCTCGGCGGTCAGTGCCTCGCGGATGATGCGCTGCACCTTTACGTCGACGGCCGCGAGCGACGCCGCGTCTTCGGATCGCATGTCGACTTCCATCGTTGCTGTCGCGGAGATCGAGTTGACTGACGTTCCGCCTTCGACGATGCCGACATTGAACGTCGTCTTCGGGATGGTCGGAACCTGAATGTCGGAGATCCCCGAAATTGCGCGGCCCAGCGCGTGAATTGGATTGGGAATTCCGAACGCGCCGTAACTGTGCCCGCCAGGGCCTTTGTAAGAGATTCTATATCGATAGCTGCCAACGGCCCGGCTCGCGATGCCGAGTCCGGCGTCATCGACCGAGATGAAATAGTCGACTTTGCCCTTGAGCTCCTTGTTGAACAGCTGACGCATGCCGCGAAGGTTCCCTGGTCCTTCCTCGCCGACGTCGCCAACGAAGTACACCGTGCCGTTCGTTCGAAGCCCCGTCTTTTCGAAGGCCCGAGCGATCGCCAGCACCACGGCGAGTCCACGATCGTCGTCGCCGATACCGGGTGCGCGCAATTTGTCGCCGTCATGCTTTACGGTGACATCGGTTCCTTCGGGAAACACCGTATCGAGATGCCCGGCGATCACGACGGTCGGACCAGTTCCGCTTCCCTTCCGCTCGGCGATGACGTTCCCGACCGAATCCACTCGAACGTTGCGCAGACCAAGCGCTTCGAGACGCCTTTTGTACTCCAGACCGCGCGCCGTTTCCTTGAATGGCGGCGCTGGAATTCGAGTCAGCTCGACCTGCTGCTGAAGCGTCCATGCGTTATCGGCTTTGATCATGTCCAGCGCGGCGCGGACTTTGGCGTTGGAGATCGGCGGCGTGCCCTGCGCGCCAAGCGATGCGGCGACGATGACGAGGGCAGCGGAAGACAACCTGAAGTTCGGCATGGCCCAACGTAGCGCCGTTGCACGCGCCCGTGAAGATCGGCAGTTTGGGTTCCTTGGACTTTATTGGAGACAGCAACAATGCCAATGACGAAGCTTCGCAGGTTCCTTTGCGCTTCGGCCCTGTTGATAGCGGGTTTGCCTCTGAGCGGACAGGCGCGTCCGACAGATCGAGCCGCCATCCGCGCGGCGCGCGCCGCATCCAATCGGGCAATCGCCGCGCACGATGCCGATGCGGCTGCCGCGATCTGGTCGGTCGACTATGTCGGTGTTTCGTCGAGCAACGTGCGCACCGTGGGCCGCGACGCGGAACGTCAGCACGTCGCGAACATCTTTTCGGCTCGGAACGACGCCGTCTACGTGCGAACTCCGTCGTCAGTCGTCGTGAACGCGGGCTGGGGCCAGGCCGCGGAGAGCGGACAGTGGACGGGTCAATGGGGCGGCGCGGCCGGAACGACGAAAATTGGCGGCGTCTATTTCGCCAAGTGGAAGCGTGAGTCGGATGGTTCGTGGCGCATCATCGCGGAAACGTTCGTGCAAACGACCTGCAGCGGAACTGCGTACTGCGACGCGCCGCCGCCAGCCACGACGAAGAAATGAGGCTCCGCAGTGCGCCCGTTCAACAAATGTGAACCGCGGTGGCTTTGAACCCGACGACGACGTCGGATCCGGCTCTCAGCTCCAAGTCGCGCACCGAGCGAGCGGTAACCATCGCGACGATGATCGTTCCGCTCGCGTTCACCGCCACTCGCGCGAGCGGGCCAGAATTCAGGATCTCGACGATTTTTCCGGCAAACTGATTCTGCACCGACGATTCGGCCCGCGTACTCCGCGTCGCGGAAAGGGCGACTTCTTCCGCGCGTATCACGGCATGTGCTGCGCCAAAGGTGACTTCACCAACTACGTAAAATCGCAACGCGCCCGTTGAAAATTCTGCGGCTCGATTCTGACCGTCAGCTCCGCCCGCGCGTTCGGTGGAGTCGCGTCCGTTGGGGTTGCGTTCGCTGGTGTCGTGTTCGGCGATATCGTGTTCCGTGGTATCGTGCTCGCTCGCGCTCGCGCGGACCGTACCGGCGAACACATTCTCGGCGCCAACAAAATCCGCGATATACGCCGATGCAGGTTTTGTAAATACGTTGGACGGATCTCCTTGCTGCAGCACGCGCCCGGCGTCCATCACGATCGCGACGTTTCCAAGCGTGCCTGCTTCCACAAAGTCGTGCGTGACTTGAAGAACGGTGAATCGACGCTGGTTATGAATGCTCCGCAGCATTCGACGCGCGCGGTCGCGCGTACGCGGATCGAGCGCGCTGAACGGTTCGTCCAACAGAAGAACGTCCGGCTGACGAGCCAGCGCTCGGGCGATCGCGACGAGTTGTCGTTCGCCGCCGCTCAGCGAGTGTATCGAGCGATTCGCCAGTGGGCCGAGCTCGAATTGGGCGGTGATGTCCGCCGCAGACTTGGCCGTCGACGCACCGTATTCGATATTCTCTCGCACAGTGAGATGCGGAAACAGATACGCGTGCTGATACACGATGCCGAGGCGACGATGCTCGGGCGCGGCCGCCGTGACGTCAGCGCCCGCGACGATGATTCGCCCGGCGGTCGTTCGAATCACTCCGGCAATCGTTTCGAGCAACGTGGTCTTGCCAGACCCGGCCGGTCCAATCACGACGCCGTATTCGCCTTGCGGTACGTCGATCGTGATATCGACGAGGCGAAAGTCGCCAGCCTTCGCGCTCACGCCTTGCAGGGAGATCACGGCTGGCGATCAGCGAGAGAGTGCATCGCCGGTTCGCAGCGCTCGAAGCGCGGCGAGCGGAATGAGAGCTAGCACCACGAGCACGGCGGCCGCAGGGAGGGCCTCGCTCAAGCCGTAACTGGTGAAGCGATCGTAGCTCAGGACGCTCGCGACTTTCGGGTTATACGTAAGAATCACTATCGCCCCGAACTCACTTACCGCTCGAGCCCACATCACGACGGCTGCCGCGGTCAACCCGCGGAGCGATAACGGCAGCGTCACTCTACGGAATGCGCGCCAAGCATTGTCGCCAAGCGTCCGGGCAACCGCCTCGTATCTCGGATCGACGCGAGCGAATGTTTCGCGCGCCGCACTCAGGTAAAGAGGCGCCGAGACGAATAGCATGGCCGCGATGATTCCGACCGGCGAACCCGCGACCCGAATTCCCGCCGCATAGAGCGCCCCGCCAAGCGAGCTGCCGCGGCCGAGCACAAGCAAGAGTGCGATTCCTGCGACGGGATGTGGAATCACCAACGGAAGATCCATCAAGGCGGCAACGACGGCTCGGCCGGGAAACGCGCGACGGGCCATGAGGTACGCGAGCGGTGTCGCACCGAGGATCCCGAGGACCGTCGCGACTGTCGCCGTCGTCGCGGTCAGCAAAAGCGCGGAGCGAAGCTCGCTATCCGATCCGAGACTCGCGATTCCTCGCCCGCCGCCCGATGCGACCAGACCAACCACCGGCGCGAGAATGAAGAGCAGAAAGAGCGACGACACAAGCGCGACGACGACGGTCAGCATCGCGCGCCGGGCGCCGCCCAATTCCACGGTGGGCGAACGATTCACCTCACCGCTACTTCGTTCTAGAACGCTAATGGGTCGATCCTCGTTGTCGCGGTGGCCGCGGTGCCTTTCCGCCAACGGGCAGCCGACGCATTTCCGACGGCGCGCCGGTTCCCGTAATAATCGGCCGATCGAGCATGTCGACGTGGGCAGCGCGCAACGCGGTAATTGTCGCTGGCTCCAGGAGGTACGACAGAAACTGCTTGGCGGCGGAGGGGTGTGGTGCGCCAGTGGGCACGCTCAAGCCGTACAGAATCGGCTGGCCTCGAATCGTTTCCTCGCTTCCCCGCGTGCTTCCGTGAATGCGCGTCGAGACCGTCGCATACGACCTCCCGCTTTTTGGGTCGCCGAGGTCGATTGCCGGCGGCAGCGCGATGAACTTGAACCCGTTCGATTCGGCCACCGATTGATAGTCATAGATGTAATCCAGCTCGCCCGCCGCGAGCAGCGCGGCCAACTCGGCGGCATTCGGACGAATGTTGCGATCGGGCGCGTTCTTCAGAAGCGACGCGGCCAAGCCCGGCTTCGCATAGAACCGTTCGGCGAGTTGCAGCATGAGCAACGTGCGATAGCCGACGGGCGCGAGATTCGGATCCGTGCGACCGACCTCGACGTCCTTTTGTTGCAGGATGCTGATCCAGTTTGCCGCGTTGATTTCGCTCGCGCGCCTCGATCGCGCGGTGTACGCGATGACCATCCGATTGCGGGCGAAGGTCGCATACCATGACACGTATTTTGGAACGAGGTATCTCGGAAAGACATCAGCGTCCGCGAGCAGCAGGACGTCGGGAACGCGGTGCAGCTCGGTGATCTTGCGAACATGCTCGAGCGACGCGCCGCTTTCTCGTTCGACGACGACACCGGTTCGCGCCGAGAAGACGTCGAGGAGGGGCTGCATGGGCTTCGTCAGGCTGGCGGCGATGAAGAGAACCAGTGTGTCGGCGAGAATCGGCAGCATGGGGAAAAGAAAGCGCGGCGCGAGGACTGCCGCCATGTCCGCCCCCATTCTGCCGCTCGAAACTTCCGCCTCCGGCGGGCCGTTTTCCTTCTTGGAGCCAAGACTCCGGCCGTTCGCTTGCGCGGCGGTCAAGGTGTCTCAACTTTGGGCTTGGTATTTTCTCCCTTCCCCTCTCCTAACACAGCTCCGATGTCTGACCTTGCAATCGACATTCGCAATGTCGTAAAGCGATACGAGGAGCATGTCGCCGTTCGCGATTTGTCGCTCCAAGTACCGCGCGGCTCGGTGTACGGTTTGCTCGGCCCCAATGGCGCCGGCAAGACGACGACCATCCGCATGATTCTCGATATCATCGCGCCCGATTCCGGCTCGATCTCGCTGTTCGGAAAGCCGCACACGACGATCGGCGTGCTCGACCGCGTCGGCTATCTGCCGGAAGAACGCGGACTCTACAAGAAGATGCAGGTTCGGCGCGTGCTGTTGTTCCTCGCCGAGTTGAAGGGAATCGGCGCGTCCGAAGCGTCGCGACGCATCGACATTTGGCTCGATCGTCTCAGCCTGCGCACCCCGGACAAGGATTGGGGCGAGGCAAAAGTTGACGAGCTGTCGCGCGGGATGCAGCAGAAGGTCCAATTCATCGCGACGCTGCTGCACGATCCCGATCTCGTCATTCTCGACGAACCGTTCAGTGGACTCGACCCGATCAACGCGCAGGCACTGAAGGATTCGGTGCTCGAGCTCAAGCAGCGCGGCAAGACGGTCATCTTCAGCACGCACGTGATGGACAACGCCGAGAAGATGTGCGATTCGGTGTGCATCGTGGCGCAGGGCACGAAGGTGCTCGACGGTTCGTTGGCGGACGTGAAGGCGGCCGCGGGCACGCGCAACGTCGCGCTGGGCCTCGCCGGCGGTGCGCAGAACGGCGTCACCGCCGTACTGCATGATAGATCTCTCGTCGCGAAACTCGACGAGAGCAACAACTTCTTCGAGATCGAGCTCGCCGCTGACGCGAACCCGCAGGTGCTGTTGCACCGGCTGATCGAAGCCGGCGCGGAAATTCAGCGCTTCGAGCTCGTGCAGCCGTCACTTCATCAAATCTTTCTCCAACGCGTCGGTGCCACCGGCATCGAGAGGGGGATGTCCGGCCATGGATAAGAAAATCTTCATCGTCGCAAAACGGGAATACCTCGAGCGTGTCCGCACGCGTTGGTTCGTGATCATGACCCTCGCGGTTCCCGTGCTGATGGCGGGCGCGATTCTCATCCCGACGTATATGGCGATGCGCAGTGGCGCGTCGAGCAGCATTCGCCACATCGCCATCCTCGACGCAACTGGCGCCGGACTCGGCGACCGTGTTGCGAAATCGTTGATCGCCGACAAGAGCTTGGCCTCCGCGCCAGACAGCGTGACCCCTCGCGTCGAGGTCGTGTCGGCGGCGGACCTCCCGGCGAAAGTGAAGGCTGCCGCGGCGGAAGTGCAGATGCCGCAGCACTTGAGCGGCTATCTCGTGCTTACCGACAGTACGCTCGCAGGCGAGTCGGCAAATTACGCGGGGCGCGACGCGTCGAGCCCCGCGGACATGGAAAAGCTGCAGTCCGTGCTCCGCGAGGAAGTGATGATCGTGCGACTCGAGCGCGAAGGGGTTCGCGCAGACATCGTCGGACCCCTGGCGCGCACGAAGCTTCGTCTCAACTCCGAGCGATTGAACGAACGCGGTCGTGGTGGATCGGGCACGGCGGGCCTCTTCGCAGGACTGGGCGTCGGCATCATGCTGATGATGCTCATCGTCATCCACGGCCAGAACATTCTGCGAGGCGTGCTCGAGGAGAAATCGTCGCGCGTCGCTGAAGTCGTTATCTCGAGTGTCAAACCGGAGACCCTACTCGCCGGCAAAGTGCTCGGCGTCGGCGCGGTGGGACTGACGCAGCAGGTCGCATGGCTCGCGATCGGCGGCTACCTGACGAGCTTCCTGTTGCCGCTCGTACTGAAAGGCTCGGCGGTTGCGTCGAGTGCCGCGGCTGCTGGCGTAAGCACGAATCCCATCAGCAACATCTTCAACAGCGGCTCGATCATCGTCATCGCTGTTGCGTTCATCTACTTCATCGTCGGATTTGTCTTCTACGCCACGCTATACGCGGCGGCGGGATCGATGGTGAACAGCGAGCAGGAGGCACAGCAGGCGGCGGTGCCGGTGATGATGCTCATCATGAGCGCGTGGCTGCTGGTGAATCCGGTGTTGCTTGCGCCGAACAGCAAGCTTGCGGTGGTGCTGTCGTGGCTGCCGTGGTCATCGCCAATCATCATGCCGATGCGAATGGGGCTGACGTCGGTGGCGCCATTGTCGGTGATCGGATCCATTCTCGTCGCGATTCTCGGATCGGTTGGGGCGATGTGGCTGTCGGCGCGGATCTATCGTGTGGGAATGCTCATGTACGGCAAGAAGCCGGGTCTGGCGGAGATCATGAAGTGGATAAAGTACGCGTAGTATCAAAACGGCCCTGAATCCGGTGTTCGCCGGCGACGCGCGATCAACTCGTCCCTCGCTCCGCTCTCATGTTGACCCGTTCAATCCGGCGATCGGGCACGAGCCATGTGATTGCGACTGCCGTGTAGAGCGCGTCAGAGATCATCGGATGAACGAACGCGAGCGGAATGGCCGCGATGTACGTCAGTCCAGACAGTCGTCCCTTCACGTCGTTGCCAATGGCCGCTCGCAATGGCGACTTCGCTCCCTGCGACGCAATGATAGTTTGCTGAAGAATCGTGTACGCGACCGCCGATGCGAGCAGCACGCATCCGTAGATCGCCGTCGGAAGCGGCTCCGAGTGATCCTCGCTGACCCAACCGGTTACAAACGGCACGAGCGACAGCCAGAACAGCAAATGTAGATTCGCCCAGAGGATTCCACCCGTCACGCGCTCGACGAGGTGCACCATGTGGTGATGATTGTTCCAGTAGATCCCGAGAAAGACGAAGCTCAGTAAGTACGAGAGCAACGACGGAAAGACAGCTCGGAGAGCCGGCCAATCCGCTCCACGCGGCGCATGGAGTTCGAGCATCATGATCGTGATGAGAATCGCGATCACGCCATCGCTGAACGCTTCGAGTCGGGATGTGTTCATTTCGCCAATGTACGTCGAAGGGCAATGGCGCGGAGGGGCCGCTCGACTCGCGTCAGCTTGGCGTAGCGGCGGCCCGTCCCTGCCTGTGATGGCAACCCGAGGCTCGACAAACGCGGTAAGTGCGACGAGCTTCGGCGTTGCACCATCACGGAAAGGCTACCATGACGGCATCACACGACATCTCGGCGCGCGAGCTGCTCCGCCACACACTCGCGACCGTCGCGTACCGCGGCAATAAACCTCTCCGCGACGCGCCGCACGATTTCGCCACATTCTGCGTCGCGCCTGGGTCTCGAACGCCCGGAGAAATTCTCGCGCACGTCTGCGATCTGCTCGATTGGGCGAGTTGGATGCTGCGCGGCGAGCAACGATGGGTGAATTCGACGCCCTCGGATTGGGCAAGTGACGTCTCGCGTTTCCACGCCGGCCTCCAGACACTGGATGACCACCTCACGAGCGATGAGCCGCTCCGCGCCACTCCAGAGAAGATCTTCCAAGGTCCGGTTGCCGACGCGTTGCAGCACATTGGCCAACTGACAATGCTACGGCGCCTGTTCGGCAGTCCCATTCGCGGCGAGAACTATCACAAGGCCGACATCGAGTGCGGACGCGTGGGCACCGATCAGGCTCCGCCGAGGGTTGAGTTCGGCTGATGCTCGTGCGTCAGCATCGTTATCTTTCTCGTATGGATCTTCGGCGCAGCCCGGTACGGGCGTTCTTCACGGTTCTCGCATTCGTTCTCGGCACGATCGCGCCCGATCGTTCTGCCGCGCGCGCGAGCAATGCGCCGGTCGTCCAGAGCCATTCGCTCTCCACCGCCGCGATTCCCGCGTTCTGGAATCTGGCGACGAACGCCGGTCCCAACGCCCGCGCACCGCGCACCGCGCATTTCCCGCACGCGTGGATTACGGCGCGACTTGCGCGCCTCGACGCCACATCGTCGACATCACGACTCGACGTCGAGACCACAGGTCTTCGCCCCCGCGACGCGCGCGCGTTCACGTACGATGCCACCGCCCCTCCGTCCATAGTCGGTCTGTAGCGCGCTCTACCCGCGCCGTCGGCCGCTCTTGCACTCGCCGAGCGATCGCCGACCGCGAAATCCGACTATCACAATTTTAAACTATTTCTGCGTGACCTCACGCGGAGGGGAATACTTAATGTCAATTTCGACCAAGAAACCGGCTGATAAAAAGGACTTTGTCGTTCGCGCCTCAGTCCCAACAACGACGCCAATGCCGATTGCCGCGCCGCGCGTCGCAACTCGGCCCGCCTCGCCCGAGTCCTCGGAGGCGCCGTTCCTCGGCACCGACGACTCGCCGCCGCGCTTTGAGCCCTGGCTCGCCGTTACGCTACTTACGTTTTTGCCGGGCTCACTCATTTTCTTCCTTCCGCACGCGCTTCTGACGAAGCTGCTTGTTCCGATCTGCGTCGCGATGGCCGCCTTTTTCCTTTCTGGTTTCGGAATGCTCTTGCGCGACAGAACCGCTCGGCGAACTGCCGGTACGTCATGACGAACGCGACGGAGTGCGGTGGTTGAGCCGCTGACACCTGCGCTCGTCATCGCCGCCTTCGGTCTGCTGCTTACCGTCGCGGTTTCGCTCAGCCGTGCATCCGTGCGGCTGGGCGTCCCGCTAGCGCTCGGGTTCATCGTGATCGGGGTGCTGGCGGGGTCGGAGGGCATCGGCCGAATCCCGTTCGAGAACTATCATGTCACGTTTCAGATCGGCGTCGGCGCACTGGTGCTGATTCTCTTTGATGGCGGATTGAATACGCCGGCGTCGGCGGTTGCTGAAGTCGCGGCACCTGCGGGCGTTCTCGCCACTGTCGGCGTGGTGCTCACCGCGCTGCTCACCGCCTTCGCCGCGCACCTGCTCGCGTTTCCCTGGCCGACTGCGCTCGTGCTCGGCGCCATTGTTTCGTCGACCGACGCCGCCGCCGTGTTTTCGGTTCTCGTCGCGAGCGGAACGCATCTCAAGAAGCGCGTCGCGCATTTGTTGGAGCTCGAGTCCGGCCTCAACGATCCGATGGCCGTCATTCTTACCACTGCGCTCACCGCGAACCTGCTCGTGCCCGGCTCCGAGACGATTCCGAGAATGATCCGTGACGTCCTTTCCGAACTGGTGATCGGTGCAGTGCTCGGCTGGGCAGTTGGACGTCTGGGCCGATGGCGCGTGAACAAGGTGACGTTGCCGGCAGCCGGCCTATATCCAGTGTTCACGCTGGGCGTCGCGTGCCTCGCGTACGGATTGCCCACGTTGTTGCATGGCAGCGGCTTTCTCGCGGTGTATGTCGCCGGGATCACGCTCGGCAATGGCGAGCTACCTGAGGGCGCGAGCCTGCGGCGCGTGCACGACGCAATGGGTTGGTTGAGCCAGATCGTGATGTTTCTACTTCTCGGATTGCTCGTGTTCCCGTCGCGACTCTTGGCCGTCGCGGAGACGGGGCTGGCACTCGCGCTCCTTCTCGCGTTCGTCGCGCGGCCGCTTGTCGTCGCAATCTGCCTCGCTCCGTTTCGCTACCCGCCGCGTGAGATCGCGTACGTCGGATGGGTTGGATTGCGCGGCGCGGTGCCGATCATTCTCGCGACCATTCCGGTGATGAGTGGAGCACCCGGTGCGCGATCACTATTCGACGTTGTGTTTTTCGTCGTCGTCGTGGGTTCGATTCTGCCCGGATCGACGGTACCGTGGGTGACCCGAAAGTTAGGGCTGCTGTCGAGTAGAGGCTCATTGGGCGCCACCCCGGAACTGGGCGAACCGGAGTACGAATCGCGAGGTTCGTGAACATGGCGAGTTTCTCCGTGTAGTAAGCAGCCGGAGGAAACAATGACTCGTTCTCTGTTATTCAAAACGGTTGCGACAGCGACGTTGCTTGCGGCCGCGTCTGCTTCATTTGCTTTCGCGGCTCCCGCTGGCCACATCGCGGACCGCGATCCGGTCGTTCGCGTCACGATGGAAGACGTGAACGCGTCGAACGAAAAAATTCGTATGGCGTACGGCGCGCTTGCGACCATGTGGACCCAGGAATTCAAGACCGCCGGCGCGCGGTTCGAGGTTCCGCGAATCGCCCGTTATGAGCATACGATCATGACTTCGTGCGGAGTCATTCAGGCGAACAACGCGGAGTACTGTCCTGAGGCGAATACCATTTTCTACGACGAAGTTTTCGCCGCGGGCATGGCAAAGCAGGCCGCCCTGTCGCTCGGCACTGACGGTGACATGGCCGCGGTGGGGATCATCGCGCACGAGATGGGACATGCGGTTGCGATTCAACTCGGCCACGATTCGCGATCATCGTATCAGAATGAAGCGACGGCAGATTGTCTCGCTGGCGCGTTTGCGGAACAATCGCAGCGCGACGGCAACCTCGAAAAGGGCGACATCGAAGAGGCGTTCTTTGGAATGTCACTCGCCGGCGATCCGATTCCGGAGCCGACCGGCAACGAGCGTGTTGACGCGAGGATTGCCTCGCGCATCGCTCAGCAGAGTCACGGCACGAAGGATCAGCGAATGCAGAACTTCCGCAACGGTCTCACTGGCGGCCCGAGAGCCTGTCTCGCTGAGTTCGGAAGCGCGTCGTAAGCTGATGGAATGACAATCATCATGCGAATGTCAATTCACCTGAACATTCGCAACGAGGAATACATGATAATTAGAACTTGGAAGTTCGTCGCGCCGTTGTTGCTCGCGGCGACGGCGGTTGCCGGAGCGCAGCGCTCGGGCGGCCCGCCGGGCGGTCGCGGTGGCCCTGGTATGATGATGCGGTCCGCAACAACCGCGGATTCGCTCACTGATTCTCAGAAGGCGCAGGTGAGAGCTCTGAGCGACGCGTTCGTCAAAGCGCACCAGCCTCAGATGGACAGTTTGCGCGCGATCATGGAAGCGTCGCGGGCCGCACGTCAAGCGGGAAGCACGCAGGATGCGATTCGCGGGATCATGGAGCAAGGTGCGCCGATCAATGCCGAGCTCGCACCATTCCGAAAGCAGTTCGCTGAGACTGTCACGACGTACCTGACACCCGCGCAGGTTGCCGCGGGATGCATTCCGCCTGCACCGGGCGGTGGCGGCCCTGGCGGCCGTCGCGGTGGACCACCGCCGGCTCCGCCGGTTGATCGATAGATGAGAGAAGTCGAAGGGCGGCGCGATCGATGCGCCGCCCTTCTGCTTTGCTACTCCGGCAATCGCTGACCAGTCGTTTCGATCGCGAATGGAATGATGAGAATTCCCAACACGAACGCGATCGCCGTGAATGCAACGGGCTTTCCGAGCGTTCCCATGCGAAGCACCAAGGCGGCGAGCGCGAAGTTCACGAACGCACCGACGAATCGGCCGACGGACGTGGAGAACGCGAACGCCGTCGCGCGAACCCGCGTGTCATACTGCTCCGGCAACCACAGACTGAACGCCGCGAAACTCCCGCCCGCGAACCCCATGAAGAACAGGACCACAATGAAGGGCGTGAGTCCGTTCTCCAGGTAGAATGCCCATCCGAACGCGAGCGGAATCGTGACGGCCATTCCCGCGAAGTACATCGCGAGGGTCGTCTTGCGGCCCCACCGCTCGGCAAGAATCGGCAGACAGATGCAGCCGAGTACGGTACCAATCGAGAGGACACCTGTTCCGATGGACACCATCTTCGATACCGCTGGTCCGATCAGGCCCGCCTTCTTCGCGAGCGTCGTGATCGCGGCCGGCTCGTACACCGCGCCCGCCCAAAGGCCAATGATCGCAACCGTGAGCAAACCTGCATTGACGAGCGTTCGCTTTCGATAGCGTGGACCGAGAATCTCGGCGAGCGGGTGCGCGCGCTTCGCCTCTCCCGCGTGCGCGACCCATCGCGCCGGTTCTTTGACTTTGCGTAGCGTCAGCACCGAGACGATCACCGGCACGAACCCGCAGAGGAACATCGCACGCCAGCCATAGTGCGCGCCGACGGTGTAGTTGAGCGCTGCCGCGAAGAAAAATCCGAAGTAGTAGCCGGTCTGCAGGTATCCCGCTCCCATCTTTCGCCGGTCCTCCGGCCACGCTTCGGCGACATACGTTCCCGCCATCGCCCACTCGCCGCCTACACCAACGCCGGCGAGAAATCGAAAGAGGCCAAGCTGCCACACGTTCTGCGAGAACGCCGCCGCGCCCGTGAATAATGCGTAGACGAGGATCGTCGCTGCGAGCGCACGCGTGCGTCCGAACCGGTCCGCGATCGGACCCCACAGAAACGAAAACCCCCACCCGGCGAGAAATACCGCGAACAATACCGAGCCGACGAATCCAACATTTGTTGGAGACGCGTCCATCCCCGACCGCGGTAATAGTTCGGTCAGCGCGGGCGCGAGCACGAGCGCGTAAATGACCGAATCCATTCCGTCGAGCAGCCAGCCGGTCCACGCCGCCCAGAAGCCCACGATCTGCTGCCGGTTGAGCTTCGTTCGCGTCGAAGGGGCACGCGTTGCCGATGCGTCGTTCACGATTTGGTCGGCGGCGTCCACGGCGGCAGCAGATGCTTCTGCACCTTGCCGAGTGCCGTTCGTGGAAGCGTCGCGACGCGAACGAAGGCACGAGGAATCTTGAACGACGCGAGCTGCGACCGGCACCCCGCCTCGAGCTCCGCGACGTTCAGGTCGTCCGACGCGGCGATGTACGCGATCGGCACCTCGCCGCGAACGTCGTCGGGCACGCCGACAACCGCCGCCTCATACACGCGCGAATCTTCGAGCAGCATCTCCTCGATCTCGCGTGGATAGATGTTGAAGCCGCCGCTGATGATCAGGTCGCCCCGTCGCCCGCGCAGCGTGTAGAACCCGTCGGGCGAACGAACGGCGACATCGCCAGTGCGAAACCAGCCGTCGTGAAACGCGGCCGTCGTCGCGTCGGGTCGCTGCCAATATTCGGCGAAGAGGTGCGGCGATTGGATTTCGACTTCACCGACCTCGTCATCGCCCAGCACGTCGCCTTTCTCGCTGACGACTCTCGCAGAAACTCCCGGCAACGGCGGCCCAACAGATCCGGCGCGTCGGTCGCCTTCATAAAGATTACTCATGATCATCAGCGCTTCGCTCATACCATAGCGCTCGAGAATCGTCGTGCCGTAGCGGCTGCGAAACGCATCGTGCACGTGAGCTGGAAGTGGAGCAGACCCCGAGACGAAGAGACGCGCGCTCGCGCCGATCGTCTTCGCTTGTTCGTCGGACACAATCGCCGGATCGAGCAATCGCACATAGATCGTCGGCACACCGAAGAACAACGTCGGCTTGAACTCGGCGAGCACCGCCGGCGTGGTCCGCTGGTCGAAGCGCTCGAGCAGTCGCATTCGGCAGCCGCTGATGAGCCAACTATGAATTCCGTTTCCGAGTCCGTGCACGTGAAAGAGCGGCAGCACCCCGAGATATCGGTCAGCGCTTGTGATGCGCCATGTCGTCGTGACGGTGATGCCGTTTGCCGCAAGGTTGTTGTGCGAGAGCACAGCGCCCTTCGCGACGCCGGTCGTGCCCGATGTGTAGACGATCAACGCGGGATCGTCACCGTCGAGATTCAGTGGGGGTCGAGCGGCGTTTTGCTTTTCCGCACTCGTCGAGAGGTCGTCGATGTACCAGATCGTCGCGTCGTCGGGATACACGGCGCCGGTTTCGCGCGCGACGACCACCGCTTTTGGCGACGCATCGCTTATGATGTGGCGAAGCTCGCGTTCGCGGTACAGCACATTCATCGGCACCATGATGACGCCGAGGCGTGTGCACGCGAGGTAGAGGTCGATGAATTCGATGCGATTTTCGAGGTGAAGGCACAGTCGGTCGCCTTTGCCAATGCCTCGCCGTACCAGCTCGGCCGCCATTCGGTTTGCGCGCGCGTCTATTTCGCCGAACGTGAACGCTTCCGTCGACTCACCCGCGGCCGCGTACTCCAACCCGATCTCGCTTGCGCGTCCTCGAAACGAGAGATCGAAGAGTTGTGTCAGATGCATCGCGATTTTGTAGGAGGATTGCGGTCAGCGCTGTTCCAGCACTTTCCCGATCTTTACGATGGTCTCCCACCAACGCACGGTCGAAGACACGCCGATCGCTTTTTCGACGACGGTAGCGGGAATGTGAAAGCTGCCGGGTCGCCGTTGCCACATGCCGAGCGCGAATGCGCCGTCGACTGCGTCGAATCGAACGCTCCAGTCGTCTTTTGGCGGGGACGCGATCGGAAAGACAGCCTGTCTCTTGGGCTTCCCCGTGAGCACGCCCACCCAGCCGCGAAGGTCTTTCGAGAATTTCTCCCCGCGAAACGGATCGCTCTTCACGAGCGACAGGACGTCCTTCCCGGGCCGGATCACGATCGCCGTTTCGAACGGCAGTCGCGAAACGATCTCGCGACGAATTGCTGTCGGCGTCGCCTTGGCTCGAACGACGAACGTGCCCGCGGCCCCGATGTTGACGACGTCGAGATGCGACAGCGCGAGCACGAGTTGAGACGGGCGGAACACGTTGTTTCCGCCGACGTTTGCCGCTCGAAGAAATACGACGTGCGCCATCGTCACCTCACTCGCGACAGCGCACAATCCGGCGCTATTTGTGGCCGGTGATCGAGAAGCTGCTGCGAATCTTTGCCAATTCCTTCTGTTGATCGACGTTCTTCGCCATGATGTCGGCGAGCAAGGTCGCCATCGCTTCGTCGTCGACGATCGTCGGCTCGGGCGAGAATCGCTTGCCGTGGCTCATGTGGCGCGATGGATCGAGGAGCACCTCATGCTGCAGCACCACGTCGCCCGTTCCGTGCTGCACGCGGACCGCGGCGAATTTCTTTCCTGCCTTTTCCATATATCCAACACACACGCCGTCGACCTCCGCCGGCATCGCGGGAATCTCGTGCGCGGAACCGTCGGTGCCTACGAACGTTGTGGCGCCAGCCTTCAGCCCGGAAAAATTCCGCTCGAACCCGCCTTGATACATCAAGCAGTGACGCATCATCGCCTCATTGGATAAGAAAAGTTTGGAAGTGCCCGACAAAGTACGGTGGCCCGGCGAGGTCCGCCATCCTATCTTCGTGCGCCATGAACACACCCTCGTACAAGTGGGCAGCCGCGGGCGACATCAACGCATTCTTCGGCTTGATGCTCGACAACGTGGTAAATCTCGCGGTCCTGGCGGGAATCCTCGTCGCCGGTTTCGGTTTTCCCGCCACGCTCGTTTACACGAGAATGTTTCCGGGCACAGCGCTCGGCGTCCTGTTCGGCGACGTGGTTTACACGGTGATGGCGATTCGCCTCGCGAAACGGACCGGCCGAACTGATGTGACGGCCATGCCGCTCGGGCTCGATGCGCCGTCGACCATCGGAATGGCGCTCACCGTGCTCGGCCCCGCGTTCCTGGCGGCGAAAGCGAAGATGCCGGCGAACGAGGCAGCCGTCGTCGCGTGGCAGGTCGGGATGGCGGTGATGGTGCTGATGGGCGTGTTCAAGCTCATCATGTCATTCGTCGGTGATCGCATTCGTCGCGCGATTCCCGAAGCCGGTTTGCTCGGTTCGATCGGCGGTGTCGGCATCGCGCTGCTCGGCACTCTGCAACTCGGCGAGATCTACGGCGAGCCAATCGTCGGCATGATGGCGCTCGGCGTCATTCTGTACGCGTTGGTGGCGAAAATCCGGCTTCCGTTCCGCGCGCCTGAGGTGTTGGCGAGCGTGGTTCTCGGCGCCGCGCTGTATTACGGACTCGGGGCGCTTGGATTGTCGGTGCATCACGTCGTTGCGCCGGTGGCGAATTTCCCGATCGGCTTCCCGCTCCCGACTTTAGGATTCTTGCAAGGTATGCCGATCGCGGTCCGCGAATATATTCCGCTCGCGCTTCCGTTCGCGATTCTCACGGTGATTGGCGGTATCAACGTGACGGAGAGTGCGCGCATCGCGGGAGACGATTACAACACGCGCGATATTCTGCTCACGGAAGCAATTGCGACGTTGATTGCCGGTGTGTGCGGCGGCGTGAGCCAGTCGACGCCGTACATCGGGCATCCCGCCTACAAGGCGATGGGCGGGCGGGCCGGATACACGCTTGCGACCGGTCTCTTCATCGGACTCGGTGGAATCTTCGGCTACATCGCCTTCATGGCGGATGCGCTTCCGAAGCCTGCGCTCGCGCCGATTCTCGTCTTCGTTGCGCTCGACATTACGGAGCAGAGTTACCTCGCGACGCCGAAGCGGCACGCGGCCGCGGTGACGCTCGCGATTTTTCCGTCGGTCGCTCAGCTCGTGCAGATCTTCCTGTCCCAGGTGTACAATGGTCAGCTCATGAGTGCGGCGATCGATCCCGCGGGCACCATGAAGGCAACGGGTTTAACGAATCCCGATTTCATCAGCACGGTTGGCGTGATGGTGTTGCTCGCGCACGGGTTTATTCTCACTGCGATGTTGTGGGGCGCAGCGGTCGCGTTCTTGATCGATCGACGGATCAAGGCGGCCGCCGCGTCGCTCGCGGCGTGTGCGTTCCTGTCGTTCTTTGGGTTCATCCACTCTGTAACGCCCACGGGCGGGATCTATCTGCCGTGGACGACGGGTTCGATCCTCCCGTATCACTGGACCGTGGCGTACGCCGGCTTTGCCGCGCTCGTGATGATTCTTGGAAGTACGAAATCATTTCGTGAAAGCCCGGCGGTTGCGCACTGACGCCGAAAACAACCATCGTTACCGATGTTCCTCTTGTCGTATCAAGGAATTTGAATCGCGCCGGCATCGATCCACCGCCTGCATCACATTCAGAGTCCGGCGAGTGCCTCGTATTTCTCCGCGACAATCGCGGTTGCATGTCCGAGAACTCCGTGCTCCTGAATCACCGGCCAAAAAAAAAATCCGGCTCATCGCCGGATTCGAAAGTATCGTTTTCTATCTATGACCCTGTTCGCGGGAGAGGAAAACGAACAGGAGTCAGGTGCAGCGCATGATTTCCCACCCACCCCTCATGACACATACACCCAAGCTCCTGCCGTTTACTCCTGCTCCGCCACCGAGAGACGTTTGGGGGGCACTCGATGACGTAGAGAAAAACTATCCGTGAGACGTTGTGTCGTGGGTAAAGATTCCACAAAGATGAAATTCTTCGCGCGTCATTTATTCTTGCCTTCAGTATCGCTCAATCGCGCGAGACGTTTACGCACATCCGCCACGGAAGGTTGAAGCTCGGCATCAGCATTCTTCCATAGTTCGACAAACTTTGTGTAGTAGTGAACTGCTTTACTCCGATCGCCCTTGGACTCGAGCAATTCGCCCAATCGTTTGTACGAGCCGGCCAGGAAAATTTCGTCGTTGTTGAAGCGGTTCAGGATTGAGGGGGACTCCACGTATTTCGTGAACGCCGCGATCGCGGAGTCAGGCTGTCCCGCCAGGTCGTACGCCGTCGCGACGATCGGGAGCACGCAGGTCGTGCACGGCCCGATATCACCGGCAATCGTTTCGTGCGCGGCATCCAGGTACTTCCCCTCGGCGAACGCAATCGCGCCGCGAAACTCGTGGCGGGTGGCCGCGAGCTCGTCCGGGGCCATGGCGCTCGATGTGCGCTCGAATTCCGCGAACGCCTCCTTTGCCAGATCCGCGCGCCCGCTGATCGCATAAAGCTCTGCCAGAGACTCATACGGCCGATCGAAGGGCGCGAGGCTGGATAACGGCGTTCGCGCCAACCCGGCCTGAATGCGCGCGAGCCCCTTCACCTTGTTGCCCCGATACCACGACTCCACCATCGCGGAATCGAACGCGGCGCCCAACAAGGCACCGGGAGACCCCCGCTCCCGCCCGAGTACGGCGTTCTGGCTCGCGAGACGAAGCGATTCGTTGAGCTTTCCGCGCGTCATCGCGATCGCTTCGTTCACACCGAGACGCTGAAGCGCAAGATCGGTCGCGGTTGGGTTCGTGCGCGCCAACGAATCCATCAGCGCACCGGCGGCGTCATAGTCACCGCGCGCGAAAAGAATCGAGACGCGCCCGAGGACGACTCGGGGATTGTTCTCCGACGCCTTCACCTCCGCAGCGAACGTGGAATCCATCGCGGCCACCTGCCCAAGCTCGGCCTGATACCCCATCAAGTTGCCGTACGCGACGATCGCCGCCGGATTCGACGCGATCGACCGGCGCAGATATTCTTCGGCTTTCGCGAAGTCGCGCTTCTGCGCAAAGATCAGCGCAAGATTGTTCAGCGCCGCGTAGTTCGTCGGGCGAACGGCGAGCAAAGCTTGATACGCGTCCGCCGCCTTGTCGGGATCGGGCTTCGGACCTTGCGAGTAGTACGCCGCCGTCGTTAGAAAACGCTCAACCTCCGGCAGCCGATCCGAATGCGCCATCGCTTTTTCAAGGGCCGCGATCTGGCCCGTGCGATCCTGGCCCTGGTTGCCGAGCGCGATCGCCAACGCGCGATACGCCGACGCAAAGTTGGTATCGAGCTTGATGGCCTCGCGGAGCAACGGAACCGCCTTATCGAAATCTCCCTCCGTCGACATCGCCCGTTGGCCCTGCGAATACTTCTCCAGCGCGGGAAGCGACGCCGTCGTCACCTGCGCCAACTCCGGAGACGCCTGCAAGTGCTTGAGCGACTCGCCCATCTTTCCGCGCAGCGCACGCGTGAGCTTGCCGATCGTCGGGATGAGGTCCTTCGCGCCATCCGCGCTGGCCTGTTCAGACGCGAGCTCCTGCCCGGAATCGGCGCTCGCGAGGCGCATCGTCACCACGAATCCGCCGCCCGCGAGGGAATGCACGTCGCCACTGACGATCGCCTTCACGCCTTCGCGCTTCGCAAGCTGCCGCGCGACCGACGTATCCACACGCGTGCTCGCCGGCAGCTGCATCCGCTGCAATACCGCCGCCACCGTTTGCGGCGTTACCAACTGCACGATCGGCGACTGGCCGAGGTCCGCGCGGACGGCCTCGGATACGACGCCTCCCAACGTGGTGTCGGAACCAGTCGACGTAAAGTCGGCGACGAGAATCTTGTCGCGTTGATTCAACTTTCCCGCGCCAAGCAACGACCCGAACGGTCCGACGCCGGACGCACGCAGCGTCATGAATCCGCCAATTAACGCCACGAACGCGATCACGGCCGCGATGCCGACCCCCGCCGTCTTCCGCCATGAGAATTGTCGAAAGTACGCGACCGCCGCGATGACCGGAAAACCGAGCGCGAGCAGCACGATCGACGCGGGCAAGACCCAATCGGGCAATCCGATTCCCACGATCGCCGCGCGCGAAACCACCACCATCGCGGCAATAGCCGCCACATACACGACCAGCGCGCGGCGAAGCGCTCCCGGGCGCGCAAGCACCGCCGCCGGAATCGCCTCCATCGATGTCGTGCTCGTCACCTCCTCCAACTGACGCACGATCTCCCCCGCACTTTGCGGGCGGAGATCCGGATCCTTCTCGAGACACCGCATCACCAAATCGCTCAGCGCTCGCGGCGTCTCCGCCCGCAACTCAGCCACGGATCGCGGGCGTTCGCTCATATGCGCGACCAGCAACTTGTGCGGCGGACCACTGAAGGGCGGAGTGCCGGCCAGCAGCTCGTACGCAAGACAGCCGAATGAATAAATGTCCGCGCGATGATCCGCATTCGGGTCGGCCGCCGCCTGCTCCGGCGCCATGTATATCGGCGTCCCGATCGACATGCCGATCTGCGTCAGGCCTCCCGTCGAAGTGCTCGACGCGTCGGACGTATCTTCTCCCGCCGCCGCGAGGGCTTTTGCAATTCCAAAATCCGCCACTGCCGCCGAACCGCCCGACATCAACACGTTGTCGGGTTTGATGTCGCGATGAACGACGCCGTGCGCATGGGCGTACGCGAGCGCTTTCGCGACGTCCCGCATGATGCCCACCGCCTCCGAAATCGGCAGCGCGCCGCGCTCGAGCCGCACACGGAGTGACTCACCCGCGACGAACGGCATCGTGTAATACGGAACGCCGTCGATCTCGCCCGCGGTCAGCACCGGCACGATGTGAGGGTGTTGGAGATTCGCCGCCAGCAGAATCTCGCGCTTGAACCGGTCGAGATTGACGCCAGCGCTCAGCTCGAGCGGCACGACCTTGATCACGACGCTTCGGCCAAGCGCCTTCTCCGTCGCAGCGAACACGCGCGACATCCCGCCGCCGCCGAGCTCGCGCTCGATGGTGTACGTACTCCCAAGAACCGATTCCAGCTGGTCGCGGAGTTCCATCCCGACGAAGCTAGGAACTGAAGCGAGAGCGAGCCAGCCTAACGGATGTCGAAATACGCCGGCAGTCCAACCACCACAAGGTCAGGAATGCCCGTCCGCGGTCTGCTCGAGTGCGTCGGCACCGAGTTCGGTCGCCGGCAGCCGAAGACTGAAAACGCTGCCACCGCCGACGCGTGGGTTGTACCGGACCGACCCGCCCTGCATGTCCGCAAGCGTCCTCGCGATCGAAAGGCCAAGCCCCGCGCGACCGGTGTCAGGCGCGCTGTTGGACGTGCGAAAGAACGGCTCGAAGATGCGCGCGAGGTCCTCCTCGCGAACGCCCGGACCAAAATCGGACACGTTGAACACCAGCATATCGCCCTCTCGGCACGCAGCAAGCTCCACCGGTTTGCCGCGTGAGTAGCGCACCGCATTCTCGAGCAGATTGCAGAGCACGCGAAGCGATTGAGAGAAGTCGAATCGTCCGATCAGCGCCGGACTATCGAGATCGATCACCGTGCGTAACGCGCGGTCGGCAAACAGACCCCGCGTCTGTCGCACCGCGGCTCCGATGAGGTCTTCTGCCGTGTTGAGCTCGGGCGTGACCGCAAAACCGCCGCCTTTGAGACGGGAAAGGTCGAGCAGATCGCTTACGAGTCGCGTGAGTCGGTCGGCCTGCTCTTCGATCGCGCCGGCCGACTTGTTTCCTTGCATCGCCTCGCTCTGCGCGAGTGCCTTGATCGTCGTCAGCGGCGTGCGCAAATCGTGCGACACTGACGCCAGCACGATGTCCTTCAGCCGATCCGCCTCACGCAACGCCTCCGCATGCTCGGCTTCGGCCACCAGTCGCACGCGATCGACCGCGAGGGCTGCGTAAAACGTGATCGCTTCGAGAAAGCGCCGCTGCGCCGCTGCCAGCCGCACCGGCGTCACCGCTTCGAGCCGCAGCACGCCGACGACGCGATTCTGCACCGAAAGTGGAATGAGCAACTTCTTAATTTCGTCCGCCGGCGCCGGCGGTCGCTCGCGCGAGTCGCCGGGGACCACGCGCACCATCGCGCCCGACGGACGCACCCAGGTCCAACCGGGCTGCTCGACCACCGTGCGCGTCAGCGGATCGGCGATCGCCGGGTTGTCGCTCGCGCGACTGCGCGCCGACGCCCCGAAGCCGGTGTCGGCGTTCCACGCGACGATCGAGCAGTCCTCCATGCCAAGCGTGGTGCCGATCACGGTGGCAATTCGCGCCAGCGCGTCTTCGGCGCGGCCAATGCTGAGGGTCTCCGACCCGAGCCGCGCGAGCGAACCAATTTCAATAGCGCGCCGCTTGGCCTCCTCGGCCTGCGTCTGCGCGCGCACGAGCAAGTTTGTCGCAACGATCGCAGTGACGAGAAACGCCGCGAGCGCCATCAGATCGACGGGCTTGTCGTTGATCAGACTGCCGTAGGGCCGCTGAAAGTAATAGTCGATCAGCAGGTACCCGGTGCACGCGAGCGAGATCGCCAGCAGGCGGCCACTCGTCGCGCTCGCGCCGAGCACGATGAGCAGGTAGACCAGGACGACGTGAACCTGGTCGATCGTAGCGCGGATCTGAAACATGACGACGGTCGCGACCGCCATGATGGAGATCCAACCCAGCCACGTGATGACGGCGCGCCAGTTCACACGGCTAGGTCGAAAGCTCGGCGCGGTATCCGACGCCCGGCTCGGTGATGATGATCTGCGGTGCCGCCGGATCGAGTTCGATTTTGCGACGCAAGTTCGTTATGTGGACACGGAGATACTGCTGCGGACTCCCGAACTGCCGTCCCCACACCGCGTCAAAAATCTGCTGGTGCGTGAGCGTGCGGCCGGCGGACGAAATCAACGTGGCGAGAATCTGCCACTCGATCGGGGTCAAATGAAGCTGGATCCCGTTACGGGTGACTTTTCGCGTCACGCTATCTACGAGCAGGCCGCCGATCGTCACCGGAGCCATGCTGCTCGTCGCGGCAGCCAGCGTCTTGGCGCGGCGAATCTGCGCCCGCGCGCGCGCCGCAAGTTCGAGCACGCTGAAGGGCTTCGTGACGTAGTCGTCGGCCCCCGCGTTCAGAAGATCAACTTTTTCGTGCTCCGAATGTCTCGCCGACAGCACGATGATCGGCACCGCGGACCGCTGCCGGATTTCGCGACAGACGTCGACACCGGCCATATCGGGCAGCCCGAGATCCAGCACGACGAGATCCGGCCGGCCAGTCGTGGCCGACTCGATTCCCGCCGAGCCGTTCGCCGCCTCGTCGACGCGCGCCGTGACGTCGCGGAGCGCGTCACGAACAGCACGACGAATCTGCGGCTCATCGTCGATGATCAGCACCAGTTCTGCGTCGGGCATCAATCCGGTGTTGGAGCTATACGAATCGTCTGGAGAATAGGCCATGGAGTCAAGTTGGCGAATCGATTCCTGGTCGCGGTCGGTGTGAGCAATTCTTAGCGTTCAGTTTTCCTGATCCGTGTGGCACGCTTTCTGTCGTACAGATCGGCATGCGACTCTCAGCGATTTTCTTAGCGTCCGCTGCGGCTCTTAGCCTCGCGGCCTGCGATGCCTCCACCACTCCGTACATCGCAGGCGTCGGAACGACCACAACGGGGAGCTCCGGACTGACAATCACGCCGAGCACGGCCACGGTGCGGGTGGGCGCGACGGTTCAACTGTCCGTGAGTGGGGGCACCGCGCAGGCGTCGAGCGTAGAGTGGAGCTCGTCTCAGTCGACGGTCGCTGCTATCTCACCGTCGGGGCTGGTGACGGGAATCGCCGCCGGAACGGCATCCATCGTCGGCCGGCTTGCAACGGACACCACGGTTAGCGGATCCGCGACGATCACCGTTACACCTTGATCGCGCGGCGTACGGGAAGACGAGAACTATGGTGAAACAGGCGTTGGTATTGCTGTTCTGTCCGCTTGTCTCGGCGGCGGCGCAGCGATCTTCGAGCTCCGCCGCCGAGGATACCGTTCCGCGCTCGCACATCTTTCCGGCCCTCGGCCTCCATGTTGGGGCGCCACAAAAGGCGTCGGCGGCCGTCGGCGTTGTCCTCGGAGAAGATTGGCAGAAGGACGGCCGTGACCACTCCCGGCACGTTGCCCTGTTCGTCGAACCCGGTCTCGACGCCGGCCGCGCGTCGGTCGCCTTCGTTCGACACGGGTACGGAAGCTTCGGGTCGGGATTCGCGGTGGCGGGAACAGTGCTACGGACCTGGAAGGAACCGTGGGTGTTTCGGGACAACGCGACGTACGCCGGCGGGGAAGTGCTCCTCTGGCCCGTCCTCTTCGTTGGACCGCGCGTTGGCCTATTTCGAAGCATCGCCGGGAATCCAACCGACCGTCGCTGGTTCGGCAGCATCGACTTCGGAATCGGTTTCTAGCTACTACTCACCGCTGCGCTCCGCCGTCTAGCTTGTGATCGGGCCGCGAGCGCTGCTCGCCGGACTTCGGCAGGATCGCAAGGCCACTCCAAGGACCGATGACCAACCGGATCTACTACACGGACGCTTATCGCGCCGAGTTTACCGCGTCAGTCGTGGGCGTGAGCGCTGACGGGTTGACGGTGTACGTCGACGAGACGGCGTTCTACCCCACCTCCGGGGGACAACCGCACGACCTCGGCACCCTCGGCGGCGTGCAGGTCGTGGACGTCATCGATGAGGATTCTCGAATCGGCCACGTGCTCGCGGCGAAGCTAGGCGCGGCCGGCACCGTGAACGGCGTGGTGGACTGGACGCGTCGCTACGACAACATGCAGCAGCACACCGGGCAACATTTGCTGTCCGCGGTGTTCGAGGATTTGTTCGGCTTCAAGACGGTCAGCGTGCATTTCGGCGACGAGTATTCGACGGTCGATGTCGAGACGGATTCTCTGTCGCGCGCCAAGCTCGTTGCCGCCGAGGAACGCGCGAACGCGATTGTCGGCGAAGCGCGGCCGGTAACGATCACGGTCGAGGACGCCGCGACCGCGATCGGCCTGCGAAAGGCATCCGGTCGCGACGGCACGCTGCGGGTCGTGAACATCGAGGGCGTGGACCGGAGCGCGTGCGGCGGAACGCACGTTCGGACGACCGCGGAGCTTGGTCCAGTGATGATTCGGTCGGTTGAGAAAATTCGAAAGGCGACTCGCGTGGAGTTCGTGTGCGGAACGCGCGCGCTCCGACGGGCGCGAAACGATTTCGAGGCGTTGACGCACGTTGCCACCTCGCTGTCGGCGTCAATCGAGGACGCAGCGCCGCTGGTGGCCGCCAGTCAGGAGCGCGCGAAGGAGGCGGAGAACGCGAAGCGAAAGTTGGAGCGCGACTTGGCAGGCTTTCGCGCGCGGGCACGGTACGATGCAGCGACGCCCGACGCGAGCGGGTTTCGCACGATCGTGGTCCGCGACGCTGGTTCGATCGGCGAAATTAGAGATCTCGCACAGGCGTCGCTTGCCCTGCCAAAGACAGTCGTGGTGGGTGCGTTGACGACGCCGCCGTCGGTACTCTTTGCTGCCTCGGAGGACTCAGGGGTCGACGCGGGAAAGGTGTTGAAGGAACGTTTGGCGGCGGTCGGCGGCCGCGGCGGCGGTTCGCCGCGAATCGCGCAAGGGAGCGTTCCCGATGCGGCGATGATCGATTCGCTCATTCACCGGTTGGTGAATCGCGCGTAGGCTGTCGTGAGATTAGCCGCGGAAACTCCGCGGAAATGAAACTGCGAAAAGCACGGATTCTCTTTCTGGTTTTATTCCGCGGCATTCCGCGGGTTCCGTGGAACACCACGGAGTGCTGTAAGAACTAAGAAAGTGCCCTCTCGGCGCGCCGAAGTTCGTTATTTCATCATTTCTGACTGAGACGGCGGACGTTCATCAGAGGTTTTGTGTTCTTTCCGCGGTTCTCCGCCCCCGGTGTCGGCGACATTCGCGGCTAAACGCACCGCCAGCGTACGAAATTCGCGGCTAATCTGACCGCCAGCCTGCCTGGCCCCACACGCGATCGATCGCCGGAAGCACGCGGTGGACGGTGAGGCTCGCGAGACTGGAATCGTCGTTCAAAACGTTCTCGCCGACAGTCCTGTACAATCCCCAACGTTCAGACTTGTTATCGGCGTAGATCGCCACGCATGGGCGCTGGAACGCCGACGCGGCGTGCGCGATGCTCGTGTCCGGCGTGAAAACGAAGTCGGCCGTGGCGACCAACGCGAATGCGTCCCGGATACTCGGCGTGGGAACTGCGATTCCGCCACCGGAGTCCGCAATGGCTGAGGCGCGGTCGGAATCGGACGGCGCGCCAATCACGACCATCGACACGCCGGGCTCGAGCTCCGATAGATGTCGCATCACCGCGGCGTAGCTCTCGTCTGGCCACAGCCGTTCGGCCGATCCCGCCGAAATGTTGATCAGCGCGCGGCGCGGCCCGGCCGGCGTCCAGCGAGAATCGGCATTGGCACGCTCTCGTTCCGAAAGTGTAATAATCGGTCGGCGTTGGTTCTCGTCGAGGGTCACGTCGAACGCGGGCGCCAGGGCCGCGAGGAAATCAACCATATGCGCCGCTGGTCCTGTCTCACCCGGTACGGTGACGTTGAACGCGGCGTCGTTGCCCCGCCCGCTAATGCCTACGCGATATCGGGCACCGCTCGCCAGAATCAACAGGAGGGTGGTGACCGACGGCGCCGTGACCATGCAATCGATTACCGCGTCGTATTTGGCGTGACGGAGCGCCAGTGCGACGGGAACGTAGGACGTTAGGTCTTTCTTATTGAATACGATGACGCGTGACACGTAATCGGCGCCGTCCAGGACAGCCGCGTTGGCGGGCGAAGCCAGCACGTCGAGCGTGATCGTCGCATGCGACCGTGCGATGGCGCGCATCAAGCCCGTCGACAGAATCATGTCGCCCGCGCGGTCGTGCCGAAGAAACAACACTCGAACCGGACGCGTATCCCATTGAGGCCGGCCGTCTCCGGCCCGCCGCATGAGCTTTACCAACAGTCGAATCCAGAGCCCGCGCCACCACAGCTCGAGACGTTTGAGACGCATTGTACGGAATCTATCTCCTCCCTTTTCCAACTCTCTTCTCGATTCTCATGAAACGTTCGTCCCACTCGCGCCGCACCATCGGAACGCTGCTCGTGTCGCTGGCAGCGATCGCGCCGTCGCTGTCGGCGCAGAAGGCCGCGTCATCGGGAGCAAGCCCCATCCGCATCCCGTTCGAGAAGTACACCCTCGCCAACGGGCTCACCGTCCTTCTCGCCCAGGATCATTCGACGCCGACGGTCGCGGTCGAAGTCCTCTATCACGTTGGCTCGAAGAACGAACAGGCGGGCCGCACCGGCTTCGCGCACTTGTTCGAGCACGTGATGTTCACCGGCTCGAAGGACGTGCCATACGGCGTGCATGACAAGTACACCGAGGGCGTGGGCGGATCGAACAACGGAAACACGACGAACGACTTCACGCAGTATTACGAGACGATCCCGTCGAACTATCTGGAGCACGCGCTGTGGCTCGAGTCCGACCGAATGGGATGGCTGCTCGACGCGCTCGATACGGCGAAGTACAACGCGCAGCGCGAAATCGTGAAGAACGAACGTCGGCAGAGCTACGACAACCGGCCGTACGGGCGCGCGAGCGAGATCATCTCGGCGGCGACATACCCGAAGTCGAATCCGTACTCATGGCCGGTCATCGGCAGCATGACGGATCTCTCAGCCGCATCTGTCGATGACGTGAAACAGTTTTTCCGTCTCTACTACACGCCGAACAATGCGGTGCTCGCCATTGCCGGAGACTTCGACGCACCGCAGACGAAAGCGTGGATTGCGAAGTACTTCGCGGGTGTTCCGCGCGGCAAGCCGATCGTGCGGCCGAAGGTCGCAGCAACGGTGATGCCCGCAGAAAAACGATTGGTCTATGAAGATCGAGTCCAGGTGCCGCGCTTGTTTCTGAGCTGGCCGACCGTGGGTCAGGACAACGACGATCAGTATGCGCTCGACGTGCTATCGGACGTTCTCACCCGGTCTCGCATCTCGCGGCTCACGAAGGCACTCGTCTACGACAAGCAATCGGCGTCAGCCGTCAGCAGCAATCAGGGCACGAACGAGAATGCCGGCGAGTTCGAGATCACCATCACGCCGCGCCCTGGCCACTCCTTGACGGAACTCGAAGCGGACGCCGATTCCGTGATCGCGACGCTGCGCCGAGACGGGCCGACGGCCGACGAGATCGAGCGCTCGAAGGCCACACTACAGTTGAGCTTTCTCTCACAGCTCGAATCCAATCTTGGCAAAGCGATGCGGTTGGCGATCGGCGAAGCGTTCGACGGCAACCCCGAGCAGGCGTTCGCGGTCGACTATCGAAAGTATCAAGCGGTCACCGCCGCCGACGTCAAACGCGTCGCCAACAAGTACCTCGGCGCGGGGCGCGTCGTGTTGAGCATCGTCCCGATTGGCAAGAAAGACCAGGCGTCGAAGCCCGGCGCGAGCGTCACTGTTTCACAAACTATGAAATCGAGCAATACCAAACTGAACCTGTCGGAGGGCAAGTGAACACGCGCACCACTCAACGCGCCCGTGCCGTTGGAGTCCTGGGCGTCGCGGCGATGTTCGCAGGCATGCTCCAGCCGGCGTCGACGCAGGCGCAACAGAAAAAGTCAGGCACCGCAGCCGCGTCGTTGAACCGCACCGTGGTACCAACGGCCGGTGCAACGCCCGAGTTACACGTTCCAGGATGGAGCAAGACCGCCCTCGCGAACGGGGCGCAGCTCGTGGTCGTCGAGCGGCATGCACTTCCACTCGTTTCAGTAAACGTGAATTTCGTCGGCGGAACCGCCCAGTTCGAACCGGCCGGCAAAACCGGAATCGGCTCGATGGTCGGCGCCATGATGTTGGAGGGCACGAAGACGCGAACCGGCGATGAACTGTCCGACGCAATGCAGAGGTTGGGTTCATCGATCGGCGGCGGGGTGGGTCAAGAGAGCGGCTCGATGAGTTTTTCAGTGACGAGGGACAAGCTCGAGCCCATGCTGGCGATTCTCGAAGACGTGATCGTGAACCCGGCGTTTCCTGAGGCGGCACTCGAGCGTCTGCGCGGCCGCACGCTGATCAATCTTCAACAGGCGAAGGACGTCACCGGCGCCGTCGCGTCGACGGTGTTTCCAAAACTCTTGTACACCGTCGATCAGCCGTACGGTCGCTCAATGACCGAAGCGTCGGTGCAGGCAATCACGCGCGCCGATCTCGTCGCGTTCCACGACGCGTATTTTCAGCCCGGCCGGGCCGTGATTACGGTGGTCGGTGACGTGAAGGCGGATGAAGTGAAGCGCATGTTCGACAAGGCGTTCTCGGGGTGGGCGGCCGGCGGTTCGAGGCCGACGTTCAACTATCCGGCCCCGCCCCCGCCGAAGGCCACGACGATCTATCTCGTCGACAAGCCCGGCGCGGCGCAGTCGAGCTTCGCGATCGGCGAAGTTGGACCGGCCCGCAACACACCGGATTATTATCCGCTGCGGGTGATGAATGCCTTCTTCGGCGAGCTGTTTCAGTCCCGTCTGAATGCCAACATCCGCGAGGCAAAGGGTTATAGCTACGGCGTCAGCTCGCGCTTCTCGTACGGCCGCGGCCCGGGACCGTTCCGCGCCGGCGGCGACATCGTGACAGCGAAGAGCGACAGCGCGTTGATCGAGTTCATGAAGGAGCTCAAGGGCATTCGCGGCGACCGTGCGATCACCGACGCGGAGATGACGGCGGCGAAGAACTCGTTGATCCAAAGCTTGCCCCAGCGTTTCTCGTCGGTCGGCAGCGTGAACTCGGCCGTGTCGGAAATTTTCACGCAGGGCTTGCCGGAAGACTACTATCAGAATTTTACAAAGCAGGTGAACGCGGTTACGAAGGACGATGTGCTCCGCGTCGCGCGCAAGTACATCGATCCCGACCATCTTGCGATCGTGATCGTCGGCGACCGCGCGAAGATCGAAGGTCCGCTTGCCGCAACGAAGATCGCCCCGATCGTGTACCTCGATCTGAATGGCGATCCGATTCCGGATAAAGTGCGCCCGTAGTTGGTCGCGGCCCGTCGCGCGCCGCGAGCCACCGCCTAGCCGCGGAATTTCGCGGATGACCATTGGAAAAACGCTGATCGATCTACACGCGTGAGGGTGGTTCGCTCGAGAGTCAGTTCGAGAGTGCGCTCGGAACGTGGGCTG
>JBDTAE010000163.1:0-4998 GCA_039924785.1 Gemmatimonadaceae bacterium | reverse complement strand
CGGCGTATCCATTCAGTGCCTTTCCGATGTACAGTCGGCTGTATGGACAGTCGCGACTGAAAACACACGCCAGCTTTGAATTCATCGGCCCGCAATTTGTATCGAACACCGTCGACCTCTCGCTCGGCACACGCGCGGCGCGACTCGTGTACCCGTTGGCCGGCAATCTTGTCGAAGATGCGAATCTGGGTTATGTCCGCGGTCGATTGATTGAAGCGCAAAGGTTGCTCGCGGCGCGTCCCGAGGTGCCCCCGCCGGCGATAACGCTTCTGGAGGCCATCTACCGCATTCCGCCTTACCCTGGCAGCGCACGAAGGACGATTGAGATCGAAGGCATTCGAGGAATCGTCGCATCGAGCGGAGCGTTCGCCGGATTTTCGGCGCGCATCGCGACGAACGGCGACGACCGGATCGTGCACATCGACGCCGAGCATCTCGACATTGGCGGCGGAGCGACCTTGGTGGCGATCCCGGTCGACTTCCGCGGCGAGCGAACCTTCGGTCGCGTGCACTCAAAATCGATCTACTCCGTGGGCGCGCCCTTTATTCCCCGCGGTACTTGGGACGGCAGCAACTTTCACACGCACGAGCTACCGCGCGGTGCCTACATAGTCGCGCTGCGAGCGACGCCCACGCTCAGCGCGAAGCCTAACGAACCTCTGCTGTTCTTCGCAGGTCCAATTGTCGAGTTCAAATAGCTACTTGCGTCGCTCGCGTCACGAACGCGGCGAGACGTTGCCCCAGACTCCAATTGCGTGGGTGGGCGTCGCGTGCGGAAGCCGGGAGACTCGTGCGCGCTCGGGTGCAGCGGTGTGTCGCGAGTGGGCCGACGTGGGCGGTGGAAAGGCAAGCCCGCGCGTGGAGTCTCTCGACGAGTCGTCGGCACTGACGGCCGTGACCCGCCGCGGCAGAACGGCGGGCAATTGTGGCCTGCAGCGTGGCACTGGTATGCCTGAGCGTGCGCGCTGGTGACTGGGCGTGCGGCACTGCGGACGCGCGGCGCAGTCACCCGGCTCGCGCATGCGCGTTTGACGATGTTTGGTGGCGACCTGTTGCGCCCGCCGTGGGGATTGTCAGCCGGTTGGTGCCGCCGTCGGCGCTCGCGCGTGGATGCGAGAGGACGCGTCGTGACTCGGCGCGCGTTCGCCCGTGTGTGCTCGTGTGAATGGCCGTGGCGATCAAGCGGTTCGGCCGTGGCGCCGCGCTGGCGCGGCGTCTCGCGAGAGGCCCGCACTCTTAATGAGGCGGCCGATCAGCCGAAGACTCTCGACCGCAGACGTTTTCTGAATCGTTGAAGGCCAATCGGATCGCATGCACATGAAAGATCTCGCACGCACGGTGCAATCGCTCGACGCCTCTAACGTATGTCCCGTCTTTCGGGGGAGGAAATGATCTCACGTCGGACATAAATGGTTGACGGACGCCGCAAATTCATCTCAACACGATCAATAGTGCTCTCACCGCACGCGGTTTGACGGCCGGCCCAGGCATTTGGGCATTGCCGGTCGTTGTTTGCCGTCTGCGCTCGGTGCGAATCGAGCCGGGCACGAGAAGAAGACTTTGGGGGGCGAACCAAACGAGGAACCAGTCTGACGCAATGCGCCAATCGCCGGCCGTTTTCGGTCTCGACACGTTCCGAACGAGATCGCGCGCGCGTCAAAGTCACGCCACCTCGAACGAACGGCATCCGATCTCGAACGGGTGCGATGTGATCTCGAACGAGAGCGATGTGATCTCGACGAATGGCGAACCCGCCATGGGCAAGACCGCCGACACGCCGCCGAGTGGCGCCGTGAGTTCGGCGAGGTGTCATCTGCTCTCACCCAACTGCTCCGCAACCGCCCGCTTGGTTGAAGCCACGGAGCGCGACTGAGAATTTCTGGTGGCCATGCGGTCGCTGACCGCCCGCAAGCGCGAACCATCGCTAGCAACGCCGGATCGCGCGATCTCACACTGCATGTAAACGTGGACCGCTGCGAGCCCGTCGCATCTCAGGCTGACCTCCTCGCAAGATGGAGGGCGCCGGCGGCGGATTGGGCCTCGGCGATCGACCCGCGACGGAATCTCGCGCCGGGGCACTGTCGACGCGCGCGGAGGCCGCTATGGCACGGACGCCGGCAACGCTGACGGGGCGAGCCGAGGTCTTCGTCGTCTGAGAGGCGAATCCGCAGGACGGCTATCCAAGTTTGGCCTCCGTGGAAGCAGCGGTGGACGAACGAGATCGTGCGTCGGTCTATACGAGTCTGACGGCAGGCGCATCCCGACCCTGCCGCTGATGGCCCATGGGCGATCGCTACGTTGCTTTACTCCTTCGACTTCGAGCAGCGGCCGTAAGAACAAGTACTGCGTCCAACCGACGCGTCAGACGCAAGACCGTCATCGAGACTAGCGCGGAATCAACGCGTCGCGCATCGCCGCATTGTACGCGAACGCCGCAAACACGATCGCCGCCTCCTTCACGTCCTCAGGCTTCATGCGCTCCATCGTGTCCATGTTCGTGTGATGGATGCGAACGTCGTACCCGGCATACTCCTGTACCGGGTTGAATCCCGGAACGCCCACGGCGATATAGCTCAGGTGATCGGTGCTGCCGATGCCCGCGATCACATTCTTTCTCGCACCGAGATCTTTGAACGGCTCGAGCCACGAATCAAAGATCGCCTTTGCGGCCTCGTTGCCTTGCATATAAAAACCGTAAATCAGGCCGTAGCCGGGATCGATGTTGAGATACATCGACATCTTGTCGCGCGCGGCCTTGTTGGCGTCGCCCGCGAGGTGTTGCGCGACCCACGCCTTCGACCCGAACAGACCTTCTTCTTCGCCGCCCCATAGCGCGACTCGAATCGTCCGCCGCGGCTTGGCGCCGACCGCCTGGAGAATGCGCATCGCCTCCATGACGGTCGCCGCGCCGTCGGCATTGTCGGTCGCGCCCGTCGCCGCATGCCATGAGTCGAGGTGCGCACCGATCATTACAACTTGGTCACGAAGCGCCGGATCCGACCCCGGCAACTCCGCGATGATGTTGTAGCCGCTCGTGTCCTGCGTGAAATAACGGCCCTGCACGTTCACCCGCACCTTCACCGGCGAGTGGTCTTCCAGAAGCCGAATGAGATTGTTGTAGTGCTCTCCGGCGACGACCACCGTCGGCACGCCCATGGCGCCCGCATCGCGCGTTTGAAGGAAGATCGTGCCGTGCTCACCGCGACTCGGCTTGAGCACCGCGCCGACGCCGGCGTCGTGGAGCAACGCGGCAATTCGTTGTGCGTCGGCTTGACCGCCTCGCCCGCGACCTTGGATCGGCGGCGCCGGCGGCATTGACGGCGGCGCGTCAGGCGCCGTGGGATTCACGCGATCCTCGCGAATGAACGTCGTCATCAACGGCTGCGTCATGACGATCGCGCCTTTGAGCTTGTCCTTCATCTTCTCGAGCGAGTCGTACGACAGGCCCGCGATAAGAAGCGGCGTTCCGACCACGTCCCCATTCGTCGACGGCGACCACGCGTCGGGGTAGCCTATCATCGGAGCGTACCTCGGTTCGGTCATCTCGAGCGTGAATTTCTGCATCTCCCAGCCGCGGCCGAACGGCCAACTCTCGAGATGCACGTCTTTCAGGCCCCAAGAGCTGAGATGGTCCTTCGCCCACACCGCGGCACGCATGTATGCCGGCGATGCGGTCAGTCGCGGCCCGATCACGGTTGCGAGCGTATCCACCATTCCCCAGACGTGCGATCGATTGAGGCCCTCGTCGCGAATTTTCGCGATCATCGCGCGGTCGAACGCTTCTTGTGCGCCGAGTAGCGAGGGGGAAAGAACTGCCGCAAATGCGAGTCGACGAAACATGGTTGCGTGCCGATAATAGAGTTTGACGCGCCGCTGACATCGTGCGGCTGCTCACGCAGTAAGCCGCACAGCCGGCCGCGCGTCAAGGTCTCCAGTCGCGTCTTGGTCGCGAGTTCCGTTTTTTGTTAAGCGTTCGTCCTTTTTTCCGACGCGAATCGTCTAGCGCTTTTCCGCGCAGTTTCGTATAAAGAGAAATCCCTCCGCAGTACCGCTGTCGCCGTTCGACGCAGTCCGTAGTTCCCGCCTCGCGCGACCCCCGTTTTTCGCAATCCAGCGCAGCTCCCGCCGCACGTTTCCTCCCGTACCCGTCGCTGGGCACACGCCGATGGTCTTTGCTACATCGCGGACACCGTTCCGCCTTCTATTTTTTGCGCTGAGCATCGGTTCCTTCGGCGCGATGCGCCGACCGGCAGCGGTCGGCTCTGTGAACGTCGCCGCAAGAGCGGGCAGCGATTCGCAGCGCACGGAAAATCGCCACGTCGATATTTCCAGCGGCAGCATCGCCCACGCCATCGAAGCCGTCGTCGTTCGCGCGCGTCGCGCGAATCCTGAACGCGTCGCCGCCAAACAGCGTCTGCAGGACCGGGCCGTCGGCACCTACATCAACGACATTCTCATCGAGCGAGACTCGGCGCTCACGCGCTGGTCGAGTCGCGAAAGCCGGCCGCTCGCCGTCTGGATTCAGCCGCGGTCGAACGTGTTGGGCTTCACCGAGGGGTACGTCGATCGGGTGCGCGACGCGTTCCTCCAGTGGGACGGGCTTCGTCTTCCGGTTCGATTTGCGTTCGTCACCGACTCCGCGCGCGCCGAAGTGCACGTGAATTGGATCGACCACTTCGACCAGCCCATCAGCGGCCGCACGCGGTGGGCCCACGACGACGACTACACCATCACCGACGCGAACATCGTTCTCGCGGTGCATCACACAAAGGGCGGGCAGCTCGACGAAGATTCAATGCGTGCCATGGCGATGCACGAGATCGGACACCTGCTCGGCCTCGATCACACCGGCGACACCACGAGCATCATGGCTTCGAAAGTTCGCGTTCGTGAACTCTCCGATGCCGACCGCGCGACGGCGCGCCTGCTCTATGCACTTCCCGCAGGACCGCTCCGCTAACCGAGCCCGTGCGCGCCGCGGACGGCTTTCTCGTCGTA
>JBDTAE010000162.1:0-10741 GCA_039924785.1 Gemmatimonadaceae bacterium | reverse complement strand
TCTTCTACCTTCCGGGTCCGTCCGATACGCTCGCCGACGGCATGTCTCGGAGTTGGGTGACCTTCATCGCGCGCGGTACCAAGCGTCCCGAAGAACTTCCAGTCGCGATTCGCCACGCGCTGCAATCGCTGCCCGGCATCAAGGTGATCAGCTCCAAGACCATGGATGACGATTTGGGAATCATCCGCGCTCGCGCGAACTCGCGCTTCACGGCGTGGCTGTTCCTTCTATTTGGCGCGCTCGGCGTGAGTCTCGCGTCGTTCGGCGTCTATGGTGTGGTCGCGCACGCGGTCGCCGAGCGACGGCGGGAGTTAGGCGTCCGCGTGGCGCTTGGCGCGAGTTCTCGGGATATTCTGGAGGCAGTCCTCCGCGAGAGCGTCGTGGTGGCGCTCGCCGGCGCCGCGGGCGGACTGCTCCTCACAAAAATCGGCGTCGTTTTGCTCTCGCAGCTCGCCGCGGAAGAGATCTACAACGCTCCATTGTTCGCGGCGGTTGCTGCGTTCGTTGTGGCGGTTGCGGCGCTTGGCGCCCTCGTGCCGGCAATGCGTGCAACGCGAATCGATCCGACCGAATCGCTGCGAGCAGAGTAGCCGGGCATTCAGGCTACAAAGACAAACAACAACTGCGCGTTCGCTTTTTTGTATTACCCGGCAACGTCGCGTCATTGCGGCCAGACAAACACTATTTTTTTAACGTCGCGTCCGTGAGCATCGCCATTGCGCTCAACGTCGTCTGCGCGGCGTTCAAGCCAAGTCGGAAGTCTTTGTCGGTGTAGGTCGAGAAGAGGTCCGTGGGCTGGTGCCACTGCGGATCCCAGCCTGCGCCGATCTGCTCGCCCCGCTCGTTTTCTCGAAGGCTGATCGCCGGTATGAGATCTTTAAACGGGTCAGAGTCGGTGTTCGTCATGTGCTGGCCGACGCTCGCCGGATAGTCAGTCGCGTACTTCTCGTTCGCCGTCTGAAAAAGCCACGCGAGCTTTTGCGCACCCTCGGCACCCTTCGAAGCGCCTGCGAACTCGATATTCACGTCGGCTTCAGGACGCTGCTCGGGAGACAACGTTCCGTCGGCGTGCGGCATGCCGTGGTCGAACATCATCATGTCGTGCTGAATCATGCCGAGCCATTTCGGCTCCGGATATTTCTTGGAGCCGGCTGGCTCTTCCTTGCCCTGAAGCGCCTGACGCTGCTCAACGTACGCCTTCGCGCCATTGAGGCCGGACTCTTCGTTGTTCCAGAGAATGAAGCGAATCGAGCGGTCCGTCGTGACGTCGGGACTGCTGAACACGCGAGCGAGCTCCATCACGAGCGCGGTACCGGAGCCGTCATCATTCGCGGCCTCGCCCCAGCCAATTCCGTCCATGTGGCCGCCGACGATGTACATCTCGTCGGGATACGTCGTGCCGACCTTCGTGCAATACACCTCCTGGCGCTGGCCATCGACCGTCTGCTCGGTATCGAGCGCGCGAATCCTCGGATCCGGCTGCTTCGTCGAATCGTTGTTCACGCCCGTCGGACGACGAATGCCGCGGAGACGTCCGCCGCCCTGTGCGGCATTGCTGGCACCACGACCACCGCCGGCGCCACCGCGCCCTCGACCCGCAGCTGGCTGGCGGGGCGGCGGCGAGGTGAAGTCGTAGGTGATACGCTCCGTGTTCGTGCAGCCGTAGCTCTTGAGCTGCGCCTCAATCCAGTCGACCGCCTTGCGATTGCGCTCCGTGCCCTGTCGGCGATCGCCGAATTGCGTAAGTCCCTTGACCGTCGCCTTGTACTTCTCGAGATCGAGGCGGGCGACCATGATGCGGACTGGATCGTTGAGGGTATCGACCGGCGCGGCGCCGCGTTGCGCGCGCGCGGAAGCCGCGGTCAGCGCCAAGAGACCGCCGGCTAGAATGACTGATTGCGAACGATTGCGCATAAAGAATCCCGGGTAAACGATTGTCTGGGATTCTGGTCGGCTTCTCTCGCCTATGCAAGTAGCGAAAACGGCGCCCGATGAATCATCTGGCGCCGTTTCATCCACACCAACCGAACCCCCGTCACCAGCCGCCCTGATCCAGCCTGCGACCGCGGCGACGCCCGCTGTTGTCCTGACTGTTCGAGCCAATGTGGAACGACACGCCGAACCGAAGCTCCGTCGTCGGCGATACAGCATCGCGCGCGGTCGGCAACACATAGTCCGACATCCGCCAGCGCCCTTCGCCAAAGAGGTCGACGGTTCCGCCGATCGGAACCGCCGCGCCCGCGCCGTAGCTCCAATTGTGAACGGTCTGGCTGAACCCCGCCACGTCGTTCGACGTCTGCGTCCCGATTCCGACGAAGGCAAACGGCGTAATCGAGCGATTGGTGCTGGCGCGACCGCGACCGCCGCCCCCCAACATGAACATCGCGTCGGCATCGGCGCCCCACGGCCGCGTGTTCGGCGCGAACGGGCCGTTGCTCGTGCTACTGAGGGCGATGTTTGCGCTTCCTCGAATCGCGAACCCGCTCGTTCCGCCGAGTGTGAGGGCGAGACCCGCCAGCGGACTGGCCGCACCCGCGCTTGGGAGGAACGAGACGAATGGACTTATGGCCATGGTCGAACGTTGCGCCATCAGCGAGGCAACTGGCGACAGGACCATCGCGACCAACGACAGCGAGCTACGCAGGGACGTCTGCACTGGGAACTCCGAGAGATTAACTGGTACCCGCGATTGCAGACTCTCGGCCAATCCGTGAATCGCTGGCTAAGTCGTTTCCGCCGTGAGGCTTGGGCGACTTTTCCCTCTCGAAGAATCATCAGAACTGTCTAACTTGCGGGACAACCTCGTGTCACCTCGGTGAAGCGTTGACCTCAATGCGGGACAGCCATTGCCGCCTTGATGGTGCCTTTGGGTGCGTCGCTCGTGTAGACGACCAGCGCCGTATGGCCCGCGAGCAACTCGCGTCGTTCCGCGTCCGCCAGTTTGATCGACCCCTTGGCCGCCGCCGAGCCCTCGCCCGACAAGCGACGAAGAATCGGACCTTTGACGCCGGCGCTGTCCCGATCGATGCTGACGACGTACACGTGCGACGCCGGAACGCCGGTGATGCCAACCGAATACGTAAGCATCCGGCGAGTCGCGTCGAATGCGAAGTCGCCATGAACCTTGGCGCCGCCTCCCTTCATCGCGACAGTCCACGTCGCCGGCTTCGGCGCACGACCGTCGACAAGTGGAGGCGTCGTTGATGGCGCGCGGCGCGGATGGGTCGCCTGCTCATAGTCGTACGCCATGGAAACGAGCCGCTGGTCCGACAACGCTCGTCCAAGCAACTCGAGGCCAATCGGAAGTTCGTCGGGCGTGAACCCGGCAGGCATCGTCAGCGCCGGAAGACCAGACCCGGCGCTTAATTGGCAGTTCGACCCGCGCTGCGGTTCACCGATTAAAGCCGCTTTGCGTCGCACCGTTGGATACGCGAGCACGTCGAGCTTGTTGGCATCGAGGAAAGCCACAACTGCGTCGCGAAGGACAACGCGCGCCGCGAGCGCAGTGCGATACGCGGCGGCGTCGCGGGTTCCAACTCGGTCACGACGGCGAAGCGCCACGTCCAGCGCCGTGTCGTACAGTCCGTCATCGAGAATTTCGGCGAGTGAATGAACGGGCGCGGTCGGAATCGTCGCGAGAAAGTTCTTCAAGTCGCTACTGAACTCGAAGTCAATCACGGCCGCCGCGTTCATCATGCTGTCGAGGCCGGGAATTTTGACGTCGACGAGCGTTGCGCCGCGCGCCTTGAGCTTGTCGAGCGCCGCGCGAACGATGCGCGTGGCTTCCTGGTCCTCGGATTCCGTGCCGAAGTGTTCGACGAGAACACCGATGTGCACTCCGCGGAGCGACGTCGTGTCCAGCGCGCTGACGAAGCTTGCCGGCTTGGCGCCATTCAGAATCGCCGTCGCCGCGTCGTTAGGATCTGGACCGACCGTGGCGTCGAGCGCAATTGCGAGATCTCTAACGTCTCGCGCGAGCGGACCGCCGACGTCCTGCGTGTGCGAGAGCGGCACGATGCCGCTGATGCTCGACAGTCCTTTTGTAGGACGAAGGCCGAAAAGGTTCTGCACGGCGGACGGAATGCGAATCGAACCGCATGTGTCCGACCCCCACGCGACGGCCGCAAAGCTCGCGGCAACGGCGGCGCCGCTACCGCCGCTCGATCCACCCGGCGCGCGATCGGGGTCGTAGGGGTTGCACGTCTGCCCGCCGATCGAGCTGATCGTCGTGATGCCGCTCGCCAGCTCATGCATGTTCGATTTGCCGATGATGACGGCGCCCGCCTCGCGCAGTCGTTTGACTTGAAACGCGTCGTACGTCGTCGTCATCCCCGCGAACGCGATCGTGCCGGCCGTCGTCGCGAGACCGGCCGTCGAATAGTTGTCCTTGAGGATTATTGGAATTCCGTGCATCGGGCCGCGAACGTGGCCGGCCTTACGCTCGGCGTCGAGCGCCGCCGCGTCCGCGCGGGCGCGTGGGTTGAGGCGAATGACGGCGTTCAGCTCTGGGCCTGCATGATCGTACGCCGTAATGCGTGCGACGTACGCGTCAACGAGCTTCACCGACGTGATGCGACCGCTCGTCATCGCCGCCTGCAGATCGCGGATCGACTTCTCGTACACTGGATCAGGACGATGTGCGGCGGAAGCGTGCTGCGCACCTGCGTGCGACGCGGCGAACACCAATGCAGACGACGCGGCAAAACGCGTCGCGAATCGGGAGGAGCGAATCATCGATTATCGAGTCGAGGACGTCGTCGCGACGGGTTTCGTCGTGGCTTTCGGATACAGAGTCACACGTACGAACCGCGATGTCGAGAGGTACCGGGCGCAGGCAGCGCGAAGCGTCGCGCCGGACATTGCCTTCGCGCTCGCCTGATGGGTACTGATCGTGGCAAGCGGCCAGCCCAGTCGCGCATGTGCCGCCAGCTCTTTCGCCCAGTAGTCGTTCTGCTCGATCTTCCCGTCGAGATCGCGGACTTCGGCGGCGCGCGTGTGTTCGACCTCTTGCGCCGACGATCCGCTCACGCGGAGACGATCGTGCTCCGAGAGAGCCACGCTCGCGAGCGAGTCGATGCGTTCCGGCGCTGCTTCAAAGGAAATCGACAGCGTGTAGTGCGCCGGCGGCACGAGATCGGTGTCGGCGTCGACGGACACGTCGTAGGTGCCGCCGAGTTTTTCACGAAGCTTGTCGCTGAGTGCCGACTCCGCGATGTCGCGAACCGAGTTGAGCGACATGTTCTCCGAGCTTGTAATCTCATATGGACCGGACAGCACGATTTCGGTCTTCGCCTTCGGACGAAGTCCCACTGTAATCGACCGCTGCACCGTCTTCTCCGGAAAGCGAACTCCATCCCCACGCGCGGTTTCGTGAATACCGGCCGGAAGTCCGGCGAGATATTGCTCGATTAGCGGCCGCACTCGCTCGGTAGCAAAGTCGCCGACGAGAATGAACGTCATATTCGAGGCGTTCGCCGTTCGCGCCGCCCAGAAGCTCAGCGCGGCCGATAGACGCACGGCGTCATAGAAACGCGTGCTTGCCTGAAACGTTCTCGGACTGTGACCGGAGAGCGTGGACTGAAGTGTGTCGTCGAATGCGCGCTCGGGATCGCGCTCGCCGGCAATCACATAGTGTCGAGTGCGCTCGTGATACCTCGCAAAGGCCGCGGTGTCTCGCCGCGGGGCGGTCAGGTACAGATTGACGAGCTGGAACAGTTTTTCCAGATCGCGCGGCGCGGCGCCTCCGCTGAGCCCAACAGCGTCGTTCGCGACGTACGGCGTCAGAAAGACCGACGTCTCATCGAGGTAGCGCCGAAGTCGGGATCCATTCAGCGGACCAACGCCGGTGCTCTTCAGCACGCCGTCGGCAAGGAACGCCGAAGGAAAGTCGGCGTCCGTCGCGAGCGAGGCGCCACCCGGCGCGTCGAGACGCATCTCGATGTCGTCGTGCACAAGGCGCGTCGGCTTGAGAATGACCTTCATGCCATTCGACAATGTCCATTGGAATACGCGCGCCGCGGCAACGTGTTCTTCCTTCTCGATGGTTCCACCGGACGGCGGTGACGCGAAGAGCGTGACTCCCGACGTGGAGTCATTCCATTTCTCTACCGGCTGATTTGCCGCGGCGCGTGCGCCCGCCACGAGCTGCGCCGGCGCCATGTCGTGCACAAGCCGCGCGTCCGCCGTCGTCACCACCAATGCTGCGCCGCGATCGATTGAATAGGCGCGGGCGGCGCGCTGCAAATCGCTGACGGTGATTGTCGGAAGCAACTGGCGCGCGAGCGTGTAGTCGATCTCCCGCGACGTCGCGGTGTTACCGTCGAGAAATTCGTCCGCATACGAATCCGCGATGTCCGACGACACGTCGTGCCATGCGAGGGATTCCCGGCGCGACTTCAACAGCGCGTTGCCGTGCCGCTTCAACTCCGATTCGCTCACACCGTACTGATTGAGGCGAGCCAATTCGGCGAGGAGCAGTTGTTCCGCGGCGATCGTATGATCGCCGAGCACGTCCGCGCTCAGCACGTCCGCGTCCGCGGAGCGCGTCAGATTTCGCTCATCGATGTTGGCGTTCAGTGTCGGAGAGCCTGGCCGATCGGACGTATCATCCAATCGAGCATTGAGCGCGTCGCGCAGGAGTTGTTGGACCAAGACGTCGCGCGCGTCGCCCAGAGTTCGCTGCGGCACGACGCGCCGGGGAAACCAGACGGAGACGCGCATGCCCGTCGCCTCGGGATCGGTGAGCACAGCAGCGCGCGGCTCGGCCGCTCGCACGACATTCATCTGTGGCCGCGTCCGTGGACGCTCGTTCGCGGGAATGGCGCCGAACTGTCGTCGCACGAGACGCTCGACTCTATCGGCGTCGAAATCGCCAACGACCACGATCGCCATCAAGTCCGGTCGATACCAGTCGTTGTAAAAACGGCGCATCGCATTCACGTCGAAACGGCGGAGCACGGCGGTATCACCGATCGGTGAGTGTCCCGCGTACCGAGAACCCGCGAGCAACAAGGCGTCGCGCGCCTCGGTTAGCTCGGAACGCGCATCGAGGCGCGTTCGCCATTCCTCGTAGACCACGCCGGCCTCTCGATGCGCCTCGAAACGATCGAAAGTCGCTTCGTGCGCGATGTCGGCGAGAATCGTAACCGCGGTGTCGATTGCTTCGTCGTGCTCGGTCGGAATGGTGAACCGAACGATCGTCTCATCGTGGCTCGTGCTGGCATTGATGTCTTCGCCGGCCCGCATACCCATCGCCTGCATGTAGTTGTCGATCGCGTGGCCCGGAAAATGTTTCGTGCCGCGAAACACCATGTGTTCAACCGCGTGCGCGAGTCCGAGCTGATCGGGATCCTCGAGCACGGAACCCGCGTTGACGACGAGTCGGAGCTCGGCGCGATGCTCCGGCGCCGAATTCGCGCGAACGAAGTAGTGCAAACCGTTCGGCAGCGTCCCGGTGATGCCGTCGGTGTCCCGCGGGATGGCGTCTGTCAGCGCCGGCGGCGAGACGGCGGCGTTGCGATTTGCTCGCTGCTGGACGAAGACACCGCCGGCGAGCAGAAGCGCAAACGCGACGAATACGCCGGCGATTTCCTCTCGGGAGAATTTCATCGTCCTTGAATGTGCGAATTGACGCGACGTACGGCTACCCGCTTGTCTGACCAATACGTGGCGATCCGGCGGCAATTGCGTAGCTTGATGGTGCACGTCGAATTCGCCCAGGAGACCCATGTCACGAGACAATACCAGTCGTCGGTCGTTCGTCATCGGCGGCGCCGCGGGATTGGCCGCATTCGCTGGTGCGCCGGCACTCGTTCTTCGGCACGCGCGCTACGATCTCGTCATCCGCAACGGAACAGTCTTCGACGGACTTGGCAAAGCCGGAACGGAGGGCGACGTCGGCATCGCGGGCGGAAGAATCACGGCCGTCGCGCGACGAATTGCCGAACGAGGGACGGACGAGATCGACGCGCGCGGTCTCGCCGTTTCGCCGGGTTTCATCGACATTCATTCGCACGGCGACGGATCGTTGACCGAAGATCCCCGCGCCGAGTCGCTCGTTCGCCAGGGACTGACGACGATCGTCGTCGGCCAGGACGGCAGCTCGCGAGCGCCGTCGCACGGCCGTTCTGATCCGGCGACCAACGGAGGTGAAACGTTCGATACGCTGTTCGCGTCGATCGATAAGCTGCGTCCGTCGGTGAACGTCGCGTCGATGGTTGGGTTGGGAAGCTTGCGCGAAATCGTCGTCGGTGAGGACGATCGCCCGGCGACGGTTGACGAGATGGCTCGCATGGTCGCGATGGTGCAGCAGGCCCTCGCGCAGGGTGCGTGTGGCGCGTCGTCCGGACTCGAGTACACGCCGGGTGCTTTCGCACCGCTCGATGAGCTGATCACGTTGTGCAAGCCGCTCGCCGCGCGACGCCTGCCGTATGCGACGCACATGCGCAACGAAGACGATACGCTGCTCGAAGCGATCGACGAATCGATCGCAGTGGCGCGCGGAGCGAAGTGTCCGTTACAGATCTCGCATTTGAAGACCGAAGGTCCGCGCAACTGGGGAAAGCTCAACGACGTATTTGCGCGAATTGCGACGGCGCGTGGGGCCGGCATCGATGTCGCGTTCGACCGCTATCCGTACATCGCGTATCAGACGGGGCTGACGAATCTCTTTCCGGTGTGGAGCCGCGATGGAGGCACCGATGCCTTCCTCGCGCGTTTGTCCGACCCGTCGACCGCCGCGCGAATTCGCACCGAGGCGCTGGGCAAGACGGATCTGATCGGCGGATGGGACAACGTGATGATCGTCAGCGTCCGCGACCCAAGCGACAAAGCGGCGGAAGGCAAGCGACTCGGTGCATATGCGCGGGGACTCGGTCAGGATCCGTATGAGTTTGCGACGGCGATGCTGAAGCGAAACCGCGCGAGCGTGGGTATGGTCGGCTTCGCGATGAGTGAGGACAATCTCGATCGCATTCTCGCGCATGCGCAGGGAATGGTGTGCAGCGACGGCGGCGCGTTCGCGATCGACGGACCCACGCGTCGAGGAAGTCCTCACCCGCGCGGAATCGGCACGTTTCCGCGAGTGATTGCACGCTATTCGCGAGAGCGAAAGGCGATCACGCTCGAGCAGGCGATCAACAAGATGACGGCACTCCCGGCGTCGCGCGTGCGACTCGCCGATCGCGGGCAAATCGGCGTGGGCTTCGCGGCGGATGTCGTTGTCTTCGATCCGGCGCGCATCGAAGACAAGGCGACGTACGATCAGCCCTTCCAGTATCCTGTCGGCATCAACGCGGTCGTCGTGAACGGCGCGATTGCCTTGCGCGACGGCCAGCGTAGCGCGGGCGGGAATGGTCGTGCGCTGCGGCCGGCGAAATAGCGAGTGCTTTACATGGTGATCGAGCGTTTTCGTAATGGAGATGCTCGGCCAGTATACGAACGCTTTCGAGAGCGGGGACGGCTCGCGGCCAATGGCTTGAGCTACGTTTCGAGCTGGGTCACCGACGACTACGCCCAGTGCTACCAGGTCATGGAGACCGACGACCGCGCGTTGCTTGACGAGTGGGTTGCGAACTGGAGCGACCTCGTCGAGTTCGAGGCGATACCCGTCGTGACGTCGGCGGAAGCGGCGGCGGCAATCCTTCCTTTGCCTTAGCTATTGCCAGTTTGTCAATGACGCCGTTGACCTTTCGCGCGACGATCAGGATCCGCGGAGTCAATCCGTACGTCCTCGTGAGCGCGGCGCGGGCGAAAACGCTCAAGGCGACGTGGCGGAAGCCGATGCCCGTCCTCGTGCGCGTGAATGGCGCACCGGCGGACGCGTGGCGCGTCAACATGATGCCAGTCGGCGATGGTTCGTTCTATCTCTACCTGCACGGCGATGTTCGACGGGCGTCGGAGACCGGTGTCGGCGACACCGTTTCGAGCGAGGTCGCGTTCGATGAGGAGATAGCCGTCGTTTCCTTCGACGCCGATTTACCTCACGCCAGCCCGAGGTGCCGTCAGTGTTCCCGTCCACCGCACGGAGTACCAGTCGAACGGAATGCCGCGAGCCGGCGACTTGAGCGTCCCGAAGTCCACCTTCTCGTCGGTGCGCACGACGCGCGGCGATCCGTCGAGGCGATTGTTGTCGAAATACTCACCGCGCAGACCGCGCTTCATGCCGCTGTCGGTCTTGACGCTGAGGTTCTCCGCCGGCACGATCGCATATTCTTTCGTGATACGACCGGGTCCCGGCGCGAATCGCACCGTTGCGCCTCGTGCGACCGCTTCGCGAACGCCGTCGACGATGGAAATTTTCTCAATGCCCGCGCCGCTGTAACCGCCGAGTCGCGCCTCTTCGGCGTCGGCGCCGATGACGGCGATGTTGCGGTCTTTGCGGAGGGGAAGCAGGCCGCCCTCGTTGCGCAGCAACACGATCGACTCACGCGCCGCTTCCCGCGCCAACGCCCGATGCGCGGCGTTGCCGTTCCAAAACGCCGCGCTGTCGGGGTCGACGTAGGGATGCTCGAAGAGCCCGAGCTCGAGCTTTGCGCGAAGCACGCGGGTGACCGCGGCATTGATCGTCGAGTCGGCGATCGTTCCGCGACGAAATGCGTCGAGGTAGGGCCGGTGTTGTTCGTATGCCGACTGGAAGATGACGTCGAGGCCTGCGTCGAGCGCGTCCCTCGTCGACGTCGCCGTCGTTGCCTCGGTGTGATGAAGCACCGTCGCACCGCCGACGGCAGCGGCATCAGAGATC
>JBDTAE010000161.1:0-6249 GCA_039924785.1 Gemmatimonadaceae bacterium | reverse complement strand
TCGTGCGTCGCGCGCTCGAGGCGCCGGTATCGTGGCGCGGCGTTCCGGTGTGGTCGAATCGAACTGATCTCTTCGCCGATACGCCGGCGTTGCCGGTCTGCGCGGGCGATCGTTCCGTCGGTGCGCGGGCCCGTGAGAGTTTACTCATGCTCGCGGTGGACGCGCGCGCGCACGGTATGGCTGTTCGTCGCGCGCGATACCGCCCCGGCTCGATGCGTGCCGGCGTCGCCGCGAGTCTGCTCGGCATGGCGCCGTATGCACCGGACGCAGGCGACAAGCTCGTGAGCGACCTCCGAGCGGCGATTCTTTCCGGCCTTGGCGGCAGCGTCGCGGATCAGGGCGTGTTGCCGGTGGTGCCGGCGAACTTTCGTTCGAGCGCTTCCATCTGCGTCGCGAGCGCGCACTGACGCGCTTCGATCTGCGCGAGAATTCCGATCGCCTCGTGGTGACGGGCTTCGTCGTCGGTTGGATGCCGCTGGACGAACGTGAGTGCCCCGCCGGTTTCGAGACGGCATTCGTACACGTGCGCCAAGGATTCGATGCCTTGTTTGCGCGCCGCCGATTCGAGCTCGGCCACAGTGATCAGCTCACGCTCGAGGTGATGGCGTAGCAGGCGCCCGTTCCGAATGAGCGTGTCCGGTTTGCCTTCGATCTCGTCGAGTTTGTTGAAATGATAGAGCGTTCTCACGACGACGCCGTTGATCACGAGCAGCGCGGCGGCGCCCACGAGACCACCGAGCAGCGAGTTGTCGTTGCCGATGATGGCGTTCTGCACGGTGTTTGACAGCAGCAAGAGAACGACGAGATCGAACGGGTTCAGCTGCGACAGCTCGCGTTTTCCCGCGAGTCGAAGCCCAAACAGGAGAAATACATAGACGACGGCCGTGCGAATGATCTTTTCGGTGATCGGAAGGTCGAGGGCGAGCAGATGCATGGTTGGTGGGAAAGAGTTGACTCAATGTTCGGCCGACAGGGCGGGACCGGCTAGCCCGTAGTGATTCCTTAGCGGGCGCTGGCTCGCGGGTTGACCTGCGTCGTGGCTATCATACTATCCGAAATGGCAAGCAACGATCGGGAAATCGAACGAAAATATCTGCTGCGCGCGCTTCCGTCGGCGGTGTCGTCGGTGGAACCGCTGGAAGTCGATCAGGGATACATCCCTGGCGAGAAGATCCTCGAGCGCGTTCGTCGAGTGCGCGATTCGTCCGGCGTGAGGTACTATCGCACCGTGAAGCTCGGTAGTGGCGTGGAGCGCTTCGAATTCGAGGACGAGACCAGCGCGACGTTGTTCGACGCGATGTGGCCTTTGACCGAAGGGCACCGCGTGCGAAAGCGCCGCTATCGCGTCGCGACGCCGGGCGGCCTGTGGGAGATCGACGAATTTCTGGATCGTGAGTTGACTCTTGCCGAAATCGAGTTCGAGCACGCCGATCAGAAAATTGACATTCCTGATTTCATATCTGCGGTGCTCGTGCGCGACGTGACGGACGAGCCGGAGTACACGAACAACAGCCTGGCGCGCTAGGCGCGTTAGGCGGCCGCGTGGCGATTGGCCAGCCACCTGGCAACGAACTCCGGTAGCCATCGCCGCTTGGTGATGATTGGCCGGCGACAGATGGGGCACGGCCCGAGTCGCGGATCGCTGCCGAGCGTTACAACGACGGGTCCGCGTGTCACGGTCTGATGCAGCACCGTGTCGTTCACCGTCACGACGACGGTTGCGCTATAGCCGCTCACATGCCCGACGAATCGCGCCGGCGTCGACGGGCCGACTGCAACCGGATACGCGTGAAGCGTGTAACTGCCCTGAACGTCGAAGTTGCCGTCGACACCCGTCTGAATGCGTCCGGAGACGTCGCCGAACGTGCACGCGACATGGAGATGCATCGCCGTGTCGCTCACGATCATTCCCGCGCTGTCGCCGCCCCAAGTGCCGAGCGCGAGCGGGCCGGGCGTAAACGGTTCAGACGACGACGAGCAAGCCGCGACCGCGACGATGGCTGTCGACAGCGCACATCCACAGAGCTGCTTACTGAGTGATCGCATACCTGCCGAACTTCGACCGTGTCCGGCTGGTCACTTCTTGCGCGTCGTATCGGCAAGCAACGCGCGAAACTGCGCGGCGAGCGCCGGCTGCCCCAGGGAGTCGTATTCCGCGGTGAGATCCTTCCGCGCGTTCTGCAGGAAGCTGATGCCGGGGTTCGTCTGCTTGAGCAGAATGTCGTAGCCCCCGTGCGTTTCCTTCTCCGCCTCCGCGAACTTGCCCTGTCGCAGGAGCGCGCGGCCGAGCTTGATGCGCGCGATGCCCGTGTTGAGGTGCTCCGGTCCCTGCGACTCGGTGAAGCGCCGAACAGCATCGCGAAACAACGGTTCGGCGGCGCGATAGTCTTTTCTGCCCGAGTAAGTGCTCGCGATATTCGACGTTGCGATGGCGAGCAGATAATGGCTGTCGCCGTACACGGCTCTGTAGATGTCCAGCATGCGGCGAAACGACGCCTCGGCGTCGACGTACTGCTCACGCTGTTGTGCGATGTTGCCAATCTCGTTCAGCGTCGACGCCACGGCCGGATGCACAGGACCGTAGACGCGTTCTTTGATCGCGAGCGCCTGGCGCAGTACGGCATTCGCGTCGTCGAAGCGGCTCTCGAACACTAGCGCGCGGCCGAGCATCGTGAGATTGTCTGCGGTCTTGTAGTGCTGATCGCCGTAGAATGCGCGCGTGATGGCGAGTGCATCGCGGTCGAACGCTTCGGCCTTGGTGTAGTTGCCGCGCTCGTGCTGCGTTGCGCCGAGGTTGATGAGAATGTCGGCGACGAGCGGGTGGCGCGGCCCATACGCGGCCTTGTACATCGTCAAGACTCGCGTGTTAAGAGAATCAGAAATCTCGTAGTGCCCGGCGTAGAAATTCGCGTCGGCCAACGCGCTCATGCTGGCGGCAACATCGGTGGCAGGAGCGGCTGCGGCTGTATTCTGGTCGACGACGTCCTGAAGAATCGGAATGGCCTTGTCGTAAGCGCCGCGCTCCTGGAGCACGCGCCCGAGTGCGGCGGTCGCGCGAATTCGCGCTGGGGCGCCGGTGGGCAGCGCGTTGTCCGCGATCGAAACGCCCGTGCGAATCAACCGCTCCGCGTCGTCGAACTTTGCCTGGTCGATGCGCAAACCTCCGAGCGTGACGAGTGCTTCGGCGACATCGGGATGGGTCGGTCCGAGCAGCGCACGCCGTTTGTCGAGCGCGAGTTGAATCAGCGAGTCGGCGCGGCCGAGGTTTCCAAGTTTCTGATAGATGCCACCGAGCGTGAGATACAACTCCGCTTGCGTCGCGGGTTCGGCATCGAGAGAGCGCGCCTTTTCGAGACCGCGATCGACGAGGGCAACCACTTTGAGCGTGTCCGACGGGCCGACGGTTTTGTCTCCTCCCTCGAAGAGATCGAGCGTAAAGTTCTGGACGCGTTCCGCCCGCGCGGCCTGCGTGACCGCCGTGTTCCTCGCGCTCGTCAGGCGAACGGTGTAGAACGCGATGAGGCCTGTGACCAGCACGAACACCGCCGCCGTCGAGGCGACCGCGGCGCGATGTCGCGTCACGAACTTTCCGATGCGATATCGAGCGCTGTCCGGCCGCGCCTCGAGCGGTTCGCATTTGGCGTAGTGATCGACGTCGCGGACGAGTGCTTCGACCGACGCATACCGGCGCAGTGGATCCTTGTGCATCGCGGTGAGGCACAACACGTCGAGATCCGCCCACGCCGCGCTCGGAGCAGATGGCGCGGTCGTGGCCTTTTTCGCCATCGACGATGGTCGTTCCGGCTCGACGGTCGTGATGATCGTCTCGACCTGACCCGGCGTGCGATCGGCGAGCTCGAAGGGCATTCGGCCGGCGAGCAATTCGTATAGAATGACGCCGAGGGCGTAGACGTCGGTTCGAACGCCGACGGTGTGACCCGCGAGCTGCTCGGGCGCCGCGTACGCCGGTGTCATCAGGCGCATGCCGGTGCGCGTTTTGTCAGTTCTCTCATCGAGTCCGTCGATCTGCTTCGCGATGCCGAAATCGAGCAGCTTCACGCTGCCGTCGTTGGACACGAGAATGTTCGACGGTTTGAGGTCGCGATGAATCACGAGGCTGGCGTGCGCGTACTGGACCGCCTCGCACACCTGGCGGAACAGCCGAAGCCGGGCGTCGATCGAACGCTCGTGCGACGCGCAGTAGTCCGTGATCGGCACGCCTTCGACGTACTCCATCACGAACCAGGGTGTGCCGTCGTCGAGTGTGTCCGCCGTCGTAGAGCCGCGCGATGGACGGATGATTCAGTGCGGCCAGCGTGCGTTGTTCCGCGGTGAATCGCTCGCGTCGCGCGGGCGAGGGCCATGCGTCGCGCAGGATCTTGATCGCCGCAATGGCGCCGAGGTCGCTCCGTTCGGCGAGGTAGACGATGCCCATCCCGCCTTCGCCGAGCAGCGGGTGATGCGGTACGGTCCGAATTGGCGTGACGGAATGTTGTCGCCTCGGTCGAGCACCGCGTTCGCGCTCTCACCGACGCCGCGGTCCAGCAGGGCATTACCCCGCGCGTCGGCTGCGAGCAGCGCAAAGGCGTCGGCGGCCAGCGACGGGTCGTCGGCACAGGCGTTCTCGACGAAGTCTCGTTGCTCGCCGGACGGAAGGTCCGCGGCGGCGTGAAAGATCGACTGCAGGCGTTCCCATCGATCGGCGTCCATTCTACGGTTCGTACCGGCGGCGGGTCCTCATGAGCCGAGGCTCGCGCGGCCCGCGAGCTCGTGCGCGAGCCAAGCGCGCGCGGCCCGCCAGTCGCGAAGGACGGTCGATTCAGAGATCTCTAACAGTTGGGCGGTTTCCGCGACATCGAGTCCGCCGAAGAACCGGCTTTCGACGAGCGTTGCCTGCCGGGGTTGGATGCGCGCGAGATCGGTGAGAGCTTCGTCGAGCGCGATGAGCTCGTCGGCTGTGGTCATCGACGCGTCGACCGCGCCGTCGATGGTTTCGTCGAACGTCTCGAGGGCGAGCCCGCCCCCGCGTTTTTCCGAGCGTCGGCGTCGCGCGGCTTCCACGAGCACCTGTCGCATGGCGCGGGCGGCGATGCGCTTGAAGTGGAGCGGAGAGGTTCGCGCGACCCAGGGCGACGCGCGGAGCTTGAGCCACGCCTCGTTGACGAGTCCCGTGGGACTGAGGGTCGCATTCGCATCCGACCGGCGAACGGACGCGGCGAGCCGGCGCAGTTCCTCAGCTGAACATCTCGTCTAACTCGCGGGCGTCGTCGCCTTGCGTGCCATGTTCACCCAGCGTCGGGTCCTCAGCCACGAAAATCTCTCCAGCCGGCGTGACGGTTTTGGAACTCGAACCGCGCAATGTAAGTCAGCGGTAAAGCCGTGCTTGGCATAGCCTACAGCGTAGGCAGTGTGAGGGCAATCACACCACAAAACGCGGCAGCGCTGTATCGCGCGCGGCGGCCTCTTGAATTAACTTTTGTCGTTGCTGAGTTGCTGAGCTGGCCAGTAAACCCCAACCCTTGGAGACTGAGATGATGAAACCATGGTCGAAGGTGATCGCGGCGCTCGTTGGCGTAGTGATGGTGAGCACGTCGGCGGCGGCGCAGGCGAAGTCGGGCGGATTCAGCCTGGGGTACACCGACATTGGCCCGACGGTCGGACTCGGCAACCTCGGCAATGCCAATCTGTCGATTGGCGGCCGGTTCGAGCACGCGATCAAGGCGTTGCCCGATCTCGGGAATGGAATGTTGGGCATCGAGGCGAGTTTCGACTACTACTCGTACTCGAATTCGGTGTACAGCCTGAAGGTGATCCCGTTGGGCGTTACGGCGAACTACCACTTCAGGCTCGACAATCCCAAGATCGATCCGTTCCTCGGTTTGGGTTTGGGATACCAGGTGTACAATTGCAGCTACGCCAATATCGGTGGCCTCGGATGCGGTAACAGCGCGCTGTATTTCATCGGCCGCGTTGGTGCGCGATACTTCTTCGCGCCGAGCATGGCGGTATACGGTGACCTCGGCGCAGGGGCGGCGACAATCAACCTGGGGATCACGTTCAAGCTGCAGTAGGCTGCTAAGCTCTGCCAAGCTCTGCTCCCTGTCGTACCGCAGCGAGCGTCCTGCGCGCATCGAAATTCCATGGTCGGGACGAAGAATTCGAGTTTCGAGCGAACCAACGAGTCGGCAGCAGTCATCAATAAGAAGTTACTCATGGGCGAAGACGACCATTCTCCGCCCATGAGTAACT
>JBDTAE010000160.1:0-20886 GCA_039924785.1 Gemmatimonadaceae bacterium | reverse complement strand
GAGCGTACCATGTTCTCGAGCATTTCGTTTGCGCCGGTGTTCTCCGCGTGGTTCCATCCGCGGGTCGAGCTCGCCACTCAGTACGAGATGCTTCGCGACCCGAACGCTCGCTCGCTCGTCGTTCTGCCAGGCGTAGTTGGCGTGGACAGCGTGTTGGCCGCGCGCGACTCGATCGCGCAGGCGTCGTCGTTCGCCCTGCCGCGCCGGATGTCGTCCGCGCAAACGCTGTACACCGGAACCGCGATCGACGTCACCAGGCTATTCGCATCCTACTCGCGCGATTCGAGCGCCGCGCGGCGAATTGCCGCGTTCTTCGCCCCGGTCGATCTGTCGTACACGCGGAGCCTTCTGTCGACCCTCGACGCCGCGCCCGTCGGGGCTCCATTGCTCTATCAGTTGGGGCTTGGGAACGTCGGGTCGTTTCGTCATGTGAATGGCGTCGACGCGACCGCCGCCGGCCAGACCGGCACGTTCACCGCGGCGAGCGCACTGCTTCTGCCACGCGGCACGTCCATCACGAGCCGGTACAGCCACATCAATACTCTAAACTGGATCGGTCGGCCGGATACGACGCAGGCGCAGGTCAACGGGACGCAGACGCGCTTTCCGGACGCGGCAGTTCGCTGGCGGTACCAACCGTCCGCCGTGACGGGTCCGGTCACGACGCTCGACGCCAGCGTCGGCTATGTGAGAAGTGACGTCACGACCTCGTTGCCGAGTCTGTTTACGGACGCGCCGCCGGAAATTCGTCACACGCATATCGAGACCTTTCCCATCGGCGGGTCGGTGGCGTGGACGGTGCCCGGGGGATTGAGCACGGGTGCGCGGTACAGTCTTCTCCGCCGAATCGATAGTTTGCCTGGGAGTGTCGCGCGGTCGCACGGCGACGAGATCAGCGTCGATGCGGGACACGCGTTCAAAGTGCCGGACAGTTGGGGACTCGGGCTTCGCAGTGCGTTGCGAACTCGAGCGAGCTTTCAGCAAACTCGCAACACGACGTACGCATACGATGACGAGGCAACGTTTCAAAGTCGGTTGCAGGACAACGGTCGCCAAACATTCAACCTGACGGCCGATACCAACGTGCAGGACAACGCGGTGCTGACGTTCCAGGGCTCGCGCATAGTGAATTACGACAGAAACCTGGACCGCAAGTTCGAGCAAATCGTGTTTTCGATGGCGCTGCAGATCTCGTTCTTCGGCGCCGGGAAATAGACCACCGTCGTTCATTGACCGGGGCTCTTTGTTTCACCACACTGAACTACTCCCGAGACGCTACCGTGCGAATGCCTTTGCTTCCGTTGCTGTGTGTCACACTGCTTGCGCTTCCCGGCTGCTCCACGCTGAAGGATCGCTTCTCCGGACCGAAGACCGCGTTCGACGGCCAGGCGGCGATGGCGTACACCAAGTCCACCGTCGACTTCGGCCCGCGGGTGCCGGGCACGCCGGCGCATGAGAAGACGGCGGACTGGATCATTTCGGAAATGAAGAAGCGCACCGACAGCGTGACGGTGCAAAGCTGGACGCAGACGACGAAGAAGGGCGACAAGTTGCCGATGCGAAACATTCTCGCGCGCTTCAATCCGTCGGCACCGCAGCGAGTGTTGTATCTGACACACTGGGACACGCGACCTGTCGCGGACGACGACCCGAACTTCGGCAACAAGACACTGCCGTTCCCCGGCGCCAACGACGGCGCATCCGGCGTCGGTCTCTTCATGGCACTCGGCGACGTCTTCAAGAAGACACCGCCGAGCGTGGGGGTGGATCTGCTGTTCGTCGACGGTGAGGATTGGGGGGCGTTCGACGCCGACAGCACCGGTGCATATCCCGACGCGCTGTTCGGCTCCCAGTATTTTGCCGACCACCTTCCGTCGCCGAACTACAAACCGTTGTACGGCGTGCTCTTCGACATGATCGCCGACGCGGATTTACAGATCTATCAAGAGGCCAACTCGGTGCAACAAGCGCCGGAAGTCGTGAGCAAGGTGTGGCAAACGGCGGCTGATCTTGGCTACAGCAAGTATTTCCTGACGCAGGTCGGGCTGAACATCACCGATGACCACATGCCGTTGCTGCGAAAGGGCCTGCACGTCATCGACGTGATCGATCTACAGTACGGCCCCATGCCGGCGGGCTACAATCCGAGTACGCAGCCCAGTCCCAACTATCATCACACGATGCAGGATACGATGGACAAGCTCTCGGCAAAGAGCTTTCAGATCGTTGGCGACGTGGCGGTGACGTTGGTGAAATGACGAAGGGCTCGCCGCGCGGCGAGCACTTCGTGCCTCTTACGGCCGCGCTTTTCCGTTGCTCATCTCTTCCGCCATCTTGAGCGCGTTGTAGGCGTTCACGATGCCGCCGGACACGGACAGCGATCCAAACGGAACCTTCTCGTCGCCGCCAGGGCGCTTCACCATCTGTTCGCTGTACTTGCTCACCGACGACACGATGATCTTGCGGACGTCGGTCGCGGTAAGGTTGGGATAGAAATCCATGATCAGCGCAGCAAGGCCTGACACGACCGGAGCGGCCATGCTGGTGCCGCTGTCGCGCTCATACTTGTTGTCGGGAACGGTCGAGAGAATGTCGACGCCGGGCGCGAACACGTCGACTTCATTTTTGCCGTAGTTGGAGAACGTGGCCGCGAGATCGTCGCCGCCCTTCCACGATGACGCGCCAACTTCGATCCAGTTCGTCGGCCGCCCGCCGCCGTCGTACGAGGCAACTGGAAAGTTCTTGCCCTTCGAGAGATCGGCGGCATCGTTGCCGGCCGCGTGTACCATGAGCACACCGTGCGAGTCGGCATACTTCACGGCGTCGTCGACGGCGGCCTTGTACGGCGAATACGCCTTGCCGAAGCTCATGCTGATGATCTGCGCGCCGTTTTCCGTGGCATAGCGAATCGCGTTGGCCACGTCCTTGTCGCGCTCGTCGCCATCCGGAACCGTGCGAATCATCATCAACCTCACGGCGGGTGCGATGCCGTCGATCCCAATGCCGTTGCCGCGAACCGCGCCGATGATTCCCGCTACGTGCGTGCCGTGCTTCGCATCCTGGCCCATCACGTCGGCGTTGCCGTAGTGATGCTCGTTCGGGTCGGTGTACTTGTCGCCGACGATCGTTCGAGGGTTGTAATCCGGGTTTAGAGAATACTTGAGTTGGCCCTCGAGGGACTTGAGGCCGTCATCGATCACTTCCGGCGACGCGCCCTGCGCCGCCAGGTCGAGAAAGATCTGCCGTGCCTGGGTCTGCTGCGGTGACGTCGGCCGAATGGCGCGAACCCGATCGGGCGTCAGCGAATCGGTCATCGCTGCCTGCTTCAGGATCGGTACCAGTTGGCCGAGCATCGTGTTGATCTGCCGGTATTGCTGAACGTTTCCTTCCAGTTCCTTACGCTTGCTGCTGTAGTCGGCGTCGATCGCTGCGCACTTTGCCGCGTCGGTGATCTTCGGCTGCCCGCTCGCCGCGTCGTCGCCGTGGCACGCGGCGTACTGGCGCGTGACTTCGAACGTGTCGAAGTGCACGTCCTGCCCATCGCGGCCGCCGATGAAATTCCAGCCGTGAATGTCGTCGACGAATCCGTTGTTGTCGTCGTCCTTTCCGTTGCCGGCGACTTCCTTTGGGTTCGTCCAGAGGTTCGCCTTGAGGTCGATCTGCGCCGTGTCGATTCCGTTGTCGATGATCGCGACGAGCACGGTGCGCTTCGGCGTTTTTCCGGCGAGCAATTCCTTCATCGCGCGTTCGGATCCGATTCCCGGAATCCCATCTTCCGACTCATCGAGCAACTGCCAATTCCTCGGCGCCTCTCCGATGGTGACCGCAGGCGCGCGCACCGAGGGTGCTGGCGCCGCCGCGGGGGCGGTTGCGGCTGGTGGCGTTCGCCCGGCGGGCGCGGGGGCAGTCGCGACGGTCGCCGGTGCACCGCACGCGGCAACAGCCATCGACGAGAATAGGAGCAGCGATGACAGCGGCTTCATGAGCACTCTCGAGGAGAAAATCATCGAAGAAGGATAACCCTCAGGCTGCGCGCCGCGAGGGACGTGACTGTACGGATTCTTGCTACCCGCCCGCGCAATGAAATGCACCCGGTGGAGCGAAAATGGTGATGCGTTGCGAACGGCGCGCCCTAGTTTCGCGTCCATGCAAATGCAATCCGATCACAAAGCACTCATCTTCTTCGGGGTCGTCGCCGTTTTGGGCGTTGGCGTACGTGGGGTGCGAGCGGCCTCCACAAGCCGAGCGAGTGATCAGCCGGCCCTCGAACGTCAAATGGCCTCCGCCGATTCGTCGGCCCATGCCCTCGATGCGAAGCAGCAGGGACAGGGACGTGGGCGAGGCGCACCGGGCGCGCGTCGTGCGTCGACTGGTCGCACGCTTCGCGACACCCTGAGCAAATCGTCGACTGACAGTTCGCGCAGGCTGGCTCAGGCGCGGGTCGGTGCGCTCGACCGGCCCGGGTACATCGGCGGCAAGCTCGATCTCGACGTCGCAACGGCCGCGCAGATGGATTCTCTGCCGGGCGTCACGCCAACGATGGCGAAGCGAATCGCCGCTGACCGCATGCGCAACGGTCCGTTTTTGAACGCGGAGCGGTTGCGGCGCGTAACCGGCGTCGGCGACAAGTTTCTTCGCGAAATCGACACGCTCGTGATATTCTCTGGCACGCTGAAGGCGGCGAGCGGCAGCGACTCGCTGATCGAAAAGCCCAAGAAACAGAAATCGCCGCGGGGGGCGAAGTCTAGGCGACCTGTGGCGCAGCGAAGTTCGGGGCCGAACCACGGTGACGACGAGCGTCAAGATGGCTCAGACAAAATCTGGTGAACGACTTTCCAAATCATAGGCAGAAATTCAATGACCGTCACCCGAAAATTGCTACTTGAGCAGGAATTTCGACACGTCCGTGATTTGTATCTCGGAGGGGCAATGGAAATCGCGGCAATATCTGCACATTTGACGCATTTCTGAGTACATTCGGTGTGTGCGAAATAGACGGGCCAGTCCGCACCCACCCCCAATTCCATTCGATGCCATCCTTTAGAGTCCTCGTGACCGACAACGTCGATCCCGAAGGCGTCGACCTCCTCAGGGCACACCCGGACTTCCAAGTCGACGAGCGCCCAACCACACCCTGGCGCGACCTCCTCGACGTCATCGGCGACTTCGACGCCATCGTCGGACGAAGCGCCACCCAAGTCCCCGCAGAGCTCCTCCGACGCGCCGCACGACTCCAGGTCATCGGCCGCGCCGGCGTCGGAACCGACAACATCGACATTCCAGAAGCCACAAAGCTCGGCATCGCCGTCATCAACGCTCCGGCCGGCAACACCGTCTCCGTCGCTGAGCTGTTTTTTGGTTCTCTAATCGCCCTACTGCGCCACCTGCCAAACGCATTCTCGTCGATGCGCGCGGGACGCTGGGACCGATCGGCACTGCTCGGCACCGAGCTTCGCGGCAGAACCCTCGGCATCATCGGGCTCGGACGAATCGGGAGCGAAGTCGCGACCCGCGCGCGAGCCTTCGGGATGACGGTATTTGCATTCGACCCGTACATAACCGCCGACCGCTTCGAGCGGTTGCAGGTGACGCCGGCCGACTCATTGGACGACCTGCTCGGTCGCGCCGACATCGTCACGATTCACACACCGCTCACACCCGAAACGCGCGGAATGATCCGCGCGCGTGAGCTCGCACTGCTTAAACCTGATGCCGTGATCGCCAACATGGCACGCGGTGGCATTATCGACGAGGCGGACCTCGTCGCGGAGCTCCTGCTCGAGCGAATTCGCGGCGCGCTGCTCGACGTCTTCGTGAAAGAGCCGCTCGCCGCGGATTCCCCGCTCCGAACGGCGCCGCGCGTCGTGCTGACCCCGCACCTTGGCGCGTCGACCGCCGAAGGACAGCGCAATGTGTCGGTCGATGTTTGCGCCAGCGTCCGCGACGCGCTGCTGAGTGGCGTACTATCGAGCGCGGTGAACGTGGCCGGCGGCGAGCGCGCGCACTGGGACGATCTCGCCGATGCATTGCTGCTCACGCGTCGAGCGGCGGCGATGGCGCGCGCACTGCTTGCGGACCGCGGCGCTACCGCGGTCGATGGGCTCACGCTTCGCATCGGGCGCGGATTCGCGCACGCCGACGGGCTGCTCCTTTCCGCGGCTGCGATTGGCGTCGTGGAAGGAATCGTCGAAGGCGGACGCCTGAACATCGTGAACGGACGCGCGCAGGCCGAGGGCCGGGGCATTGCGCTCGCAGTCGCGCCTCTGACGACGTCGGATCAACCGAATCTGCTGCAGGTGACGGTGCGCAGCTCCGGGGATGAAATGACTGTGTGCGGCGTCGCGACGCCGGGCGCAAGTCCAAGAATTACTCGCATCGGATCGTTCACGGTGGACGTCACGCCGCGTCGAACGATGATCGTGCTGACGAACGCCGACGTCCCCGGTGTCATCGGGCGCGTCGGCACGCTCCTCGGCGACGCGGGTGTCAACATCGCCGAATACCACCAATCGCGCGTGTCGCAGGGCGGAAACGCTCTGGCGGCAATCACGGTGGACGCCGCGATCGATTCAGCACTTCGCAGAAAACTACTTGCCAGTCAGGATATCCGATCCGTTACGGTGGTGAATTTCGCGGATTCAGAGAACAATGACGGCGGCGATGAGAGGTAACATGACGGTAATGGCTCCGCCCTTCAAAACACTCGTGCTCGATGTGGATTCCACGATCTCCGGCATCGAAGGCATCGATTGGCTCGCGGCTCGTCGCGGCGATGTCGTCGCTCGTCGCATTGCGAAGCTGACGCAGGAAGCGATGCAGGGTGGTGTTCCGCTCGAGCAAGTGTATGGCGCGCGTCTGGCCGAAGTTCGTCCGCGGCGCGATGAGATGGATGCGCTGTCGCGCGCGTACGTCGAGGCGATCGCGCCAGGCGCGGTGAACGCGATCGCGCGCATTCGCCGCAGCGGCGTTCAAGTCGTACTCGTCAGCGGTGGCATTCGGTACGCGCTGCTCCGTCTCGCGCTTCAACTTGGCCTCGGGCCGGCGGACGTTCACGCGGTATCCGTGCAGTTCGACGCCATTGGCGCCTATGTCGGCTACGACGCTTCGTCGCTGCTCACGACCGCGAACGGGAAGAAGCGTCTCGTCGAAGAGTTACAGCTGGAGGGGCCGGTCATCGCCGTGGGTGACGGCGCGACCGATCTCGCTATGCGCGAGGTCGTCGACCGGTTCGTGGCATTTACAGGATTCGTAACCCGACCAAACGTCGTCGAAGCGGCCGACTGTGTTGCATCGTCGTTCGCCGATCTCGAGCGAATTGTTCTTTCATAACCCGCATCTCTCCCCTAACCCTCTGAGAAGCGCATGGAATCGCAAATGACCGAAACGCTGCCGGTACACCGGCTGGACGGAATTTCCCTTGGGAAGATCGTCCTAATTCGCGAAACGCTTCTTCGCGCCCAGGCCAAGGGAGCGCGCGTCATTCGGTTCGAGTCCGGCGATCCGAGCTTTTCGGTCGCGCCGCATGTGCTCGACGCGATCACCGCTGCCGGCGTCGCGGGCAAGACGCACTACATCCCGAACGACGGCATTCCTGAGCTCCGCCGGGCGCTCGCGGAAAAATTGAAGACCAAGAATGGCATCGCGGACATTCTGCCGCGCGACGTGTTCCTGACCAACGGGGCGATGCACGCCTTGTACGTCACCTTTGGCGCGCTGTTGGTGCCTGATGATGAAGTCATCATCCCGGACCCCATGTGGACCGAAGTCGCGGAAAACATTCGTCTCGCCGCCGGCGTGACGGTGCGGGTGCCGGTGACGGCGAGCCGCGACTACACGTACGATCCGGAGGCGGTTGCACGCGCGATCACGCCCAACACACGCGCGATCTTCGTGAACTCTCCCCACAATCCGACGGGTGCCGTGCTCGGTCGCGAAACCCTCGAGGCGCTCGTCGCACTCGCGCGAGAGCGCGATCTGTGGATCGTATCCGACGAGGCGTACGAGGACGTGTTGTACGAACCGAACACGCATCACTCGGTCGCGTCGCTCGCCGGCGACTGGGCGCCGCGCGTCATTAGCGTCTTCTCATTCTCGAAGAGCCATGCGATGAGCGGCTTGCGCGTCGGATATGTCGTGACGCCGAACGCCACGCTCCAGGAGCGCATTCAGAAGCTGCTGCGCTGCACGATCAACGGCGTCAACAGCCTGGCGCAGTGGGGCGCGCTGGCCGCCGTCACGGGGCCGCAGGATCATCTCGCCTCCATGCGCGCGGAGTACACGTTGCGTCGGGACATGATGCTCGCGGCGCTCGATGGCATTCCGGGCGTGCGACCGTTTGTCCCGCGCGGTGCGTTCTACGTCTGGGCGGAGCTCGAGCAGTCGCTCTATGGCCGGCTCGGTGTGAGCGGCGCCGACGAGCTCTCCGCGAAGCTCGCGGCGAACGGCATCGGCAGCGCGCCCGGCGATGCGTTCGGTGTTGGCTGCGCCGACGCAATTCGATTCGCGTTCAGCTGCGACACCGAGATGATCCGCACGGGCGCCGCAGTGCTGCGCTCCGCTCTCACGGGAGAGACGCCGCTGTGAACGTCGAGGGACAGTTTCATCGTGACGGGCAGGCCTAACGTGCGAAAGATCAACACGCCGTCATTGTGGCGAGGAATCGGGAAGTCCGGACCACGGGCGAATGATTTGGGACGAACACGGTCGACCGGGTACGGACTTCACGATCCAGCGCTCGGTGCCATGTACCTCCAAGGTCTATGGGAGGGGGTGACATCAGGGCGCTAAATTTTGGATGTTGAGCCGGGGCTGACCGTGCTTGACAACGCCCTCGCTCAAAACCCAGCTTGCCCTAGCTGGGAATGTCCCACCTCGCCTTCTCCTTTCCGCTTCCATGGCTGCTCCGAGCGCGCCCTCATCCGCCGAACGCATCGGTGACCTCCTCCTCCGCGAAGGGGTGATCACCGCCGAGCAATTGCAGAAGGCGCTGCAGGAGCAAAAGCAGAACGGAACGCGCGTCGGCTACAATCTCGTGAAGCTTGGGTTCGTGCAGGAAATCCAGCTCACGAAGATGTTGGCCAAGCAGCACAAGATGCCCGCGGTCGACCTCTCGCGCTTCGAGCTCGACCCGAAGATCGCGAGGATGATTCCCGGCGATCTCGCGCAGAAGAACCTGGTGATTCCGCTCAAGCGCGAAGGCCGCACGCTGACGGTCGCCATGGCCGATCCGTCGAACCTTGGCGTGCTCGAAGATCTCAAGTTCATCACGCGGTACGACATCTTTCCGGTGATCGCGGGCGAGTTCACGCTTCGCAATCTGATCGACAAGATGTTCGGCGCCAATGATGACGCGCAGATGGCGTCGTTGATGGACACGATCAACGATCTCGGATCGGAATTGGACGTCGAGGTCGTCGAAGACACGCAGGAGGAAGTTTCTCAGGCGGCGCTTGCGGCGCAGATGGAAGATGCGCCGGTCGTGAAGCTGATCAATGCGATTCTCACCGATGCCGTCCGCCGCGGCGCGTCCGACATTCACTTCGAATCCTTCGAGCACGAGCTCAGAGTTCGCTATCGTATCGACGGCGCGCTCCAGGAAGTGATGAAGCCACCGATGAAGCTCAAGGCGGCGCTCATCTCGCGCTTCAAGATCATGGCGCAGCTCAATATCGCCGAGCGCCGCGTGCCGCAGGACGGCCGCATCAAGCTGAAGATGGGCAACAAGGTGATCGACTATCGCGTGTCGACGCTGCCCACGCTGTTCGGCGAAAAAATCGTCCTTCGAATTCTCGACAAAGGCAACCTCACGTTCGACCTCTCGGCGTTCGGCATCGAACCGCGCGCGGAGAAGGATCTTATGGAAGCGGTCTCGAACCCGTACGGCATGGTGCTCGTCACGGGCCCAACGGGTTCCGGCAAGACGACGACGCTGTATTCAGCATTGTCAAAAGTCAATCAGATCGACGTCAACATCATGACGGCCGAGGATCCGGTCGAGTACAACTTGTTCGGCATCAATCAGGTGCAGGTACGGACGGATATCGGCATGACGTTCGCCGCCGCGCTGAAAGCATTCTTGCGGCAGGATCCGAACATCATCATGGTCGGCGAAATTCGAGATCTCGAAACCGGCGGCATCGCGATCAAAGCGGCGCTCACCGGCCACATGGTGCTCTCGACGCTTCACACCAACTCGGCGCCGGAAACGATCACGCGTTTGCTCGACATGGGCCTCGAACCGTTCAACGTGGCGTCCGCGTTGAATCTGATTCTCGCGCAGCGACTCGTGCGCAAGATCTGCTCGAACTGCCGCATCGCGTATCAGCCGTCGCTCGAGGAGCTGGATGCCGCGAAGGTGAAGCCCCACACGACGCTCCGCGAACTTCGGTTCACCGACGAAGCGTTGCGCAACGCCAAGGCGAAGGCGACCAAGGAAGCACTGCCGTATCTGACCACCCTGAGCCTCGACACCAAGATCGCCGAGCTTGGCTTCTTCAAGGGGCGCGGCTGCGAGCAGTGCAACGGGTCGGGGCTCAAGGGCCGACAGGGCGTGTACGAGGTGCTCGTGATGTCGCCGCACATCCGAAAACTCGTCATGCAGAATGTTGGCGCCGCTGAGATCCGTGACGGCGCCATCGAGGAGGGGATGCTGACGTTGCGCATGGACGCGTGGCTCAAAGTCCTCAAAGGTCTGACGACGACCGAACAGATGATTCGAGAGACCTCGCCGTAACGAAACGTTGGGCTCGGTGTTTGCAACGGTGGAAACGGAACCCGCGATCGAGGCGGGGACTTCACCCGCGAGAAATTCCACCATGCGGCTCGTGCTCTTCACGCTCGCTGGCGTCCAGTATGGCGTCTCAGCGGACGCAGTCGTCGAAATCGTTCGGGCCGTTGCGATAACGCCGCTCGCCGGCGCGCCGGCCGTCGTCGAAGGACTGATCGATGTGCGCGGGTTGATCGTGCCCGTGTTCGACCTTCGAAAGAGACTCGGGCTCCAAACCCGCCCCGTCGACCCGGCCGACCATTTCATTCTGGTGCGCGCGAACCAACGAACCGCGGCGCTGCACGTCGAGCGTATGGGCGAGCTGGTTGACGTCGACGAGCGCGACACGACCGAGTCGCGCTCACAGGTTCCGTCCAACGAGCACATCGCGGGCGTGGCGACGCTGCCCGACGGAATGGCGTTCATTCACGACGTCGCGACGTTTCTCTCGAGCGCGGAGTCCGATACCCTCGGGGCGGCGATGGATGCGCGACTGACAAACCGCGCGCCGGCGTGACGGATCGGCGCGCGTCCGACGAACGATGGACCGATGGATCGTACGCGGAGCTCGAACGAGTGCTGCGCGCCAGATCCGGACTGATATTCAGCTCGCTGCGACGCGGTGCGCTCGAAGCGGCCGCGACGCGGGTGATGCGCCGAATCGGGATCGGCGCACAGGCTTCGCTCGTCGATCTCGTTCGCGCCGACGGAGCAGTGTTCGACGATCTGATGGCCGAAGTCACGGTTGGCGAAACGTATTTCTTCCGCGAGCCGGCGCAGTTCGAGCTCCTCAGAAAGCGGATCCTTCCGGAATTTCGCGAGCGTCGATCCGGCTCGCAGCCAATCCGCGTCTGGAGCGCGGCGTGCGCGACAGGTGAAGAGCCGTATTCCATCGCGCTGGTGCTTCGCGAGGAGAGTACACCGGGCATCGTCGTCGGCACGGATATCTCACGCGCGCGTCTCGCCGCGGCGCGGCGCGGCGAATATCGCGAGTGGTCGTTCCGCGGCGTCTCGCGAGAAACACTCTCCCGGTATTTCACGCGTACGAGCGAAGGCTTCTTCTCGCTGAATGGGCTGATTCGACGCGACGTGGAGTTCCGGTATCTCAATCTGGCAGCCGACCTCTACCCTTCGATGGGCGCGGGTGTGTGGGGAATGGATGTCATTCTCTGTCGAAACGTTCTCATCTACTTCGACAAAGACACGATTCGGCATGTCGCGAAGGCGTTGCTCGACACACTTTCGGAGAAAGGGTGGTTGCTGGTCGGAGCGACAGATCCGCGACTGGATGAGTATGTGAAGTGCGCGGTGGTTCAGACGGATGCTGGGTTGGCGTACCGGCACGGCGGGGCGACCATTTTCGCTGCCCCGGAGCGTACGCGTGCACCTTCGCCGGAGTACGCGGAGCCGATTGAATTCGTCGTGCCGTCGCCGCCGGCTCCCCCGTTGGTCCCTGCGGTCGAGACCGTGCCGACCTCAGGCATGAGTCATGCAACTGCAGACACGAGTGTTCCCCTCGACAACGAATCCGCGGCGAGCGCCTATGGACGTCGCGACTACGAACGCGTCGCCGAGTTCCTCGCGGCGAACGGCAGCGACGCGACCGCGTCGGTGGCGGACAGCGTGATGTACGTCCGAGCGCTTGCGAATCTGGGCAGGCTGTCCGACGCCGGTCGCGCCTGCGCCGCCGCGCTGGAGCGTCATCGCGCGAGTGCGGAGCTTCACTACCTGCACGCCGTGCTCGTGAGCCAAGCTGGTCAGGCAGAGGAGAGCGCGCGTGCCGCGAAGCGTGCGATTTACCTCGACTCGTCGATGATCGTGGCCCGGCTGGCACTGGGCAGCGCGCTGTCGAGCACCGGCGATTCGGCCGGCGCACTGCGAGCGTTCCAAGCCGCCGAGCGTCTACTGCTCGCGCTGGGTCCCGACGAACTCGTGCAAGCGACGGACGGTGAGCCTGCAGGACGACTGCTCGAGATGACGCGGCTGCAAATGCGCCTCGCGTCGAGTGAGGCGGCCGCATGACGTCGCCGCAGGACGTGCAAAAGATTCTCGAGGAGCGCGCTCGACGCCTCGCCCGCCGCTCCAACGCCGAGAGTGTTCCGAATTTCGGCGTCGACGTCGTGTCGTTCTCGGTTGCGCGCGAGCGATTCGCCATCGAGTCGGCATTCGTTTTCGCGGTCTTCCATCTCAACGAGCTCGTTCCGCTGCCGGGCGCGCGCGCGCCGGTCGTTGGCGTGACGCGGTGGCGCGGCGACGTGCTCACCGTGCTCGACTTGCGTCGGGTGGTTGGCGGCACCGGTCGCGCGCTCGACGATCTCGCGCGCGTGATTGTCGTCGGGGCCAGCGGGCCCGCGTTCGGCGTGCTTGCCGATACGGTCGATGACATCATGTCGATCGATCCAACAACGTTGTTCACTCTCCCCGTCGATCGCGTTCCGGAGATTCCAGGAGTGCTCCGCGGCGTGACGGCGAACGGAATTCACTTGCTCGACGCAGCCATTCTCATCGCGCATCAGGACGGCGGTGCAAGTTCGTCGCCCGTAGTCGGCGTTTCCACATCTTCTAACTCGGATCAACTATGACGTGGACCGTTGGCCGTCGTATCGTCGCCGGCTATTCGCTCGTGCTCGCGCTCGTGCTCATCGTCGCTGCCCTCGGCGCATGGGCGCTGTCGTCGGTGACGACGACATACGAAACCGCGCTCACGCAGCGCCGAACCAACCTCGTGCCGGCCCTGGTCCTCGAGTCCGAGACGCGGGGCGCCAACATGGCATATCTTCGCTTCCTGCTGGAAGGAAACGAAGCGGATATTCGGGTGCGCGACAGCCTCGTGAATGTTTCGAAAAATCTCATCGCCCAACTGCGTGACACCGCCACGGACGAAACCGACCGGGCGAACTGGATCACCACCATGGGAATTTTCCAGCATTGGGTGGCGGCGACGGATTCCGCCGCTGCCGCGAAGCGCGTTGGGAAGGCCGACGAGATGCTTCGCATTCGGCGCACGATCGAGCATCCCGTGCGTCTCCAGCTTGACTCGGTGTTCCGTACCGGCGTTCAGCGCGCGAAGTTGCTCGCGGACAAAACGGCGGAGGCCGGCAAGACAACGGCGGAGTCGACCCGGGTCGCGTTGACGATTGGCGGCATTCTCGCCCTGCTCGTCGGTGTCATCTCGGCGGTGCTGCTCAATGGCGCAATCACGCGTCCACTCCGCGAAACGAGCAGTGTGATTGCGTCGGGGTCCGCGGAAATTCTTGCGGCGACGACTGAGCAGGCCGCCGGCGCCAACGAGTCGCTGGCGGCTGTGTCGGAAACTGTTGCGACGGTCGACGAAGTGACCCAGACCGCGGAGCAGGCGGCGGAGAGAGCGCGCGCGGTGTCGTCGTCGGCGCAGCGCGCGGCGGACATGGGCAAAGCCGGCCGCAAAGCGCTCGATGACTCCGTGGCAGGGATGCAGCAGGTGCGCGACCAGGTCGAATCGATCGGCCGCAGCATTCTATCCCTCGCCGAGCAAGCGCAGGCGATTGGAGAAATCATAACATCGGTGAACGACATCGCGGAGCAAACCAACTTGCTCGCGCTGAACGCGGCGGTGGAAGCCGCGCGCGCCGGCGATGCGGGCCGCGGATTCGCGGTGGTGGCCGGTGAGATCAAGAGTCTCGCCGAACAGTCGAAGCGCTCGACGGTGCAGGTGCGTCAGATCCTCGGCGAGATTCAGCGAGCGACGAGCACGGCGGTGATGACGACGGAGCAAGGCACGAAGCAGGCAACGAACGCGACGCGTCAAATCACCGAGGCGGGTGAAACGATTCGTTCGCTGGCCGATGCCGTGCTCGAGGCGGCGCAGAGCTCAGCGCAGATCGTTGCGTCGGCGGGACAGCAAGCGCTCGGTATGGAGCAGATTCGCCATGCGGTCGGCAACATCCATCAGGCGACACAGCAAAACTTGACCGCATCGCGGCAGTCGGAGCAGGCAGCGCAAGACCTCACGCGGTTGGGTGATCGGTTGCTCACCCTGGTGGGGTCGACGCGCGCGGCATCGTCTCGCCCGGCTCGGTCGGGGTCGTAGGATTCTCGTGACGCGTCTCGTGTTGCCGGATCTCGAATGACGGCGAGCGATCTCGCTCAGCGTCTTCGCGGGCTGTTCGCCGAGGAGCTCGACGAGCAACTGCGCGCGGGCAATCAGCATTTGCTCGCGCTGGAACAGCGCCCGACTGACAGCGAGGAGCTTCGCTCGTTGTTCCGGGTCATGCATACGCTGAAAGGCGCGGCGCGGGCGGCGGGGTTTCCAGAGCTCGAACGCGAGTGTCACGTACTCGAAGCGATTCTCGCGGCGGCGCGCGATCGAAGCAGGCCTTTGGCCCAGGACGAGGTCGAGACGTTATTCGCCGGTCTCGATCGGCTGACGGCGGCGGGTGCCGAGCTCCGCGGCGCTTCGGCAAGCGCGCGACCTGCGACCGCGGCGGAACCGTTGCAGGCGGAACCATCGGAGACGGAATCGACGGAATCGTCGGAGTCGGTAGCGCCGGTAGTGCCCGCACCAGCGTCCTCGCCAACGCCGCTGAGCGGTCCCGTCGTACACGCGGCTCGCGGCGAGCCGATCGCGGCCGACGGCGGACCCGAATCGTCCATACGCGTAGCGCAGGATCGCGTCAACGAGCTCTTCGCGATCTCTAATAGATTGCTCGTGGTGAGCGCCACCGTCGAAGCCCAGCCCGATCAGATCGAGCAGATCGCGGACGACGCCGCGCGCGCGGCGACCGCGTGGCGCCGACTACGCCGCGCGCTGCCCGTGTCCGCATCGGACACGGCAATCGCCCGCGAGATCGATGCGATTGACTCACTGCTCGACAGCTTGCGAAAGAGCTCGGCAAATCTGCTCGGCGGCGCGATGCGCACGGGGCGCGATCTCGGACGGCTGTCCGGTGAGGTCTCGCGCGCCGCGCGCGGTCTTCGCATGCGTCCGTTCACCGACGTGCTCGCCGATCTTCCACGGCTCGTGCGCGATGTGGCCGCGGCAACGGGCAAGGAGGTGGCGCTCGAGACCTCTGGTGAAACCGTGCAAGCCGATCGAGCCGTGCTCGCGCGACTGCACGAGGGAATCGTTCATCTCGTCCGCAACGCGATCGACCACGGTATCGAAAGTCCAGCGATCCGCCGCGCGGCGGGAAAGCCCGCGCAGGGCGTCGTGCGAGTGGGCGCATCGCTCATCGGCGATCGCATCGTCGTGACCGTCGAGGACGACGGTGCGGGGATGGACGTTGCTGCGATGCGCCGAAAGCTCACCGAGCGCGGCGAGACGGTGGCGTCGGACGATCGTGCTGTCGTGCGACGGCTGTTTCTCGGCGGCGTGTCGACGCGCGAAGCAGCGACCGCAATTTCGGGACGTGGCGTGGGGCTCGACGCTGTGCGCGCCGTCGCCGAGCGTGTGCGCGGCGGCGTCGATGTCACGTGGACGGCTGGTCGAGGCACCGTATTCACGATCGAAGCTCCGCTCACACTCGCGACCGTGCGCGCGGTGCTCACGCGTGTTGGCGCGACACGCATTGCGGTACCGGCCGCGTTCGTCGAGCGCATGCTGCGCGTTAAACCCGAGACGCTGCACATCGTCGAAGGCCGGCTGTCCGTCGAGACGGGCGGCGCGCCGGCGCCAGTCGCGTCGCTCGCGGCCATTCTCGGCCCGCCGATCGTCGATCGTCCGCCCGAGGGCGTGGTCTCGTTGCTGTTGCTTCGCGTGGGTGCGCGCCGCGTTGCGCTCCGTGTCGACGAGTTGATTGAAGAAGTCGAAGTAGTCGTTCGTCCCATTCGCGCGCACGGTCGCGTCGCGGTGCAGCACATCAGCGGCGCGGCGATGCTTGCGAGCGGAGCGGTCGCGCTGGTGTTGAACCCAACTGCGGCAATCGCAACCGCGCTCGGCTTGCCACCCGACGTCACGCCGCTCGCTCCACGAGCGGCGGCACGCGCGTCGCGCAAACGGGTGCTCGTCGTTGACGATTCGATCACGACGCGAACGCTTGAAGCGAGCGTGCTCGAGGCCGCCGGCTATGATGTGACCACGGCAGTCGATGGCGCCGATGCGTGGCGCGTGCTCCAGGAACGCGGCGCCGATCTCGTCGTGAGCGACGTCGAGATGCCGCGCATGGACGGGCTTGGCTTGACCGAAACGATACGCGCGTCACAGCGCTTTCGCGCGCTGCCGGTCATTTTGGTTACCGCACTCGAAACACCGGAGCATCGTGCACGAGGAATGGAAGTTGGAGCGGACGCGTATTTGGGCAAGTCGAGCTTCGAGCAGGACGCGCTGCTCACCACGGTGCGTGATCTGCTTGGACAAGCGCGAGGCGTGTCGTGACTAAGTCCGCGCCGATCCGCGTCTTGATTGCGGAAGATTCGTCGACGGCCCGCGCGCTGTTGACGGAATTGTTTTCGTCGTCGCCGGACTTCGTGGTGGCGGGCACTGCCGTGAATGGCTCAGAGGCGATCGAGCGCGCCATCGCGCTCTCGCCCGATCTGATCATCATGGACGTGTACATGCCCGTCGTCGACGGGCTCGACGCGACGAAGGAGATCATGCGCGAGAGTCCGACGCCGATCGTCATGGTGTCGGCGTCCGTCGCGGCGACTGACGTCGCGATGGGACTGAGCGCGACGCAGGCCGGGGCCATGATTCTTCTCGCGAAGCCGAGCAACACCAAGTCGCCCGAATTTCCCGAGGAGTGCCGGCAGTTGCTCTCGATGGCAAAGGCGATGGCCGGCGTGAAGGTAGTTCGGCGGTGGGGGGGCGGAGCCGCGAGAGTTACGCCGCCCTCCGGTCGAACCGCGCACCCGGTGCGACGGGTCACGATGGTCGCGATCGGTACCTCGACGGGCGGACCGGCGGCGCTTCACAGAATACTCATAGACCTCCCTCCGACGTTTCCAGTGCCGATCGTCGTCGTGCAGCATATGGCCCGCGGATTCATCGATGGGCTGGCGAAGTGGCTGAGCGCGAACGTCGCGCTGAAGGTCGTCGTCGCGGAGGACGGTCAGAGGCTCGTCGCCGGCACGGTGTATCTCGCGCCTGACGAGCGGCACATGGGCGTTCGCGGCGACGGACGGGTTGCGCTGTCCTCAGCGGCGGCGGTCTCGGCGTTTCGACCGTCCATCGATTTTCTGTTCGACGCATATGCGCGCGGCTACGACGATGGCCTCGTCGCGCTCATTCTCACCGGCATGGGCCAGGACGGCGTCGAAGGACTGAAGACGGTACGGACGCGCGGCGGACGGGTGATCGCGCAGGACGAGCGGTCGTCGGTCGTTTTCGGGATGGCGCAAAAGGCCGTCGAAGCGAACCTTGTGCACGAGATACTTCCTCTCGATGGAATCGGACGCCGATTGAACGAGCTCGTTGACGCGGTGCCGCGATGACCGCCGGTGGTGCACCGCGAACCGGTCTTAACGTTCGGCGCAAGATCGTAATCGCCGAGGATAGCCGCACGCAGGCGGAAAGCCTGCGGTCGATGCTCGATGACGCGGGTTTCGACGTCGTCGTCGCGCGCACCGGCACCGAAGCGATCGAGGCGCTGCGCCGGCGGCCGGCCGATCTCGTGGTGAGCGACGTCATCATGCCGGGCATGAGCGGATTCGAGCTCTGCGCGGCAATGCGCGCCGATCCTGCATTGCGCGGCACGCCCTGCATTCTCCTGACGAGTCTCGTCGACCCGCACGATGTGATGCGCGGGCTCGAGGCCGGCGCCGACAATTACGTCACCAAACCGTACGAGCCGGCCCAACTGCTTCAGCGTATTGAGAGAACGCTGATGAGCCACGCGACACACGAAGAATCCGTGCCGATCAACCCCATCGACGTCGAGTTCCTCGGCGGACGGTTCAACGTGAAGGCCGCACGCGAGCAAATCCTCGACGTGCTGATCTCCAGCTTTGAGGACGTAGTTCGCGCAAACACGGCCTTGCGCGCGGCTGAGGCGGAGCGCGAACGCTTGTTCGTGCAGGAGCGACAAGCCCGAATCGACGCCGAGGCGTCGCGGCAGCGCGCCGAGGAGGCGAACAAGGCGAAATCCGAATTCCTCGCGATGATGAGCCACGACCTTCGCACGCCGCTGAACGCGATCGGCGGCTATTCGGAGCTACTCGCGATGGGCCTCCGCGGCGAAGTGAACGAAGCGCAGCTCGCCGATCTCGAACGCATTCGCCGGAACCAGCAGCATCTCCTCACCCTGGTGAACGACGTGCTGAGCTTCTCGCGACTGGAAACCGGCGAGATCCCCCTCGACCTCGTGCCGATGCCGTTGGCGCAGACCGCCCGTCCGCTGAGCGCGGTCATCGAGCCGCAAGCCGCAAAGGGAGGCATCAAATGCGAATTCGTCGGCGACGACAAGGAAGTCACCGTCGTGGCCGACAGCGAGCGTGTTGAGCAAATTCTCATCAACCTCCTCGGCAACGCCCTTAAGTTCACCCGGGAAGGCGGCACCGTTTCCATGCGATGCTACGAGCAGGATGGCGTCGGCCGCGTGGACGTTGCGGACACCGGTATTGGTATTCCGGAGGCGAAGCTCGGGATCATTTTTGATCCGTTCGTCCAGGTGGACGCGAACCGGGGCAAGCGCGACGGCGTCGGGCTGGGGCTCGCGATCAGCCGCAAGCTCGCCCGCGCGATGGGCGGCGACATCACGGTGCAGAGCGTCGAAGGCCACGGGGCAACGTTCACGCTCTCGCTCCCGCTCGCCGACGCGTCGGCGGAGTGACCGCCGGCGATTGATCCTGGATGATCTTGTCTCCAAAATACGGCGTGAAAACGCCGTGCGCCTTTCCCCAATGACGTTCCACGATTCGGACGATTCCGGCCAGCAGCACACGCTGACGGGCGACATCCGCACGCACGAAGGGTTTCACTCGAGCCACCTCGAGTTCGACCGCACCGTCATCGTGTATTTGCCCCCGACCTACGAGGCGGTGCCCGAGCAGCGATTTCCCGTTCTGTACCTCCACGACGGCCAGAACGTGTTCGACCAAGCGACGTCCTTCGGCGGGGAGTGGCGCGTCGACGAGACGGCGCAATCGCTGATCACCGCCGGCAAGATCGAGCCGATCATCGTCGTCGGGGTCTACAACACTGGCGAGCATCGCATCGACGAGTACACTCCGACGCATCGAAACGACACCGGCGTAGGCGGGGACGCGGACGACTACGGCCGCATGATGGTCAGCGACCTCAAGCCGTTCATCGACGCGACGTACCGCACACTGCCCGATCGCGACAACACCGCCATGGGCGGATCGTCGCTCGGCGGGCTGCTGACGCTGCATCTCGGCCTGCGGTATCCCGGCGCGTTCAGCAAGCTGGCGGTGATGTCGCCGTCGGTCTGGTGGGACGATCGTGTCGTTTTACGCGAGGTCGAGGCCTTGCGACACACCACCAGACAGCGAATTTGGCTGGACGCGGGCACACGCGAAGGGGAGAATATGATTCCCGATGCCCGCTTGCTTCGCGCAGTGCTCATCGAGAAGGGCTGGATTGTTGGGCGGGACCTGATGTACGTGGAAGCGCGCGGCGGTGAGCACAATGAAAAAAGTTGGGCAAAGCGTGTCGGACCCGTTCTGAAATTTCTCTTTCCGCCCAAGGCGTGACGTCGCGCCGCGGACCAAGCAACTGATGAATCGTGAATTCCATCGCTGGTATAGCCCGTCGCTGGGCCGCGACATGGACATCGTCGTATTTGGCCACTCAGGTGCACGCGTTCTCGTGTTCCCGAGCTCGATGGGCCGCTTTTTCGAATGGGAAGATCGCGGGATGATCGGCGCCCTCGCCGAGCATATAGAGCGCGGCTGGGTTCAGCTGTATTGCGTCGACAGCATCGATGCGGACAGCTGGTATGCCAAGTGGAAGCATCCGGCGGATCGTGCGCGCGCGCATGCCGCGTACGATGCCTACCTGCGCGACGAGGTGCTTCCACTCACGACGGCGAAGAACGACAATCCCTTTCTGATCACGACAGGGGCAAGCTTCGGCGCGTATCACGCGGTCACGTTCGCTCTGCGGTATCCGCATCTGGTTGGTCGCGCGATCGGCCTCAGCGGTCTCTACGACATTCGCCAGCAGACCGACGGCTATTCCGACGCGA
>JBDTAE010000159.1:0-5036 GCA_039924785.1 Gemmatimonadaceae bacterium | reverse complement strand
CAAGCCTGGGCAGGAGCCCTCGTCCTCCTCGGACTCGTCCTCGTCATCAGCGTCCTCGCGCGCGTCGCAACGCGCTCCCGTTTTGGACTCGCCGGCGACTGATCGCGAAGTGCCGATTCCCACGGTGGGTCGCGCGGCGGAGGCCCGCTCCGAGAGCGCAACGCAGACAAGCGCAACTCGCGCTGCGTCAAACTCGCCGACATGCATCGGAGTCGAATCGCTCGACGCGTATTTCGGCGCGTCGCGCATCGTGCGCGATGTGTCGTTCGACGTCGAGTCGGGCCAAGTGACGGCGATCATCGGACCGTCCGGCTGCGGCAAGTCGACGCTGCTTCGCTGCCTCAACCGCATGCACGAGACCGTGCCGAACGCGCGCGTCGAAGGCGAGGTGCGCTTTCGGGGCCAGGACATCTATGGGCCGAACGTGAGCACCATCGGTGTGCGGCGGCATATCGGAATGGTGTTTCAGCGCCCGACGCCGTTTCCGACGATGTCGATTCGCGACAACGTCGCCGCGGGTTTGAAGACGCTTCCCAGCTCGCAGCGTCCGTCGAAGAATGAGACGGACGACATCGTCGAGCGCGCGCTCAAGCGTGCCGCCTTGTGGGAGGAAGTGAAGGACCGGCTTGGCACCAGCGCTGTCGCGCTATCGGGCGGACAGCAGCAGCGCGTCTGCATCGCGCGCGCGCTGGCCACCTCGCCAACCGTTCTTCTTCTCGACGAGCCGACCGCGTCGCTCGATCCGATCAGCACACAGCGTGTTGAAGAACTAGTATACGAGCTCCGCAATGACATCACGATCATCATCGTGACACACAACATGCAGCAGGCCGCGCGCATTTCGGACCGCACCGCATTCATGCTGTCGGGTGAGCTGGTGGAGTACAAAGCGACGAACGCCATGTTCACCGCGCCGACCGATCCGCGAACCGAGGCCTACGTGACCGGGCGGTTTGGATGACCGCAGTCGCAGAGGAACGGCGTCCAGCAATGTCACAGTCGGAAGCGGGACAATTGTCGGCGGAGGGTTTCTCGTTCTGGTATGGCGAGAAGCAAGCGCTGTACGACATCACGTGCAAAGCGGAGCCGCGCAGTGTGCTCGCGTTGATCGGGCCGTCGGGCTGCGGCAAGTCGACGTTCCTTCGATCGATCAACCGCATGAACGCGCTGCTGCCCGGCGTGCATCACGAAGGATACATCCGGCTCGACGGCGTGGACGTTAACAACGGCGGTATTGATTCGGTGACCTTGCGCCGGCGCGTCGGCATGGTCTTTCAGCGCTGGAACCCATTTCCAAAATCGATCTACGACAACGTGGCGTACGGCCCGCGCGTGAATGGCATCAAGAAACGGGCGGACCTCGATGCGATCGTCGAGTCGGCATTGCAACGCGCCGCACTGTGGGACGAGGTAAAGGATCGTCTTCGCCACAGCGCATTGAGTTTGTCCGGGGGACAGCAACAGCGCCTTTGCATCGCCCGCGCACTCGCGAACGAACCTGAAGTGCTGCTGCTCGACGAACCCGCAAGCGCGCTCGATCCGATCGCGACTCAGAAGGTCGAAGAGTTGCTGTATGAGCTCAAGCGTGATCTGACAATCGTCATCGTCACCCACAACCTGCAGCAAGCGGCACGCGTGTCCGACACGACCGCGTTCTTCTACCTCGGACACCTCGTCGAGGTCGGCCCGACCGACCGCATGTTTACCAGCCCGGCCAACGAACGGACCGAGGCGTACATCACCGGGAGATTTGGATGAACCCGCCTCCGACCGACGCCGCCACGGCGAGCACCAACATTGGCTTTCGCCACTTTCACGATCAGCTCGATCATTTGAAGCAGCGCCTGCTCGACATGTCGGATATCGCAACGTCGTTGCTGGACCTGTCCGTCGACGCGTTGCTGAACCGCGACGTCGCGATGGCTGAAGCCGTCGTGGCCGGCGACCGCGAGCTCGACGCGCTGGAACTCGAAGTCGAGGATCAGGCGATCGCGCTGCTCGCCCTGCAGCAGCCCATGGCGCGCGATCTGAGATTCATCATTGCGTCGATCAAGGTGTCGAACGATCTAGAGCGCGTGGGCGATCATGCGGTGAACATCGCGCAGAGCGCCCAGCGGTTGATGCAGCACCACACGATGATCAAGCCCGATCCGGAAATCGCGGAGATGGCTCGCCGCGCTCGCGGTATGCTTCACGACAGCCTCACCGCGTTCGTGCGTGCCGACGGCGCGCTCGGCCGCCTGGTCTGTCGGCAGGACGACGAGGTCGACGCGCTGCACAATTCAGTGTTTCGTATTCTCGTGACGCACATGATGGAGGACGCACGCACGATCACGCCGTCGCTCGAGATGTTTCTCGTGAGCCGGAATCTCGAGCGTGTTGCCGACCTGGCGACGAACATCGGCGAGGACGCGGTGTTTCTCGCTGAGGGCAAGCAGATCAAGCATCACGCCGAGGGGGATCTCGATGCGCGGGTGGAGGCGAGGGGATCGGGGTCGTTTCCGATCATTCACTCCGACAAGCTCGCGGATTCACAGATCGGCGACGGGAAACTCGCGGATTGAGCCGGCGGTTTCAGCGGTGCCCGCCGTGGACGTCACTCCATGACGATGTGATGCGCGCTCGAATGGTTTCGATCGGGGCCGATCAAGCAACCCGTCCTTGATTCAGCGGTACAGCGTCGTGCGCCCAACGCCAACGCGTCGCGCGGCTTCGGCGCAACTACCGCATCGGAACGCCTGTCCCAAAGCGAACAGACGTTCCGAAAGTGCGGTCGGCGAGTGATTCTATGGCCTGCGTCGGCGATGCGTCAGTTTAGGGCTGCACGGTGAAGGATACAACGGTGCTCACGTTTGAAAGATCTCTGCCGCTAAACGCTTGTACAAAATAGCTGGATTGACCGTATGCAGACGATGACGGGCCGGTTGTTCCGTCGTAGGCAGATGCGCTGAGCGTTGTCGCGTCGCGCTCAAGCGTTGTCGCGTCGCATTCAAGCGTTGTTGTATCGCGTTCGACCGCCGCCATCTCGCGTTCGAGCCTTGCCGTCTCGCGTTCGACCGGCGTGATCTCGCGTTCAACCGGCGCCATCTCGCGTTCGAGCGTCACCATCTCGCGTTCGTGTGACACCATCTCGCGTTCGTGTGACACCATCTCGCATTCGTGCGTCGCCATCTCGCGTTCGAGCGTCGTCATGTTGCAGCGACCTGGAGTCGAGTGGCGACGACACGATGCCCCGTCGCGTTGACACCGAGCGATCTCGCGACAGTGAGGGGCAATGTGACGACGCAGATCGACGGACTCGCGACAGATCGTTGTCGTGTCACGTCGACGAGGCGCCATCTCGACTCGGCTCCTTGCAATCTCGTCGTCGTGCTTTGCACGCTCGCCGTCGTGCGGTGCGATCTCATCGTCGTGCGGTGCAGTCTCATCGTCGTGCGGTGCAATCTCGCGTCGAAGCACTACAACGTGATGTCGAACCTGCGCAACCTCACGTGCAACCCGCGCGCGCTCGCGTCACTCGACTGCAAGCTGACGTCGCGCGGGTGCGACGTAATAGTGCCCGGTCGCGAAGTGATATCGTCCTCGTGCCGTCTAATTCGACGCGGCCGAATCTGACGTCGAACGACCGGAACGCCGTTGAGCGTTCTTGGGTGCCGTTCTGGAACTCTTGCGACGTGACGGAGCAATGAGAGCCGTTCGTCGTCAATCCCGACAAAGCGATGTCTGCCGAGTGCTCCTTCGCGGGCGAAGGCCGTTCGCCAGTTGTTGGTCGTCAGTTGTCAAAGAGCATTCGGGCTAATCGTTTTCTGGAGTGCGACGATATGAAATCAGACCGGAGCGATTTCACGCCGCCCAACGATGGACCGTTTGGCGCTCGCGGCGAAATCACGATCCTTTAACGAAAAATACGCCATTCGACCCCGAAATGTTGCACGAGCGGCTGAATTTTCGGTGGCAAGCCTTGAACCGCGATCCGACGGTTCAATCCGGTCAACGCGGATTGCCTGCGGGTCGCCAAAACCATGCGCAAACCGCTACGGACGGGGCTCGGCGACGATCGCGAGCCACTTGCCGTCGCGGCTCACCGCGAGACGACTGACCTTCGTGAGCCCGGCCGCGACGAAGTCCGCAGCCTCCGTCCACCCCTTTGCGCCTCGATGCCACGACAGCAGTTTGGTGTCGAGCGACGTCACGACGAGGCTGTCGCTCACCCACGCGTAGTCCTGCGCGCCGCGCGGCATCGCAACCAACTCCTCGGGCTTCCTGTCCGGCAACCGGATCATTGCCAGCATCGACACGGAATCGACACGATGCGTAAACGTAAACGCGCGATCCTTCGGCGCGGCGCTTTTTGCCGGCAAGCGTTCCGGCGACAGCGAACGACCGATGTTGCGAGCCAACGTGTCCGACTTGCCAGTTTTCAGATTGGTGTGGACGAGGGCGTTCGGACTACCAAGCACGAAGGTCGCGAGATTCTCCGCGTCGATCCACGCGTGATACCCCACCGGCTTCAGATTCTTGATGACGAGCCTCGGATCTGAACCGTTCATCGCGAAGCTCCACAACCGCTGCGTTGAATCGCGCTCCACCCGAATCACCGAAAAGCGCTTTCCGTCGGGCATCGCCTGCGCCGAATATTCGCTCTCGGCCGTCTTGGTGACGCGGGTGATCTTCTTCGTCGCGATGTCGTAGCGATAGATGTCGGACTGACCGTCGTCGCGCGTCGACGTGTACAGGATCGCGCGATTGTCCGGGGTGAACGACGGCTGGTTGTCGTAGCCCGGGCGGTTAGTGATGTTCACCGGCGTGCCGATCACCAGTGCGCCGTAGTTATCGAGCGAGATCGGCGCGAGGTAGACGTCGGTCGACGGCACGCCCTGCGCGGCCGAACGAACCGCACCGCTCGCGACCACCGTTGCCGCAAACACCAGCATTCTCGCATAGGCCGTCATCGGTTCTCTCACTTTTCGAGTTCGATCAGCAGCGCTCCCTTCTCGACCACAGCCCCTGGCGCGACGAGCACCGACTTCACGACG
>JBDTAE010000158.1:0-28216 GCA_039924785.1 Gemmatimonadaceae bacterium | reverse complement strand
CCGATGCGCCAAGCGCGGCAGCTACTTGGATGAACTCGCGGCGGCTCAGCGTCATGGCCTATCCTCTCTTCAGTGCCTCCGCGTGAGAGCGCAGACGGTCGGTCATCAATCTTCAAACGAGTACTGCCAAGCGCAACACCTTTTTCGATCAAAGCGCCGGTACTCCCGACCTCGCTCGGGTCGTTGCGACAAACGCGCGACGCCCTGAACCCCATTGTGGAGTAAGGCGGTGTAAAAAATTAAGGTTTACAAGCTATGATGCGGGTGTATCGCGTAGTTCCATTCGCCGTGAAAGGCATTTGGCTTGAGATTGACGGACGCAATCTCCGCGTCCGTCACCCGGTGACCCGCAGGATAGCGTCGCCGATCGAGCCGACAGCGGACGGTCAGGCCTTTCGCCGTGGTCGTGGTCGCGATGAGGCGGACGATCGTTTCGTAGTCGCGGAGAGGCTCGCCGCGCCAGTTGGACGAGATGAACGAGAAGAGCCGATGCTCGACTTTGTTCCACTTGCTCGTCCCGGGCGGAAAGGGGCACACCCGAATGCGCAGCCGCGCCGCGTCGGCGAACGCTTGGAGTTGCATTTTCCATTCGCGCAACCGATACCCGTTGCTGCCGCCCCCGTCCGCGGTGATCAGCAGCGTGCGCGCGCGTGGATAGAGCTGATGGCCTTCCGCGCGCCACCAGCCCCGAATGGAGGCGACGGCAAACGCGCCCGTATCGTGGTCGGTGCCGACGTTGACAAACCCGGTGTTGCGCGCGAGGTCATAGATGCCGTACGGATAGGCGCGCGGCACCGTCGGTGCGGGAAAGTCGTGCCCCTGCACGAGGTGGGGCGCGTTCACGGGCCGCCACTGTCGCCCCGCATTCTGATAGGTGCCCAGCAACTCCTTCTCTTTCGTGTCCACGGAAAGGACCGGTCGCTTCGCTGCCACGGCTCGACGGACCTCGTCGTTGATGAACTGGAACTGCGCGTCGCGATCCGGATGGTCGGCGCCTTCCTCCGCCTTGCGATTCCCTTGCAGGCTGTAGCCCATACTCTCGAGCAATTGCGCGACCGTCGCATGACTGACCGGATGGCCCTCGGCGGTCAGCGTCGCCGCCAAGGCGCGCGTGCTCTTGTTCGTCCATCGGAGCGGCGATTCGGGATCCCCACGGCTCAGCGGATCGACCAGCGCATCCAGCCGCTCCGGTAAGGCCGGATCGCTCACCTCGAGCATCGGACGCCCACCCCCCGCATGGCGCACCCGACCGGGCGACAGCGGCGCCTCGTCCAGTTCGCGCAACCCCTTCGTGATCGTGACACGCGACAGCCCGCACACCCGACTCACCACCGAAACGCCCCCGTGCCCGAGGTGCCGGGCTTCACTCGCCGCAAACAAGCGACGGGCGCGCTCGTCGAGATGCGGCCACCATTGCGCAACCTTCTCCCGAAGCGTCGCAGAATCGATCACGCCCCAATGTACGGCCGTCGGGATCGATTGTACATGTTATTTATTAACGACGTCTAACCGCGTGCTCAAGACCTATAACTTCGCGCAGAATCGCGTAGCCGAGTCGGGCGTTCAGCCGTAGTGTCTAGCATGCGCACACTCCTCGCTTCAGTCCTCGCGGCCGCAACGGCCACCACGCTCCACGCTCAGCCGAGCATCACCGACACTCGCCTGCTCGCGCAGCCCGCGTTGAGCTCGACCAATGTCGCGTTCATCTATGCCGGCGACCTCTGGATATCGCGAATTGACGGCACCGATGTACGGCGCCTCACTACGGCCGACGGCGACGAACAGAATCCCGTGTTCTCGCCCGACGGTAAGCTGATTGCGTTCAGCGCGAACTACGACGGCAACACCGACGTCTATGTCATCCCGTCGTCGGGCGGCGTCCCAAAGCGACTGACGTATCATCCGGACGCCGACATCGTGCAGGGCTTCACGCCCGACGGAAAGAGCGTGCTGTTCACGAGCGGCCGGTCAAGCTATACGAACCGCTACACCCAGCTCTTCACCGTACCTATAGAAGGGGGACCGGAGACGAAGCTCCCCATTCCGAACGCCGCGCGCGCGTCATACTCCGCCGACGGAAAGCGCATCGCCTACAACCCAATCTCGGGGCGCTTCGAGGAATGGAAGCACTATCGCGGCGGCACGGCGTCGGTCATCTGGTTGTATGACGTCGCGACGCACGCCGTCGAAAAGATTCCGCAGCCCGAAGGGCGCTCAAACGACGTCGATGCACAGTGGATCGGCAACACGGTGTACTTCCGCTCCGACCGGGACGGCGAATTCAATGTCTACGCGTACGATGCCGGCACGAAGAAAATTCGGCGCCTCACCACGCATGGAGACTTCCCAGTCCTCAACATGAGCGCAGGAGGCGGCAAGGTCATCTACGAACAGGCGGGCTATCTCCACATTCTGGATCCGGCAGCTTCCGGCAACGGGCGCAAACTCACCATCGGCGTCGCCGCTGATTTGAGAGAGACGCGGCCGCGCTTCGTGAAAGGCAATCAGTACGTGCGCAACGTCGCCGTCTCGCCAACTGGAGTTCGAGCCGCGTTCGAGTATCGCGGCGAGATCGTCACCGTGCCCGTCGACAAGGGCGACGCGCGGAATCTCACCAACACCGTTGGCGCGAACGAACGTTCGCCGGCCTGGTCGCCCGACGGTTCACAGATCGCGTATGTCTCCGATGCCAGCGGCGAATACGAGCTCGAGATCTCGCCGCAAGACGGACGTGGCGCCGTGAAGACACTGAAGCTCATGGGTCACGGCTTCTACTCGGATCTCGACTGGTCACCCGACGGAACGTACATCGCGTACGCCGACAACTCGATGAGTACTTATGTCATCGACGTGAAGACCGGCGTCGCGAAGCTGGTGGGAAGCAACAATGTGTATGGGCCGGCCGGACAATCGGAGATGACGCACGCATGGTCACCCGATTCCAAATGGCTTGCTTACACGGCGAACATCAAGTCACTCGTCACCGCGCTCTCCGTCTACAACGTCGCGGAGAACAAGTCGTATCGCGTGACCGATGGGTTGAGCGAGGTGAGCACGCCGGCGTTCGACAAGAGTGGCCGGTACCTCTACCTCTTCGCGTCGACAGACGCCGGTCCACTTGAGGATTGGTTCTCGCTGGCGGCGGCCGACTATCGGCGCACGCGCAACATTTACGCAATCGTCCTGAGCAATGACGCCGGCAATCCGCTCGCGAAAGAGAGCGACGAGGAGCGTGTCGTCGTCACACGCGACACCACGCACCGCGATTCAACGTCGGCCGACTCGGCGTCTCGTGGACCGCGGCTTACGCCGACTGCTCCGCGTGGAAACGGCGCCGTACGAATCGATCTCGAAGGCATCGAGAATCGGATTCTCGCCATGCCCATCGTGGCTGGCGATCTGGCGCAGCTCTCCGCGGGCGACGCCGGGCAGATCTACTACGTGCAGCGAGTCGATGGTAAAGGGTCCCTACACCATTACGATCTGTCGAAGCGAAAGGATGAAACTCTCATTCCGCAGGTCGGCAGCTACGAACTCACGGCGGATGCAAAGAAGATTCTGTACACGAACGGCCCCAACTTCTTCGTCTCGCCCGTCGCGAAGGTGAACGCCGGCGAAGGACGGCTCGCCATCGCCGATGTCGAAGTCAAGATCGATCCCCGCGCCGAGTGGACGCAGATATTCGATGAGGCGTGGCGAATCAATCGCGACTATTTCTACGCGCCCAACATGCACGGCGTGAATTGGGAAGCGAACCGGAAGAAGTACGCGCAGTTCCTGCCCGATGCCACCACGAAGGCCGACGTGAATCGCATCATTCAGTGGACGATGAGTGAGCTGAGCGTCGGCCATCATCGCGGCGGTGGCGGTGACCGACTCTCCCCCGCCACCAACATCCCCGGCGGACTCCTCGGCGCCGACTACGCCGTGGACCACGAGCGCTATCGCATCGCGAAGGTGTACGGTGGTCTCAACTGGACGCCGAATCTTCGCTCGCCACTCACGGAGCCGGGCGTCAACGCGAAGGCCGGTGAGTACGTCATCGCGGTGAATGGTGTTCAGGTCCGTGCGCCAATGAACATCTATGCGCCATTCGAGAACACGGCCGGCAAGATTGTCGATCTCACACTCGCGTCGAATCCTGAAGGCACTGGTGCACGTACCGTGCACGTCGTTCCAATCGCGAATGAGGGCGCGCTCAGAAATCGTGCGTGGGTCGAAGGCAACTTGAAGAAAGTCGATTCGCTGAGCGGCGGCCGTATTGCCTATGTGTACGTGCCTGACACCGGCAATCAGGGTCACGATTACTTCAAGCGATATTTCTATCCGCAGGCGCAGAAGGATGCGCTGATCGTCGACGAACGCTTCAATGGCGGCGGCCAGTTTGCGGACTACTACATCGATATTCTGCGTCGCCCGGCGATCAGCAATTGGGCAATGCGGTACGGCGACGACATGAAGTCGCCGACAGCATCGATCCAGGGGCCGAAGGCAATGCTGATCGACGAGACGGCCGGCTCGGGCGGCGATATGCTGCCGTGGATGTTCCACAATTTGAAGATGGGTCCACTCATTGGGAAACGCACATGGGGCGGGCTCGTCGGAATTCTTGGCTTCCCCGTGTTGATGGACGGTGGAACGATCACCGCGCCGAACTTCGCGATCTGGACGGCGGAGGGCGGCTGGGTGGTGGAGAATATTGGTGTGCCGCCCGACATCGAAGTCGAGATGTCACCCGCGGCGGTGATTGCCGGTCATGATCCGCAGCTCGAGAAGGCGGTCGAGGTGTTGATGGCGGATCTGAAGAAGAATCCTCCGGTGACGGCGAAGAGGCCGCCGTATCCGAACAAGGTTGTGCCCTGATTGCACTTGCCGGCGAAACCACTGGGCTTGGCGCCGCCGGTCGAACATCCCGATCAACTCGTCGACATCTAGGGGAGAGCCCCGATGGTGGCATTTCGCGACGGAACGCTCGGGCATCGACTCGGAATTTGACGGATCGTGATGACGGACGGACACGGTCGGAACGACTTCAGCACGAATGACACGAAAACGACACGACACGAATCGAACCGAATGGCGATCACGTTTCAACGCTCATGATCAGACGATGAGCGATTGACGTCGAACACCTCACGGGTCGATTCGGCAGTCTTCGTGTCATTCGTGTTAGATCTGTTCCAACTCGTGCCTCGGTAACGATGCGACGCCAGGGTGCGCCAACCGTCAGTCCTTGAGCGTTCTTGATTTGCAGGGACTCCGGCGGCGCTTCGCAACGCGGTGCGCTCCGTCGATCCAATGCTTCCCGCGCCGACGATCAAGTCGCTCAGACGAAATCGCGTTTGCGTTGTTGCGTGCCTGGCGCTGGCGCATCGTGCTTCGCGCGTCGATCCGCTATCGGCGATACGGGCGGAGTGAAAATGCGCATACTCGCAACATTTTGGTGACGCTTGCCGGCGCGCTCATGCTCATGTTGGTCTCATGTTCCCTTGCAGACTCCGTGACGAGAGACCTATCCTATGGGCATGCCCAACGTCAAACGACAGTGGACTGTCGACGACCTTCTCGATTTGCCGGACGACGGCAACCGGTACGAAATTATCGACGGCGAGCTGTTCGTGACTCCCGCACCGGCGTGGCGGCATCAGGAGGCCGTCGGGGCTCTCTATTCGCGATTGCGCGGATACGCTGACCAGCAACGCATCGGTCACGTATTTGCCGCGCCAGCTGATGTCGGATTCTCCCGGACGCGTCTCGTGCAGCCAGACGTGTTTGTCGTGCCGCTCGTCGACGGCCGACGGCCCGAGCATTTCGACGAAGTTCGCCGTCTTCTCTTGGCCATCGAAGTGCTATCTCCGTCGACGTCGCGCGCCGATCGCGTCGCGAAGCGAATGCTCTACCGCTCCGAAAACGTGAGCGAATACTGGATCGTCGATCTCGACGCGCGAATTATCGAACGCTCAATTCCTGCCGAGTCGCGCCCGGAGCTACTGGTCGATAAGATCGTGTGGCACCCTGACGGCGCGACCGAGCCGCTCGTCCTCGAGCTCGTCGATTACTTCGCCGCGGTGCTCGACGGCTGACGTCCATTCGCGGACATCGTCACGATGCCCGCACAGGCGATAGACGCGGCGAGACCAGCGAGCGCCGGCGTGATGCCGTGCGTCCCTTTGCCGCCCGTCGCGAGCTGCATCGCCAGCATGATCGTCATTCCACCAACGATCGACGCGATTACCTCTGAGCGTCCGACGCGCTTGAAGTTCAATCCGGCAACGATTGGAACGAAGAGACTGACAGCGAGCACACTGTAGAAGAACGACAGCGCGCCGACGATGGTCCCTGCCACAAGAGCGATGCCGATGCCGAGCGCGCCGCCCGCCACCGCGGCGACTCGCGCCACGCGAAGCACGCGTTCGTCGGAGGCCGCCGGATTCAGCATCCGACGATAGAGATCCTGCGACAACGACGTCGCGAGCATGAACAGGATTGCGTCGGCGGCACTGACTTCGGCGGAAAACAACGCCGCGAGTCCAAGCGCGCCGATCGCGACGGGCACGTCGTTCAGCAGCAACACGGGTAGCGCCTGTTGACTGTCCACCAACCCCGGATGCAATGACCGCGCGATGATGCCGAGCACCACGGGTACGAACGCGAACGCAAAGAGACCGAGTGCGTTTGCGCCGACGCCGAGTCGAACCGCGCGGTCGTCGCGCGCGCCGAAAATCTTTTGCAACAATGCCGGCGACACGATGAACGACGGGCCGAGTGCCGCCAGATACATCCACCCCGACGACCCGTTCTGCCAGAGGCTCCAATAGCCGGCCCCGACGTGAAGTCGCGCGGTGATCGACGCCCATCCACCGGCATGAGAGAGTGCTAATGGAAGCGCAAGCGCGAAGCCGAGCAGTTTGACGCCGAGCTGCAGGACGTTTACCCACGCGCTCGAAACGAGACCACCGGCGCTGAAGTAGACCGTGACGACGATACCGCCGATCACGCATCCCGCCCACTTCGGCACTCCGGTGATCGCCCCGAGCACGATCGACATCGCCATGAGCTGGGCCGCGAGAATCGCGACGGTGCCGATCCAGAGCAGCACGGCAGCGACGTTGCGAACGGCAGGCGAATACCGTTGTTCGAGATAATCGCCGACGGTATTCAGCCCACGCGCAGCTGCTTCGCGACGGATGAGTGGCCCAATCCAGAATGCGAGAACCACTGAGCCGATGGCGGCGGAGCCAACCCACCACCACGCTGGCAGTCCATTGACGTAGCCGAGCGCGGCGGCGACGACCGTGGATCCAGCGCCGATGTTTGGGGCCAGCATGGTCGCGAACAAGAGACCGGGGCCAAGCCGACGACCCGCGACGAAAAATCCGCCGGTATTCTTTACCCGACGACCGGCATAGGCGCCCAACGCGATCATCAGCGCCGAGTAGCCGAGCAGAATTGCGAGCTGAACGCTCACCGAGCGATTGTGATCGCGGTGGTCACGCTGTTATGAAACGCTCATTTCTTGCGCGCGAGGTCGCGCGCCGACGGATATCCGGGCAAGCCCTTCGACTCCCGCACTGCTCGCAAAATCGCTTCCGCCATCATGTCCGCCGCCAGCGCACCGATCGTCGTTACGTCAGGCTCACCGGCGCGAACACCGGTCGCCATCGCGAAGATGGCGTCGCCATCGTTCATCGTATGCGCCGGCGAAATGGCTCGAGCGATTCCATCGTGCGCCATTTGCGCGACCTTCTTCGCCTGCGCCTTCGTCAGTGTTGCATTCGTCGCGACCACGCCGATCGTCGTATTCTCACCGGATCGTCCGCCGCCGCGCGAGTTGCCCGCGCGAATCAACTTGCGTGCATCGGCGAGCGACTTTCCGTCGGCCGTTCGCACGCCGGCTACAACCTGATCGGTCGACGGATCGATGACGTCGCCCACGGCATTCACCGCGACGATCGCCGACACGACCAACCCGTTCGGCAGCGTGATCGACGCGGAGCCGAGGCCGCCTTTCATTGCGCGACTGCCGCCAAATAACTTGCCGACGGTCGCGCCGGCGCCCGCGCCAACGTCTCCTTCGGCCACCGGACCGTTTGTCGCAGCGGCAGCGGCTTTGTAACCGCACGACGCGTCGGGGCGAATCTTCGGGTCGCCAATGCCGAGGTCGAACAGAATCGCGGCGGGCACGATCGGCACTTTGGCGACGCCAACGTCGTAACCCATGTTCTGTTCTTCGAGATACTTCATGACACCAGTGGCCGCGTCCAGGCCAAACGCGCTGCCGCCGGCCAGCACGATCCCGTTCACCTTCTGCACGGTGTTGATCGGGTCGAGCAGGTCCGTCTCGCGTGTGCCGGGCGCTGAGCCGCGCACATCGACGCCGGCAACAGCCCCGTTCGTCGCGATGATCACCGTACAACCGGTCGGACGAGCCGTAAGCGTATATTGTCCGACCTTGAGCCCCTCGACGGCGGTCAACCCCTGATGCACTGTCTGTGCACCGATCGACGATGCGGCGAGCAATATCAGAAAGCTGTGACGCATTTAAACCATCTCATAGAGACACGATGGGAAAGCCAGCGCGACGATTGCCGTCGAAGGAAAGCTAGGGGGCGCAATGGGTCTACGCATTGCTCTCATCCCCGGAGACGGCATCGGCGCGGAAGTGACTGCCGCCGCGGTTCGCGTGGCAGACGCTGCGCTGGCGCCGGACGGTCTCCGTGCCGAGTGGACGAGCTTCGATTGGGGAACCGATCACTACCTCGCGCACGGGCGAACGATTCCCGAAGGCGGCCTCGATGCGCTCCGCAGCTTCGACGCAATTCTGCTCGGCGCGGTTGGCGACCCGCGCGTGTCGGACACGATCACGTTGTCGGAGCTCGTGTTCACGATCCGTAGAACGTTTGATCAATATCTGAATCTGCGGCCAGCTCGCCTTTGGCTCGGCGTCCCGTCGCCGCTCAAGTCGTCGGACACGAAGAACATCGACCTGCTCATCGTTCGCGAGAACACCGAAGGCGAGTATGCGAACGTCGGCGGGCGATTCCACGCCGGCACGCCGGACGAAACGGCGTTGCAGACGAACGTCTTCACGCGAAAGGGGTGCGAGCGCGTCATCCGCGCGGCGTTCGAGCTCGCGCGCGGTCGACGCAAGCAGTTGACGTCCATCACAAAGTCGAACGCGCAAGCGTTTTCGATGACGTTGTGGGACGACGTCTTTCGTGGAGTGGCTTTAAAATATTCTGATGTGGCGACGGAGTCGCTGCTCGTCGATGCCGCCGCAACGGAGCTTGTCCGGCGCCCCTGGCGCTTCGATACGATCGTCGCGAGCAATCTGTTCGGCGACATACTCTCCGATCTGTCGGCGGCGATCGTCGGCGGGCTCGGCGTGACGCCCAGCGGCAACATCAATCCCGAGCGGACCGCGCCGAGCATGTTCGAGCCGGTGCACGGCTCCGCGCCGGACATTGCCGGAAAGGGAATCGCGAATCCGATTGCGTCGATTCTGTCGATGGCGATGCTGCTCGATCACGTTGGACAATCGGCGGGCGCGCGGCGCATTGAGCTCGCCGTCGGAACAACACTCGCCGAGTCCCGCGTGCAAACACCGGATCTCGGCGGAATATCGACTACTGAGGAGATGACGAGCGCCGTCGTGGCGGCGCTCGCACGTTAGCGATTACCTATTCTCCCCCATCTTTCCCATCAGCGATCGTCGCACGCCGGCCATCTCGTTGGCCGTTTTCCACAGGTGGCGATTCGGCTCCCAACGTCCCTTCTCTTTCGGCTCGGTGATTTTCGCGACGTTCGCCGACATCAGATCGAGCTGGCATTTTATCGAAGTCGGCTCTCGCGAGCTTTGAGAGGGACACGGATTGCTATTTGGCGCTTTGGCGGTCGCGCCCGAACGGGTCGCCCGAAACGGCTTCGGTGTGAACCGCGCATCGCCACTGTCCATTTCGCTTGACCCACGTTGACGAATCCGACGCTTCGAAGCTCACCGGCTTGCCCTCGACCGTGAGTTTCTCCTTTACTTTATACGCGACAACGGCGACATCGTCCGTCACCCGTTGCGTTTGCATATCGCTAAACTCGTAATCGACGAGTTCCCATTTGGCTTCCGTCATCAGCTTCCGGTACGACTCGCGGTCAATGCGCGATACGCCTTGCGCGCCCGTGATGATGCACGGCTCATCGGTAAGTTGCACCGCCGTCTCGACGTCCTTGTCCTTCATCGCCTGCCAGTATTTGCGTTCGAGATCCGCCAGCTCTTGATCGACAGTTGGGTTTGCCACGTTGTCCTCGAAGTTTGATATGGAGGCACAGGCGCAGACTATGTGCCGAGCTTGACCCGTGTGTGAACTGGAGATTCACTTCCTCGAACGTCGAGTAGAAAGGTGAAATGCCCGCCACGGCCCAACGTCATAGCGCGACGACGGGAATACACAGATCGCACGAGAAGACGCCGGTCTTCGGATCGAACTTGGCGTTCTGATCGTAGTACTCGAAGAACGGCCGTGAATCGAGCTGCATTCCGCTTTCGGGCAGCCACTCACGCAGCAGCTTCGCCCACGCGCCGACGATGTCCGCCGTCGTTCCACTGAAATGCGCGCACGCGTACCTGCCGCCAGGAATCAGAGTTGTGTGATAATCGCCGGTTCCGGAAAAATTGGAATCGACTTCGACGCCTGCATCGTACCGAGCCCGCTCCGGAGAGGCGATTCCGGGATCGTCGTGGCTGATTCCGTATCGCACGTGCCCAAACAAGTTGTTCGTACCCATCCATGGGGCGACCACGGTTTGCCAAAATTTCGAGATCGGCTCGCCGTATGCGCCAACGTGGCGCATGTACGCGATGTTCGCGGGTTTGCGTTCGATCAATGTGACTTTCATGACAACCTCCCGGTGATTCGATGGTGAGGTTGGAAAGTGCGCGCTCCCGGCCCGCGATTCCTGATCCGGATTGCGCTTCATCTGATCAGGATTGCGATGTTTGCGTTCGCGTGCGCGCCAGGCCGTTGGACTCGCGCCGAAATGCACCTTGAACGCGCGCGCGAATGCCTCAGACGATCCAAAGCCGACGGACAACGCGACCTGAAGCACCGTCGTGCCTGGCTGCGACACGAGCCGCAACGCGCCGACCTCGAGCCGGCGGCGGCGCAAATAGTCGCCGACGGTCTCGCCGGTCCACGCGGAAAACAGGCGGTGAAAGTGGAACGGCGAAAAATTGGCGACTGCCGCGAGCGTACTCAGCTCGAGCGCGGCGTCGAGATGCCGGTCGACATGCTCGAGAACCCGGTGCATCCGTTTAGCATACTCTGAACGACTGTCTTGAATCGTCATGGTGGCAAGCGCGGGTTCAACCTCGAGACCCGCTTCGCTACGCGCTCGACTCCGGACGCTGCGCCTCCGGCACTCCAGCTCGCACAGGCAACGCCATCGCAAACACCGACCCATCCGGCAACGGCTCGGACCACGCGCGCCCACCCTGCGATGTCGCCGCCTCACGCACGATGCTCAAGCCGAGACCAGTTCCCTTGGTGTCGGCAAGGCCCTCATGCGCCCGGAAAAATTCCTCGAACAGCCGGTCGCGCTTCTCCTCCGGAACGCCGAGTCCATTGTCACGTACGCGTATGACGATTTCCATATCGCCCGCCGCATTCTTTTCGAGCACGCCCGTGATCACCGCAAACCGCTCACCCTTCTTCGGATCGGAGTACTTGATTGCGTTCGATAGGTAGTTCGTCAAACACAGCTCGACGACGCTCGCATTCACTTCGACATCCACGATATCCGCGTCGATGCGAATCGATACTCCGGCCGCCTGCGCCGGCTCGCGCAGCTGACGCGCCGACTCCTGCGCGACCTCGGGAAGGCGAATGTGACGATGCCGCTGCACGTTGTTTTCCATGCGCGACATCACGAGCACGTTGTCGACGCTCACGCCCATGTCGCGCGCGTTGCGACCGATCATCTCCAGCATTTTCTCGCGATCCGCATCGGCGATCGAAACCCCTTCCTCGAGAATGCCGATCGCGCCGATGATCGCGCCAAGACGATTCTTGATTTCATGCGACAAGACGCGGTTGAACGCCCGGAGCCGCCCTTCCCGATCGGCGATGCCTTTCTCCGCGAGCAACAGAAAGTGCGTCATCGTGGCCTGCTGGATGATCGTCACCGCGCGGAACAAGCGCGACGCGCACGTCATCAGCTGGCCGCGCGAACACGGCTGGTCGATTTCGTCCGCCGCCTGGGAGACAAAATGAAAGAGAATCCCGCCGAGGATCTCATACTCTTTCAAAATCTCATACGCGTCGAAACCTTGTCGATGGCGCAACGCGCCAAGCTCCATGGCCTTAGCCACGACGCCGGAATCCGCGTTCACGACCGCCACCGGACTCTCGATGTAATCCGCGATGCCGCCGAGCAGCAATGGCATATGATCGAGCAGCTCGTTGGTCGGGAAAATGCGGTTTGGGTCCAAGGTCACTCGCGCCGAGATACGCTCGAGCCACCCCCCGGTCAACTCATCCGCGGAGTTTCGAATACGAGTTGCCAGCGCGCTCGCGAGCGGGCAATCCTCGTCGATCAAATCGGGCTGCGGTAAACCGCTCACGGAAACACGGGGCTAAGGCAAAATCCGAGCATTGTGAACTAGTCGCCACGACGGCGTCATTGCAAGCAATGTACCGACCTCGGCGGCACCAATCGGTAAAAAATCCTTGTGGCCGTCGGTCAACGGGTTGGTGTCTTGAAGTACCCGAATTCCTTGTGATAGCACACGTCGCCGAGGTCCGCCGCGCGCTCGTCGAAGAACGTCTTGGCATCGGCGATGGCCTGATTGTAGATCGACGGGCCGTGTTCGACGAGAATGTAGTCTAGCACCATCGATGCCTTCAACTCTCCAACGTCTTCGTCGAGCTCCTCGGCGAAGAATCGTCTGATCGAGGCGACTGCGCGCCGTGTGGCGTCGTCGGACAGCGTGAGGCGCGGCTTGTCTTTCATTAAATAATCCTGAAGCGCTTCCGCGCTAGGCGATGAGTGGAAGGTATCGCTCGCGCAAGAGACGATCTTCTAATTGCCGGTTCGCGCGACTTTGCGGAACACGCCGCGTGCTTCCGCAGGCTCACACCGAAGGTACTGCGGCGGCGCGTCCACTCGGCCACCCAGCTTCACCGCGGCATGCCATGGCCAACGAGGGTCGTAGAGAATGGCGCGCGCCAGGGCGATCGCGTCGGCCTCTCCGTTTGCAATGATGTCTTCAGCTTGCTGCGGATCCGTAATGAGACCAACGGCAAAGACTGGAATCGAGACGGCGCGCTTTACGCCCGCGGCGAATGGCACTTGATAGCCCGGCGCGAGCGTGATCTTCTGGAGGGGACTATTCCCGGCGGTCGATACATCGATGTACGCGCAGCGGCGCGCTTCCAGCGCTTTCGCCAGGGCGATGGTCTGGTCGAGATCCCATCCTCCCTCGACCCAATCAGTGGCGGAGACGCGCATTCCAACCGGCTTGCTCGACGGAAACGCGGCGCGGACCGCGTCGAACACGCGTAGTGCGAGGCGCATGCGATTCTCGAGACTTCCGCCGTATAAGTCCGTTCTGTGGTTGGAGAGCGGCGAAAGAAATTGATGGATCAAATACCCATGCGCTCCGTGCACTTCGATCGTATCGAGGCCGAGACGGTCAGCGCGACGCGCGGAGCTAGCGAACGCTTCGACGATTTCGTCGATGTCGGCTTCGGTCGCTTCAACGGGCACGGGCTCGCCCGGATTAAATGCCTCGGCGGACGCCGAAATCGTCTGCCAGCCGTTTGGCTCATCGGCCGCGAGGAATCCACCGCCGTCCCACGGCCGTCGAGTCGACGCTTTACGTCCAGCGTGTGCTAGTTGAACGCCGATTGGAATTCTAGAATAGGTGCGAACGATGCGCAGCACGCGGTCGAGCGCGGCTTCGGTCGCGTCGTCCCACAGACCGAGGTCGGCATGGCTGATACGTCCGCGCGCTTCGACCGCCGTGGCTTCGAGCAGCAACAGACCTGCACCAGACAGGGCGAGGGTGCCGAGATGGATGATGTGCCAATCGGACGCGCAGCCGTCTTCGGAGGAGTATTGGCACATCGGAGACACGACGATCCGATTCTCCAGACGAAGCGAGCCGAGGTCGAGCGGTGAGAAGAGCTGTGTCACTGAAACGTCCGATGAGGGATCGAAGGTGCTCGAGGCGGTGGTTCGAGGGCTCGCAACCTGGTAAAAATCGTTGCTACGAGAAGGCCACAGGAATTGAGATTCGGTCTTTCGCTGACGGCATGCGGGATCGTATTTTTCAGGCTCAGCAGAGTCCGCCTAAGTCAGGTTTGATCAGCCTTCCCGCCACCGTCGCTGCAGCCTTGGCAATCCGGCAACCCACAAAACACGCGACCGCGCGGCACGATGCGCTGACTGTTGCAGCCGTGGCTGTGATCGTCTACGCCCTTTCCAGCCTTTTGCATGAGGGCGTGGGTCATGGCGGAGCGTGCTTGCTCGTCGGAGCCAAGCCGATCGAGCTCTCGTCGATGCACTTCGAGTGCAGTGTGCTCGACGACGGTCTCGCGCCGGAGCGGATCGTTGCGGCGGGCGGCACGATCGCGACCTTGATTGGTGGCGCGCTGGCGATGCTGCTTTATAAGATCTTGCCAGGTCCGCGCGTTCTGCGGTATGCGCTGTGGTTGTTTGCGGCTGTGAATTTGATGCAGGGCACCGGATACTTTTTTTATTCGGGCGTCTCGGGGATTGGTGACTGGGCCGCGGTGATCGGCGGTCTGGAGCCTGAAGTGCTGTGGCGCTCGGGGATCACCGTTGTCGGATTGATTTCGTATTTGCTCGTGACGAAGTGGGTTTTCCTGGCGCTCGATCCGTTCGTTGGTGATGCACGTCCGCGCAAGTACCAACACGCGACGCGGCTCGGTCTTATTCCGTATTTCGCTGGTGCCGCGCTCGAAGTTGCCGCCGGTGCGTTCAACGCGGGTGGACTCCGGCTCGTTCTTATTTCCGGCGCTGCCGCGTCGCTCGGCGGCACGTCGGGGCTCGTGTGGGGGCCGCAAACGCTGCGCGGGGAAACGACGCCGTCGGACATGCTCGAGATCCCGGTGACCATCGTCGAGCGCAGCTGGCTTACGATCCTGCTCGCGGCGGTCGTGGCGGTCGGCTTCGTCGCGATTTTTGGCAAAGGCTTGTCCTTCGCGCTGTAGCGTCAGTCCATCTCAGCGCGTGGCGACGTGCGCGACCAGGCCCGCAACAACTCGGCGACGCTCCACGCTTGCGCAATGCAGCCGCGCGGCGTGTACGGCGGCTCGGCGTCGAACACTTCTGCCACCGTTCCGACGCCAAAGTCGTCGAGATGCGCGACCAACGCGTGAAGACAGTTGCGCGCGCCGGCGGTGTCGTCGGGGTACACGCGCAGATATGCGTCGACGAACGGGCCGATCAACCAGGCCCACACGGTGCCTTGGTGATACGCTGCGTCGCGCGAGCGGAGGTCGCCGAAATAGTTCGGTTTGTAGTCTGGGTGATCGCGCGACAGCGAGCGCAATCCCATCGGGGTGAGCAGTTGTTTTTGAACGACGTCGAGGACCGGCGCCCAGCGTATTGCGCGGCGACGCTTCATCGCGCACGCACGCCGTCACTTCGGCGAGAATGTGTGACGGCGAGCCGTCGTAAATGTTCTGTGTTGCGTCGAGCCGAAGACCGTCGAGGTGGAATTCGCGAATCCAATAGCGAGCGTTGGCGAGAAAAAACGCACGCGTTCCCTCCGCGCCGTCGCCGTCGAAGTTGATCGCCGGCCCCCAGTCGGTGTGATATCGATCGGTGCAGTAGCCGTCGGAAAACTGCGCGACGTAGTTGCCGTCGGGTCCGAAATGATTGTAGACGACGTCGAGAATGACGCCGATGCCACGCGTGTGTGTGCGATCTACGAAGGCTCGAAAATCATTCGGACGGCCGTAGCCGTGAAACGGTGCGAACAGGTTGACGCCGTCGTAACCCCACCCGAAGCGACCGGCGAAATCCGCGACCGGCATCACCTCGATCATCGTGATGCCAACCTCGGCGAGATCGGGCAGTCTGTCGATCGCGGATTGCCACGTTCCTTCGGTCGTGAAGGTTCCAATGTGCATTTCATAAATCACCGCGCCGTCGCGAATCGCACCGCGCCAATCGGAATCGGTCCAAGCAAAATCGCTCGCGTCGATTACTTCCGACGGTCCGTGCGGCCCGTCCGGCTGAAAGCGCGACGCGGGGTCGGGAAAGTCGCCGCGGTCGTCGACGCGAAAGCGGTACAACGTTCCCGCGTGCGCGTCCTCGAAGCTGCCAGCGAAATATTCGCCGTCGCGCTCGAGGGAAACTGCACGCGCTGCCTCACTCGACGCACCGTCATAGACCACGACGCTGACCGCCGCCCGCTCCGGCGCCCAGACCATGAGATCGACGCCACGCGCCGAGATCTCAGCGCCGATTGCCACGCGGCTTTGTTTCGTTGTGGTCGTTCGTGTTTCGCTCACGGATGCTTGGCATTCGTTCGGCGGTCTTCCGCGTGCCGCCGGCTACCGGCGCCGAACCGATGGTCGGCCGCATGCGCGATCATATTCGCCGAGCCGGGCGGTCCGGCGTCGATCAATGCCCAGCCTCTTTCGCTCGGGTCCGCCGCTCCGAAAAAGACGACGTTTACCATCGCGGGCCGCAGAATCCACGGGAATTTGATGATCCACCTGTTTCCTCCGGCCATGAGGGGCGCACGACGGCCACGCGGCAAATGGTGTACCGAGGTACGAGCGGACTGCGCCGAGGCGAGCGCGGATTAATTCGACGAACGCGATCGCGTTGGGCCTGCTCGAGCGCCTCTTCGTTGTCGCCGACGAGCTCGTCTATTCCACGAAGTCGCCGCCGCAGTGTTCGATCAAACATCCACTTTGAGCCGCCCGACAGTGCTCATACGTCCACATGTCGCGAATCGACAGATGCCGCCGGCGACCACTCCTTCGCGCGTGCGACTCTGCGCCGCAGACGCCGTTTCAAGAACTGATAATTCTGCAATCACCGTTCGTCGCCCATACACTCAACAAATGTTTGTTGCGCCGGCGAACCGAGAGACGTAGCTATACGACAAATAGAGCAGGCATCACGCGCTCGGTATTAAAATGCTCACGCTGGGCCACGTCTCTCTCATGGAGTTGCGCCATGGTCAGCCTTCGCCGCACCCTTTGTCTCATCGCATCGTTCGCCGTCGCATCGAACCTCAACGCACAGTCGATCTCGCTCGGACTGCGCGGAACTGGGAGCATTCCCACCGGCGCGTTCGGACAAGATCAAACAACGCCGAACACCGCGCTTATCGAAGGGGCCAAGACCGGTTTCGGATATGGACTCGACGCCGGACTCTCACTCGGCATGATCGGCGTGTACGCGGGATTCGACCATGTGCAATTCGATTGCAAGACCGGCTCCTGCAACACCGACGGCAAGTACACGTTGCAAGGCGTCACGGTCGGCGTGAAGCTCTCGGCGACCGGTTCATCATTGATTCGTCCGTTCGTCAAAGGCGGTGTGACACTCAACGACTTGCAGGGTGGATATGGTGGATCGTCGTCGAATACGCTGATGACTGACCGCTCCCCAGGCTATGAGTTCGGCGCCGGCGCGGATGTGACGCTCGGCGGAATCCTGAGCTTCACGCCGCAAGCGCGATATGTCGGACAAAATCTCAAGGCGAGGATTCCAGGCGTCGTCAACACGTCGACCACACCGACGCAGGGCGTCAACTACATAAGCTTTGACCTCGGACTTTCGCTACACACGCCCTTCGGTCGCTGACGCGAGGCGCGTCGCAACGATTCGCACGCGCGGAGCGACGTCAGCTAGACCGCGACGCCGAGCGCCGTTCGCAAACGCGAGTACTGTTCGGCGCGAGCGAGTTCGGCCACCGGCCCGGCCGCGAGCGTGTCGAACCCGTGAAACGCGCCGGCGAAGTCGTGCAACTCGACCGGAACGCCTGCTGCGAGCAGCCGCTTTGCGTATTCAATGCCTTCATCGCGCAACGCGTCGAGCTCCGCCGTCATCACGTACGCCGGCGGCAATCCCTTCAAATCCGTCGCGCGCGCAGGCGCCGCGTACGGCGACGTCTCCGATGAGCCGGCGAGGTAGTGTCGCCACATGTGCTCGGAATTGCGACGGTTCCACCCCTGAATGTCGATGAGCGTCATCATCGACTCGGTGATCATCCGGTCATCGATCACCGGATATAACAACAATTGAAACGCAGCATTCGCGAGCTCGCGATCGCGCGCGGCCAACGCGACGGCGGCAGCGAGCGCTCCTCCCGCGCTGGCACCGGCAAGCGCAACGCGACGCGGATCGACGCTCAACTCCGTGGCATTCGCGATCGTCCATTCGTACACGGCATAACAGTCGTCGAAACCGGCCGGAAAGGGATGCTCCGGCGCGAGACGGTAGTCCGCCGATACGACGACGCAGTTCGTCTCAGCAGCCATTTCGAGGCATCGGCCGTGCTCGAAATCCAGATCGCCGATGACGAACGCGCCGCCATGGTAGAACACGATCGCGGGCCCAGGCGTCGATCTACGAATTGGAAAGTAGATTCGCGTCGGGATGGACACGCCGGCCGGCGACACAACCGCGCGATTGACGAACTCTACGCGGGGGTCGGTGCCTTTCCAGAGACCGGAGTGCTGAGAGAGACGGGTGTACCGGTACATCTTTGCGCGAACCGCGGCTGGATCCGCGTAATCAAGGCGCGGAAGCAGCGCCATCGCTCGCTGCAAACCAGCGTCCACGCCGGGCTACGCCGCGTTCGGAGACGGGGCAATGCGCACGAGCTGATACGCCGAGCGAATCGTCATGATCAACGCCAGTTCCTCCGGACCCATCTCGAGCTCCGAGCCGCGCTGCTCTTCGACGAACGCGACATACGCGATGATGGCCAGCGAGTCGAGTATGCCGCTCTCGATGAGGTTTGCGTCGACGTCGACGGAATCGGCCTTCTCACCGCCGATCTCGCGCAGAAAGCGCCGAGCGCGTGCGATGAATTCTTCTTCCGTCGGCCGCCCGTTCGTTGGGATCATCTCCAGCACATCCATTAAAAGATTTCTATTCAAAGACGATTAAAGCTGCGTCGCCCAATCCATCGCGGCCTGGCCCGACACCTCTTGCCACAGCGCGCGAAGCGCCACGCGACTCAACTTCTCCTGCCCGGTGCGCGGCAGCGGCTGGGCTATCTCGATGACGCGACGAGGAGTTCGCAGCCCGCCGAGCATCTGCTTCAATGCGCCCGCGATCTCGTCGACCCGCGCTGCGCCGCCGGGATGAAAACGCACGAGCAGGCCAAAATCTTCTCCGCCGTCCGGCAACTGAATCGGAACCGCCGCGCTCTCGACGACGCCGTCCAGCGTGTTCGCCGCCTCTTCGATCTCATTCAAGTATATCGCGAAACTCCCCTTCATCACGACGTCCTTGATTCGTCCGACGGTCGTCATTCGGCCGGCCTCGTCCCGCCGCAGCAAATCACCAGTGCGGAACCACGAACCGCGGAACGCCGCCTGCGTCGCCGCCTCGTTGCCGAAATAGCCGCCGAACATGACCGGTCCCGAAAGCTCCAGCTCACCGTCGCCCTGTCCGTCGAACACCTCACCTTCGAGATTGCGCAATCGTGCCTTGAGAAGCGCAGGCTGCCCAATGGAATGGCGACCCATTCCGTTCTCGTCGTACTCGCCAAAAAATGCGGCGCACATCGTCTCGGTCAAACCAAACGCGTTGAGCAGACCAACGCTAAACTTGCGGTGAAACCGATCCTGGGTCTTCGTCGACAACGGCGAACTGCCGGTGATGCAGATCGGCGGCTTTCGAAGTCTGAGTCGCGGCGCGGCCGCGTGGTTAAGCACGTCGATGAGTGGCGGAACCAGAAACATCTGATCGACTTCGTACTCCTCGATCTCGCGCCAGTAGTTCCGCGCCGTCGACAGCTCGAGCTGCGGCATCACGACGACGGTCGCGCCCGATGCAAGCGCCCACGTGTAGTGAAGATTGAGCGCGCCGGACCCCGACAACCGCATGCTGCATCCGACGCGCTGCGGCGGTGCCCCACGGTGACGTACGACCGCCGCCGCGGCCGCGTACATCGTCGTCGACAAGCGGCCATGCGTCATCACGATCGCCTTCGGATCGCCGGTGCTGCCAGACGTATACGAGAGCAACGCGCCGTCCTCGAGTTGCCGCTTTCGATCGGCGCTTCGCTCCGGCTGCACCATCAGCGTCACGGTCAGCTCCGGCTCGAGCGACACGAAGGCGTTGGGCTGACTATGAGAGAATACTGATTCCCGCAAACGGTCGCCCCACATTTTGTCGGCGAGCACCGCGACCCCGCGCAGCCGCCAGATTGCCATCAACAGCGGCAGCATGTCGGGATTGTCGGTGAGCACGACGGCGCACAGACCACCTTCGGGGAAATTCGCCGCGATCAATCGCTTCGTCAGGAATTCGCTGCGCTCACGCAACTGTCCCCACGTGCGCGTTTCTCCAACGTACGGCTCTCGGCGGTAGATCAGCGCAAGCTCGTCGGGCTTCTCATCCGCCATGCTCTCATAGATGGCGAGAAGATTCATCATCGACGGACCGACGCCTGCGCTTCCAATGAGTACGCCGGCGAGTCCACTTCGCCTGCTCCACGCGGTGCCATCGCGACGGGCCGACGGAGATACGCGCCAAGAATGCGATCGCTCAGCGTGCCGAGGCAGCTGAGATTCGCTAGGCCAGGCCCGTGCAATAATCCGGCGATGGCCGGCAAATGCAGTTTCGGCGCGAGACCGCGCAGCGCGAGATTCTCATCCAGCGCGCTTCGCACCGCGATTTCATCATTCAGCGCGAGCCCAACACGACGTTCGACACCGCCGATGTCGTTGCCGAGCAAATCCGTCAGCGTCGCGAGCGGAGAGGAGCCCGTGCAGTTGGCGACGACGTCGAACTCGTGATGCACCGTTTCATTCGGCTTGACGATCCCCACCCACGCGCGACCACTAGGACTGCGCTCGACATGGCCCGCTCGACCGACGACGAAGCGGAGCTTGCGATGATGCGACAGATGCGCGACCGCGTCCGGAGACATCACGCCGCGATCGGAACGACGAATGAACTCCAGCCGCTCTGACTCCGGCAGCGACTGCCAGTCGACAGACTGCGGGTTCGAATACACCGCGTTCTCGAGGAACGACTCGGCGCGCGACTGCGGCAGCGACGGCGTCACGAACGCGAGATCGATGTCGTCGCCGAATTCGTCGATCAACAATAGCGCGAGCGTTACCGCGCTCTCCCCCGAGCCCGCGATGCAGATCTTGCTGTCCACCGAAACGCCCGACGCGCGCAACTGCGCCAGCGTCATCGCGGGCGTGATCACACGATCGGCGACGTCTGGCGCGCACGACAACTGCCGAGGTTTTCCGGGCCCGGTGAGCACGACGCCGCGCTCCGCGAGACTGGTTTCGCGGATGCCATTCGCGTTCTCTGAAGTCACGACCCACCCGTTCGGGCGCAGCGCGACGCCGGTGACTTTGCCGAGACGAAGATTCACGCCGTTCGTCGCTTGCGACAGAACCCAGGCATAGTACCGCGCAACCTCGCGGTGCTGCGGACACGGCGCGCCCGCGTCGACCCAATGGCGATACTCGCCGAGGCCAACGAGGTAGCTCTGCCACGAGAACAGGAACATCATGGCGTCGATCTCGCGGCCTTCAACTCCGAGTTCGCGGCCGCTCTGATACGGAAAGCCAACGTCCTTTTCTGGACGAGTGCCCAATCGTTCCGCGCCGGTCGTAAAGCCATTGCGGCCCGTCCACGCCGCGGCGGCTTCGTGCTGTTCGAGAATACCGACACGCACCGGGCCGTGCCCCAGCTCATTGAGCACATGCGCTTTCGCCGCGATCGCCGCGGCCTTTGGACCGGCGCCGATTACAACAAGGTCGGCGCGCGACGTGAACGCATCAGTCACGCGTCACGTGCCAGGCGAGATGATGGCAGTTGAGCTCGAAACCCGCGCGAAGGTAGACGCCGTGCGCCCGATGGCGTTGGTATCCGGTGTCGAGATGCACCGCCTCGCAACCGAGCTTTCGCGCTTCGTCCTGGATGTAGAGCAGCAGCGTGCGGCCGAGCCCCATTCCGCGTGAGGCTTCGGCGGCAATGAGGTCGTCGATGTAGATGATGTGGCCCCACGCCATCGTGTGCATCACGCGATATCCGGCTGCCGCGGGCACCCGATCGCCGGTCGCGATGTACGCGAGCGTGTAGCCCTCGGGAACCTGGCGATGCCAGCGCGCCACGAAGTCATCTTCTGTGGTGAGATGCGGCCGGAGCTCACGAAATGCGGCGTAGCAGCGACGAACGTCCGCTTCGTCGCCGGCAATCTGCACATCGCTCACTACTCCAGTTGTCATGCTCATTTACCAATCGTCGAATCGCGCGGAGCCGCAAGAAAGCATCTGCCGACGCGATTGGACTTCTCCGCGATGACGTCGATACCACAGTCCGACAGACACTTGCGCAGCGCCTCGGGACTCGGCGAATGCGAGAAGAAGTCGGCGTTGCCGGTGAACACGGCACCGCCTGATTCCTCGTGCGTCAGCTTGAGCGCGTTGACGCCGCACGCCGTATAGTACCGGCGGCGCACCGACGTCGTGTACGCGTCGGTGTTAAAGATCGTTATGAGAAGCATCATGTCCGGCAACACCGACACGCTACGCAGCAGCTGCGACACGTCGCGGAATCCGCCGACGAAGTTGAACGGCAGATGTACGAGCGCACGGCCTTCGGGCACCTTTTTGATCCACTCCTCAGCCTTGAGCGCGTCGGCGACCATGGCGGTGGCGCGGCCCTTGAGCTCTTCGCACGAGATGCGCTGGCGCAGCGTTTCGATGCCGGACGGATTCAGGTCGATTCCCACGTAATCAACGTCGGCCAAACGGGTGACTTCGAGGGAGCGACCGTCGAAGCAACCGAATTCGACCATGGATTTGCAATCGTAGCGTTCAACTGTATTGAGCGCGATCAACGTTTCAAGCTGAAGTAGCGTGAGTACTTCATCCGGAAAATTCGAGACGCGCATCATGAGCGACGCCCGGTCGTTACAACCATAGTAGCCGTTCGGATGCGTTAGATCGGCGGGTGGGTTATCGATTCGCACGAAATGCCTCAGGTAAATCCAGACTCACGAGCAGCCTGGTTGCAACGATGTCTGCGATCCCCGGGGCGAGTCGGATCCCCGACCCATGCGTGCCGGTCGCGACCGTCACATTTCTGCCGAGTGCCTCGCAGCTATCGATGATTGGCGTGAATTCTGGCGTGTAGCTGTCCACGTGGACGCGCTCCCCCGAAACGGCCCAATTTCCTGCGCCCAACAACCCGTCGAGAAATCGCATTTCGGCGTCCAGCCGCAGGTCGCCAATCTTGGCGTCGGTTCGATTGTCCGGGTGGACGTCCCACGTGTCGCGACGAAAGCTCATGCGAAAATCGCCGGCCCGAACGGTTGGATGAAAGAACATGTCGCCAGCCAGCCAGCCGTAGATTCCACGCGGACCTTGTTCTGCCGCGATGTTGAGTCCAAACACGCGCTTCGTCTTGAGCCCTCGCGCGCGCGACCACGATGCCGTGAGCTCGTTCCACGCCGGGAACCAGGGCCCGAGTGCGACGACGACGTGCTCGCCAGAGTACTCGCGACCGTCGACGCAGCGGACGATGGTCGTCGAGCCGACGTCATCGATGTCTGCGACTTCCGTGTTCTCGAGGACTGAGCCGCGCCCGGATTCGCTGATTTCGCGAACGAGGTCCTGGCACCACGCGGCGCAGTCGACGACGAATCCCTTGCCTCGGAAACGCTCGGCGCCGGGAGGCGCCCAGTCAGATGGCGCGGCGTCGAGGGCGAGGGAATCGAGCACGCAACCTTTGAGCGAGTCGGCGATTTCACCCGGCTCGGCGAACCATGTTGTCGGCACCGGCAGTCGGTAGGCGGCGGCGCGGGCCTGTCGCGCGGCATGCCAAGCCCAACTGACCTCGATCATGCGGCGGTGCGTTTCGTTCTTATAGAACGGGATGTCGACGGCGCCGGCAAATCCCGTCGCTCCGAGTCCGACGGCGTCCCGTTCAAGCACCGTCACCGAAATGTCGGGAGACCGCTGTAATAGTGTCGCTGCCGTCGTTAGTCCAATTACGCCGCCCCCAACGATTACGATTTCTCGTCGCTTAGCCATTCGCGGCCTCGCGCCACCAAAACGAGACGATCTTGAGGGCTTCGCCCGCATTGCTCGTCACCGTGTGTACCGTGTTCGCCGGGACCGTAAACTGGCTGCCGGTCGCCAATTCCGATCGCTTGCCGTCGACGCTCGCGAACCCGCTTCCGGACTTCACCCACCACGTTTCCTGGCTCTGGTGGCTGTGCGGCTCTGTCGTGCGTCCCGCATCCACCGTAAACACCATCGCACCATAGGCGAGTCCCGCCGCTTCAGTCTCGATGTCGCCATAGACTTTCACGGGGTCCGACGACGGGGCGTGGTCGTGCGTATGGATCAAGCGGATCTCCGGAGGGCGACGGGGAGTGACGCATTAAGATTCGCCCACGTTAACTCGGGGATTGAGGAAACAGGCACATTTTGACCGTGCGCCGGCGACACCCCCGCAGCGTCCTCAATGCCCGCCAGTGAAGGCTGTCCTGACAGCCCAAGCCAAGTCCAGGCTTCCTGGGCCGCGCGCGACATAATCGGGTATCCAAGCACTGCGAATCCCATCAACCAGGTCCGAGCCGCTTCCGGTGTGAGCGAAAACGCCGACGCGCGGTGAATCCACCGGTCGACGCACGAGTATGCGGCGGCAATATCGAACGTCGCGGGATCCAACGCTGTGCTCTGCGTCAGCATTTCCGCTCCAAGATATCGCATTATCCCGTCGTCATAACTGCGCGCGGACGTGGCAGCCCTTCCCGCCGCGGTCGTGGCGGCCAGGAGCCGGGACGCGGAGTCGTTGTGAAACCGCACGAATTCGTCAACGGAAAACATCGCGCGTTCGAACTCCGGATTCCGCCAGCACAGATAGGCACGCACCAGATCGACGTTCGCTCCCCCGAGCGTGACGATGTCGCCACCCCAAATCACGTGACCGCGGCTCGTCGAGAACTTCCCGCCGTCGAGGTCGTAGAAATAGTTGACCAGAAAATGGTCGACCGGCTTGTATTCCTCCTGCCCCAGCGCGCAACCGACCGCGCCGACGAGAAAAGGCACCGTATTGTCGATGCCGAATGCCAAAACGCACGTCACGCCCGAGTCGACGGCGAATGGATTCACATCGGACCCGGTGATCTGCTTGTACCGCTCGCCCGCCACGAGGTGGCAGCCGATGAGAAGACTCGAATACGAGAAGATGACCTGACCCGGCGATGTCCCCGGAACGTCGAGGTGCAGGCCCCACGGACTCGGCACCTCGAGCCGGATCGACGCGCCGTTCGTTCGCAGATAGCATTCGGTGATCTCGAGGAAATCCGCGCGAACATTGATGCGCTTGAGATACGCGACGATCTCGGCGGCGCCGCCTTTGAGATCGAGCCAGAGCGAGCTGCGCTCCTCGAACCTCAGCTTCCCGGAGAAATGCGCGGTGCTCGGCTCCAGCATCTGGCCGGGCGCGAAATGTCCGCCGCACGCCTCACAGAAGAATCCCACGAGACCTTCGCCACAGAGCGGGCAGCGTCCCTTCAGCCAGCCGCTGACGACCGGATCGCCGACCTGCGGCCGCAACGAAACGCCCTTCGCGTTCACGTCGGTCGCCTCCGCGAGCATCGGAAGTTGTTCCGATTTCACTCTCGCGTTTCCGGCGCGAATGATTCCGTCGAGGAATTCGCGGTTGATTCTGTCGTACGTGTCGGCCCATTCGGGATCGAGCGGATTGAGCAGGTCGTCGTATGCGATGTCGAGCGCCTTCAGGTCGCCGACGATTCCATCATGGAAACGGTTGGCGACGTCTTCCGGCGTCGAGCCTTCCTGATATGCTTTGATCAGGACGTGCGCTTCGTGGACGTCGCTCATCGAGATCATGCGGACGTCTGCGCCTGCGCGAACGAGATGGCGCCGGTAGACGTCCATCTTCAATAGTGGCCCCGCAACGTGACCGAGATGCGCCCGTCCATTTGGCACCAGGCATACTGGCGTCAAGAAATACCGGCGACCGGTTTGTTGGAGATCACGCATCGGGTGGGGGCCGAGAGCGGCGGAAACATCCTCGGCCGGCGTGATGGATTCAGTCTCATTCGCCGGCCGCGAATACACAAAGCGGCCGGCTACTCGCCTCAATCATGAAGAGACGGAGTCGCTCCGGCGCGCCTCGATGGAGAAGGTAAGCTTCGGATGATTCCCCGAGAAGTACACAAATGAGCCTGGCACGTTTTGTAGCAGAAACGGCGGGAGCGGAGTTCGCGGCATCTCATCTGAAGAGGGTTCACGAATGTCGGTTTCGGTGGTACGGCTTGGTACAGTCAGAGATCCAAACGAGGGTCTTCGGATTGGGACCGTACGCAGGCCGCCTCGCGGAGTGCCCAAGACCGAATTCGCCACACGCGATTTCTACGACGTGTGGATGCCGATCCTTTCTCCAAGTCCAGTGTTGGTATCATTCGCGTTGGCCGTTACGGACGACCGCGCCTGGAGGGTTTTCGAGCGGAAATACCGGGCGGAAATGAAGGCACCGCAAGCACTTCGAATATTGGAACTGCTCGCCGCGTTGTCTCGCGGGACGCATTTTTCGGTCGGGTGCTACTGCGAAGACGAACGCCGTTGCCACCGGTCCGTCTTACGGGCGCTTTTGAGCGAGCACGGGGCGAACATCTGCGATTGATACGTTTTGGATGGAGAGAATAACTGGCGCGCCGGTTTGACTCTTATCATCTTGGGAATAGCATCAACGATTCTTTGTGACGTCGTTTCTTACCTGTCGCCGGCGGTTCGGTTTGCCGTCGGCCGCGTGTCTTGATGGAGTGACTTTGGGGACCTGCACCACACCGATCGTCGGTCACATCGCGAAGACGCGACGCGGCCCCGCACCCCGCGGGGTCGACCGTCGATGAATAGCAGACCGGTTCCTGAAACACGATTTCAGAAGGCGGTCGCTGACCCGCGGCGCGCGCTGCAGTTCAGCGTGGCGTTGCTGCGCGGCCACATCTGCAGGGCGTGGTACCGGTTGCGCGGCGTTCGCTTCCAGGCGGGCCGCAGCTTCTGCATCTACGGGCGCCTGTCGGTGAAGGGCCCCGGGGCAGTCGTCTTCGGCGACAACGTCAGCGTCGAAGACTTGGTCACTCCGTGGACGTACGACATCAATGCGAAAATTGTGATCGGCGACAATGTCATGCTTGCCGGCACGCGATTCGGGTGCAAGCAATCGATTACGGTTGGACGTGATTCCATTCTCGCCGACGCGAGCATCGCGGACACCGCGTTCCACAGCATTCGTTCGGATCGCCGGTCGGAGGCCGCGCCGGTCCGTGTGGCGCCGGTCGTGATTGGCGAGAATGTGTGGCTCGCGCGCGCCGTGGGCATTCTTCCCGGCACTCGAGTCGGTAACAACTCCGTCGTGGGATATGGCGCGGTCTGTGTGCGCGATTATCCGGCCGACGTCGTCATCTTCGGAAACCCCGCGAAGGTGATCATGCCCGTTCCACACCCCGCCAAGCCTGAAGATCGGGGCACTGCCGCCGACGCGCGAGCCGAGTTTCTCGCGCCGGGTGCGGTAACGACGGCGTAGGACGTCAACCGGCAGGCGTCGGCGGCGCGACGAATCGCTTCGACCGCTGTTCGTATGAGTACGCCAGCGCGAGCATGATGGCGTCGCTTCCAGGAAGTCCGACGAACGACACGTTGCCCGCCGGCATGCCATCAGCGCCAATTCCACCTGGCACCGAGACCTCGGGCAATCCGAGCCAGTTGCCGTAGCCGAGGGTTGTGCGAACGTCCGGCCACGGATCGGATGCGCGTGGGGCAGGGAAGGGCATCGTCGGATAGATCATCGCATCGAACCGGCCGGCGCGCATCGACTCGGCAAGGGTTTCGACCACCGTCGCGCGCGATCGCGCAAACGAGACGCCGGCCACATCGCGCTCGTACGGCTGGTCGATGAGCGTCGCCATCTCGTTCCAGTCTTTCGGAAGCACGTC
>JBDTAE010000157.1:0-29246 GCA_039924785.1 Gemmatimonadaceae bacterium | reverse complement strand
CGCACTCACGCGTGATCCGATGGTCATGATGAGCGAAGCGGAAACCAAGCAGCTCTACGCATTCCGTCTCGACGTGGTAAAGACACAACGCACGTTGCGCGAGAAGCAGGCGCAGCTCGACACCGCGCAGCGCCTCTACGCTGCCGCGAAACGCGCGGCGGATACGTCCGCGTCGAAGATGACGCCTGAGCTGACCACGCAGGTGGCCGCGGTCGAGAAAGAGCTCGCCGAGATCACCAAAGAGATGGGCACGGCAGCCGGTGGCCGTGGCGGTCGCGGTGGCGGCGCCGGCGGCCCGCCGGGTGGACCGATTGCGAATGGTAGAAATGCGGGCGCGGCGGGTGCGGCGGGTGCTCCGCCCGCGAACCTCGGTCGCGGCGGGCGTGGCGGAGGGAGAGGCGGAGCAGCGCTTGCGTCGCCGGCCGGAGCGGCGACGGGGGGCGCACCAGCGATCGGAGCTCCGTCGAACGCGGTACCGGTCGGCGGCGGAACCGGCGGCAACGGCGGAACGGACGACGCACAAAATCCAGGAGCGCCGACGGCGCCTCAGACCATTCAAGCGAAGCTCGCCACGACGACGGAAATGCTGAACGTCTCATTCAATCCGAGCCCAACGCAGAAGAAGACGATTCAGACGATCCCCGGCGAATTGCAGAAACAGGGAGAGCGCGTGAGTAAAGTCTCAACCGACGCGCTGCCCGCGCTGATCAAGAGTCTCAAGGCGGCGGGCATCGACGTGAAGACGCCGTAGGAGCAAGCCGAAGCCAGACACCCGATGGGCTTTGCCTTCGCTTGTCGAAATACCGGCACGCCAGGCGGGGGGAGTGGTGGAACGGGAGAAATTGGCGCGGCCGTCGGCCGGCGGCCGCGAAATCTACCGGCCTCCCCTCAGCACTTTGCCCGGAAGGGCGTTCGTCATCTTGCCGTCGGCGATGACAGGAACACCGTTCACGAGCACGTACTTCATCCCGACGGACAGTTGATTGGGATTCTCGAATGTCGCGATGTCGCGAATCTCGTTCGGATCGAATACCACGACATCGGCCCACATTCCCTGCTTCAGCACACCGCGATCGGCGAGATGCAGCTTCTGCGCTGGTAGCGCAGAAAACTTGCGAATCGCATCCGCCAGTGTGAGCGCGTGATCCTCTCGGACGTACTTGCGCAGAATGCGCGGGAATGTGCCGTATGCGCGCGGATGTGGATGCTCTTTGCCCAGAAGACCGTCCGGCGCGGTCCCCTGCGAGTCGTTGTCGACTGATGTCCAGGGCTGCTGAAGCGCCAACAGAATATCCGGCTCCGACATCCCGAACACGGCGCACTCGGTGAACCCGCCGTCTTCGACGAGCACGTCGAACAGCGCATCCATCGGATCGACATTTCGCAGCTTGCCGATTTCGGCGATCGTCTTGCCCTGCAACGGGAGCAGTTTCGGATTCTGAACGACGCTCACCAGAATCGCTTCGGGGCCGGGCACCTCCTGCCACTCGTTGTCCCAGGTGGCGTTCGGCGTTTCGAGATCCTTTCGAATTCTCGCACGCGTGGCCGGATCCTTCAGTCGCGCGATCATCGCCTTGAGTCCGCCATCGTGCGCCCACGGCGGAACGAACGCGGACATGTCGTTGAACCACGCCGGATATGCATACGTGTTCGCGGAAATGTCGACGCCGCGCGCCCGCGCGCTGTCGATCTTCGCGACGATCTGCGGCATCGTTCCCCACACGGCCTTGCCGGCGGCCTTGATATGCCAGATCTCGACGGGAATCTTCGCGTCGCGACCGATGCGAATCGCCTCGTCGAGCGCGCCGAGGACGTCGACACCTTCGGAGCGCATGTGCGTCGCGTAGATGCCACCGTACTTCGACGCCTCGCTCGCGAGCGCGATGAGCTCCTCTGTTTTCGCGTATGGGGCCGGCGCGTATTGCAACGACGTCGACACGCCGCGCGCGCCCTGCTCCATCGCCTGGCGAACGAGCGCCTTCATGCGCTCGAGCTGCGCGGACGTGGGCGTCACGTTGCTGTCGCCAAGCACCATGCGGCGAACCTGCGTTGCTCCGACGTAGCTGGCGAGGTTGATGCCCATACCCTGCTTTTCCAATCGCGCAAAATACCCTGCAAAGTCACGCCACGTCGGCGTGATTCCGAAGTGTGCGTACGTGAGGCTGTCTGCTTTGATGATCGCATCGTTGAGCGGCGCCGCCGTTCCACCCTCGCCGGTGATCTCCGTTGTGATGCCTTGATAGATCTTTGATGGCAGGTGCGGGTTGACGAGCATCGTCATTTCGGATTGGCCGAGCATGTCGATGAAACCCGGAGCGACAATCATTCCCGCGGCATCGATGCGACGCTTGGCCGCCTCATTCGACAAATGCCCAATCGCGGCGACGCGACCGCCGCGAATGCCGATGTCCGCCGCGTACCATGGTGATCCGGTGCCGTCGACGATGTGGCCATTCGTGATGACGACGTCGAACGGCGAGCGCGGCGCCGCGGTCTGACCGAACGCCAACGGCGCCAACACGACGCCGACAATTCCTGCGAGGACGGCTGGATGCATGACGAGAACGTCGGTCAATCTGCGCGCGGGCGCCAGTCTGATCGCCGGATTGGGGTTCGTCGAAAATGGGATCACGCCCCTGCACGGGGTTGTCCGACGCGCGTCCGCCCCGCGCGTTACAGATCGGCGACCGCGAACTTCATCCGCTTCGCCGCCGCGATCAGCCGCGTGTCGTAACTCGCGAGACGAACCGTTTGCCCGTGCTCACGCAGGAAATCCATCGACGCCAGGTGAAGGGCGTCGAGCGTGCGAACGGCAACGGGAAACGGCTCGAGCGACCGTTCGAGCACCGGCCTCGCCAATTCCAGAAACGCGACGCGATCGAGCAGACCGCGCACAGAATCGCCGTGCGTTTTGCCGAGTTGCCGTGCGTTGACGCGGTTCCAGAGCTCGTACTCCAGTAGGCGGCTGGAGACGACCGTCTCCGCCCACAGCTCGACGGGCGGTTGTTTATCCTCCGCGAACAGATGAGCCAGCGCGACCGACGTATCGAGATAGATCATCGGTCACCGCGATCTTCCGCCAGCTCGTTGAGGAGTTGGCTCAGCGGCCCGATAGGCTGACGATTCGGCGGCTCGACGGCAGGCGCCAACGGGGCCGTGATCCAACCGCGGCGGACGGCGTCGGCAAGCTGGGCATCGGCCAGCAGCAAGCTTCGACCAGCGCGGGGCGGGATCAACTCGGCGACGACGCGATCGCGATCAGTGACCAGCACCGTCTCGCCGCCGGCGGCAAGCCGGACGTATTCGCTGAGTTTATTCTTGAGTACCTTGAGTCCGATTGCTCGCATTAATGAAGGTAGCCTCTGGAAGCTACCTTTCGCAAGCCTTGGCGTTGCCGATTCGATGTATGGTCGCATGGCACGACGATACCGCCGACGACGCGCCTGTACGTCACCAGTCCAGTGCGACCACCATCGTTTGATTGCGGAACACGCACAGCGGGCCGGCGAACGGTGTCAGTTCGTTCCGGGCGGCACGGAATCGAGCGACAATTGGAGGTCGCGGCTGCGCTTCGCCGCGCGATCGGCGAAGCATTGCCCACGATCGCGGCCGGAGAAAATGCCCGCGCCAACGACCTGACACGCACGGTCGCGTGCGTCGAGCCACGCTCGTTGCGCCGACCGCAGCTTCTCCGCCGTTGGCGGATCGGGATCGTCGGGTGCAGACTTGGCCTGTCGTCGCAACCCGATGATTAGAGCATTATAAACACGATTGAGGTCGGCGTCGGCGCGCTGCACCGCATCAGCGAAGCACTTTCGTTGGTCCGCGGGCAGCGTCGACGAGCACGCCGCATTCGCCGTCACGTTACTCGGCGGCGCACTGATTTGCGCCGGCTTAGGCGTCGTATCACCCGCAGGCGGTGTTGCTGCGGGCAGTATCGCCACGGACGCGACTGACGAATCGGTACGCGCACTATCGACCGGCGCGACCGCGCGGAGGGGCGCGACGGTCGCGGAAACAGTCGCCGGTCTCTTTGCGACGTCACCGGTCGCGACGGTCGCACTGTCCGCCCGCGGAACAGCGGCAACGCCATACGACGCCAAGAAGTGCGGCTGCAGTACGGCGAACGCGCCAACGGCCGCCAGCGCCACGACGACGCCAATGCCAATCGCCCACTGCGCGCCCGTGCCGAAACGCCGCGGTGGAACGGCCCGCACCGACGATGGCACCGACGTTGTTACGATGTTCATGGGCGTCACCACGCGCGCCGGCGGCCCGATCGTCGATCGCGCAACGGTCGCGCGTCGAACCGCGGGGACTGATTCAGCCGGTGTGACCGGCGTCGACGACGTGGTCGGCGCGACGACGGCCGGAACGTCTGGAACGCCTAGTGCAACGGCGAGACGCGAGAAGAACGCGAGCACGTCCGCGTCCTTTCCCCCAATCACAAGCTCGTCGGCGGCGCCCGCAATCTGGGTTGGAAGATCCGGACGCAGCTCGGCGAGCGAGGTCCTGTCGCGGTCCGCATCGAGGCGGCCGGACAACATCACGCGCGCGAGCCGTCCGATTGTTTGAGTATCCTCATTCTCGCCATCCGGCCGCCGCGCGGCGCTGGTCCCCGCGGGCGAATCGAACCCCACAAGGACGCGGCCGCTCCCCTGCTGAAACACGAGCGACTCCGGCGCGATGTGCCGTGAGGCGATGCCGTTCGCGCGCGCAAACGACAGTGCGGCGTGCGTTTGCTCAAGGGTCGATTTGACGCGCAGCAGCGGAACCGCGCCAATCGCGCTGAGCAACTGATCGAGCGTCGATCCGCGCACACGCGCGCGAACGACAAGGAACGACTGCCTATCCAGCCAACGCCCCTCGAGGACCGGCACGATGTTCGGATGCCTGAGCGCAATGAGTCTTTTCGTATCGGCTTCGACTTGGAGCAGATCGACCTTGCCGCCGTCGGCCTTTGCGGAAATGGCCGTGATCGTCACGTCGCGCGCGAGTTGGAGATGGCGCGCGAGATACGTGACCGAGCCGCCTGCTCGGTACAACTCGGTCAGGACTTGGTAGTCGCTGTCGAGCCCCGGGAGCAGTGAATCAGACATGCGCCACAGCGGCACGCGACGCGTTCCGACTCGTCAGCCGCGCGATCCGCGCGCAGAGCAGAATCGCTTCGATCATGCTCGACGGATCGGCGACGCCCTGCCCCGCAATATCCAACGCGGTGCCATGATCCGGCGACGTACGCGGAAACGGAAGTCCGAGCGTCACGTTCACCGCGCTGCCGAACGCCGCAACCTTGATCGCCGTCATGCCGACATCGTGATACGGCGCGATCACCGCGTCGAACGCTCCGCGCATCGCGCGCACAAACACGGTATCGGCGGGAAACGGTCCGGCGATTCCCGCTTGACGAGCGGCCGGCGTTAGAATATCCTCATCCTCGGTCCCGAAGCGGCCGCCGTCACCCGCATGCGGATTCAACGCACACAGGGCGATACGCGGCTCCTCGATGCCGAACCAGGCCTGCAATCCGGCGCGCGTGACCGCCGCGGCATCAATGATCGTGTTGGCGGTCACTGCATTCACCACGTCGCGCAATGCGATGTGGGTGGTCGCCAGGACAACGCGCAGCGGGTTCGGCGAACCAGGACCGGGACGCGTGGCGGCAAGCATCATCGCGACGCGGCAACCCGTGAGCCGGGCCAGCATTTCGGTATGACCGGGATGGTTATAGCCGCCGGCCAGGAGCGCGGCCTTATCGATCGGTGCGGTCACGATTCCGTCGACGTCACCCTCGAGCGCGAGAGCGACCGCGCGCTCGATCGCGCGTCCCGACAAACGGCCGGCAGTTGCAGCGCCGGCACCGGGCAGCCACACGCCCGTTCGATCGTCAACGTCGACGCCGGCACCGCTCGGCCCAACGAACACCAGATCGCACGCCGCAAGCACCTCGGGCGATTGCGCGGCATTGGCGATGATTTCCGGACCAATGCCGCGCGCGTCGCCAAGAGTGACGGCGAGGCGCGGCTTGTGTCCGGGATCCGTCACGTCGCGGCTCGGATCAGCGACCGGCCTTGACGGCTTTATCGCTCGCGTCGAGCGTGACGGCCACGTATGCCTGTTTTCTCAACCCGTCGATGTACCGACGCAATCCGCCGCGTTGCGCGAGATCGGCGCGGACGTACGCCCGCATGTCGTTCAGCGTGCGATCGCCGCCTTCATCGACGCTGAGAAGCTGCGCGACGACGAACTTGGGAACGGTCGGATTCTGCGCCGAGCCGGGAATCTGAAAGACCGACACGTCGCCGGCTTTTCGAAGCAAGAACGCCTGCTGGTACGTAACCGGAAGGCTGTCGCGCTCGAACGGCGTGAGAATGCTCGTCTCTTCCTTGCCCGCGTAGTCGTGATACTTCTTCGCGAGCGAATCGAATGGTGTGCCTGCCTTCAGCAGCACGGCGACACTGTCGGCCAACTTCTTCGTGTTCGCGATGTCGGTCGAATCGACCAACGGGCGAATGAGAATCTGATGCGCCTTTACTTCGCCCGGCTGCACACGATCGACGCGAATGATGAAGTAGCCATATGGCGTCTCGACCACCGGGCTCAAATCGCCCGGCGAGAGAGGCGCCTGGAATTGGCTGCCAAACAACCAGCGGTTGTACTCGGGGATATTCTGGTCGCGCCGCGTCCAGCCGATATCGCCGCCGGTTTCCTTGGTGAGAAGATCCATCGACTCGCGCTTCGCCAACTTCTCGAAGTCGCTCCCTGCCTTGAGCTGCGCGAGCAACGACTCGGCTTTCACGCGCGCGACTTCCTTCGCTTTCGGAGTCGGCGCGGGCGCAATAACGATTTGCTTGAACGTGACGGATGCGGGCTTTTTCGGAATAAACTCCTTGCTCTTCTCGTACTCGGCGGAGATCTCCGCGTCCGTAACATTGATCGGAATGATCTTGCCGTCTTGCGTCAGTTTGCGAATCACCTTTTCGCGGGTGACCTGACGGCGATATTGGTCCATGAGGAATTTACGATATTCCTCGGGAGATCCCAGCGCCGCCCCGGACAGCGCGGCTCTGAATTCAGCCTCGCTGCTGTACTTCGCGCGAACGTCCTTCACCTGGCGATCCACCGCCGGAGCGACGTCCGCATCGGGCACGTCGATCTTGAGATCCTTCGCCTTCTGGATGATCAGCTCATCCTGGATCATGTCGTCGAGCACTCCGCGGCGAACCTCCATCCCGGCGGCGCTGTCTGCCGGCGCCTTGATCTCACCGCGCTGAATCTTCGTGAGAATCATCTCATCGAGGTCGTACCGCGTAATCGGCACATCGTTGACGACCGCTACGATTGCATCGAGCGCAACCTTCGTGTCGGCGACCTTGGCGACGGCTAGTTGCTGCGCGCCGAGCTGCGCGGCGGCGGCAATCACGAACGAACAGGCGAGGAGAGTCTTCATAGCGTGAGTACCCACAAAGGAGGGCCAGGGGTCCAACCCCTGGCCCTCTCAAGTTAATGCGAAACAGGGGTCTAAAACCCCGGAAGGGTTTACGGCTTCTTCGGCGCCGGAACAGGCGGCTGTGCACCGGTCGGCGGCGGAGCAGCACCAGCCGGAGGAGCACCAGCCGGCGGCTGACCAGCGCCCGGCATTGGGATCTGCGACTTCGGCTGGCTCGCTTCCTTCGCCGAGTCCGCCGAGGCACGCACGCGCTGAGCGCGCTCGAAAGCACGATCGACGCCCGCCGAGTTCACCGAGGCTTCGTACTTGGCGCTAAGGAGCTTCTTGAGCGGGGTCGGCAGCGAGAGCGGCTGAGCCTGTCCCGCCATCATGCGATCGAGATACGCGTCGGCGCGGCTCGCGGCGAGTCGCTCCTTTTCCGCGGTGCTCTTGGCGCTGTCGGCGAGCTGCTTGGGATCGACGCCGAGCGCCTGCCACACGTTGCTCACGAGCTGGCCGAGCTCCGTGTACATCTGCGCGCGATCGGCCGCGGGAATGTCGATCTTGGCGCTGTCGGCCTTCTTGAGCAGCACCTGGCGAACGGCAAGCTGCTTGGCGAACGGCATGAGCACCGAATCTGGAACGGTCGGGATGCGCTGCGCGATCTGCTGCTGCGGCGGGAACGTCTCGAGCCAGCCGAGGTAGTCGGCAACGGTGAGGTCGCCGCCGTTGTACGTCGCGAGCACGGTGCGGTCGGCGAGGTGCTTCGCCTGGTCTTTGACGGTGCTCTTCATCGTGGCGGGCGCGTTCGCCTTCACCTGAACGTTCGCGGCCTTTTCCGTCTGGGCCATGTAGCTGCTGTCGGCGAGCATCATCGACGCCTGGCCATACTGCGTGGCGAAATCGGTGGCGGCAGTGGCGTACGGCAATCGCTGAATGATGTGCCACCCGAACTGCGACTCGACCGGCTGCGAGATCTCGCCCGGCTTGAGCGCGGCAGTTGCCGTGGAGAACGCGGCGACCATTGCGGCCTTGTTGAAGACGCCGAGGCTGCCCTTGTTCTGCTTGGCCGTGGGATCGGTGCTGTACTTGAGCACCATGTCGCCGAAGTTCGCGTCGGTAACTTGCGCGCGGACCTGCAGGGCCTTCTTGTGGACGGAATCCTTTTCGGCGCTGGAGGCCGGAACACCAGGATTCTTATAACCGATAAGAATGTGGCGCGCGGCGAGAAGTCCGCCCGCGGCCTGATTGTACGCCGCTTCGCTGGCCGGCTCCGGCTTGAAGGTCTTGGAAACGGAGTCCATGTAGCGCTGGAGCTTCTGCGCGTTGATCATCGGAGCGACGGCGAGATCGATCGCCTTGTGGTCGTTCAGCGAGTCACCGTGCGCCGCGGCGTACGCGAGCTGTTGATAGCCGGCCCAAATGTCGGCGACGATCGCCGTGTTTTCTTTGGTCACCGGGACCTGAATCTTGGCATTGCCAAGCAGATCGCTGAGCCGGTTGACGGAAAGCTCTTGTGAACCGGCCTTCGCGACGACGTCGACGTGGGCGGTGAGAGCGTCTTTCAGCCCGCCGCAACCTGCCAGGAGCATACCGGAGGCCGCGAAGCCAAGGAGGGAACGAAAGCGCATAGACGGGGGAGAGAGTGGGAACTGGTTTAAAAGAATCGAACAGGCTTTAACCAACGAGTCCGCGAAGCGCGCGGACGAGGCCGTCGAGCATCGGGGCGCCGCCAAGGCGCGTCAACTTGAGGGACAACGGAACGGCTCGGCGAACTTCCGCCTGGAACTGCACGTCATGGAACGCCGCGGACAGCCCTTTTACCTTAGGTGCCGCAGAAACCTTAAAGGTAATACGGGCCTCGTCCCCACGCACCAGGATTCCTTCTATCCCCAAAGCTCCGCCAGTGATCCGCAGTTGGGCCAACGCCAGCATGGCTTCAGCCGGCGCTGGCACCGGCCCGAACCGATCGCGAAGCTCCGTGCGCAGCCCTTCGATCAGTTTCGGATCGTCGAAGCGGGCGAGACGCTTGTAGACGTCGATCTTGGCCTCCTGCGACACGATGTAGTCGTCCGGCAGGAAGTTCGGAATGTCGATCGTGACGTCCGCGGGCGTGAGCTTCGGAGCAGCATCGCCCGACATGAGGCGTTGCACCGTTTCCTCGAGCATCCGGAGATACAAGTCGAACCCGACCGCATGCACGAACCCCGACTGCTCCGCGCCGAGAAGATTTCCCGCGCCGCGCATTTCGAGATCCTTGAGCGCAATGCGATAGCCCGCCCCAAGCTCCGTGTGATGCTCGAGCACCTGCAAGCGACGCTCGGCGTCGGGATCGACCGTGTCCGGCACGATGAGATAGCAGTAAGCGCGACGATGCGACCGTCCGACGCGTCCACGCAGTTGGTACAGCTGGGCCAACCCAAAATTGTCGGCGCGGTTCACGAACATCGTGTTCGCGTTCGGCACGTCGAGCCCCGATTCGACGATCATCGTCGACACGAGCACGTCGACCGAGCCGCTCACGAAGGCGTGCATCGCGTCCTCGAGCGCCTTTTCTTTCATCTGCCCATGGGCGACGCGAATCCGAGCACGCGGCGCGATGCGCTGGATGTGATCGGCGATCGCCTGAATCGTTTCGATGCGATTGTGGACGAAGAACACTTGGCCGCCGCGATCGAGCTCGCGCGAGATGCCTTCGTCGATGAGACCGTCGTCCCACGGCTCGACGTACGTGAGCACCGGCGACCGATCGCGCGGCGGCGTCTGCATCAATGTCATGTCGCGCAGACCGGCGAGCGACAGATGCAAGGTGCGCGGAATGGGCGTCGCCGTGAGCGTGAGCACGTCGGTCTGCAGCTTCATCTGCTTCAGCCGCTCCTTGTGCTTCACACCAAAGCGATGCTCTTCGTCGACGATGATCAGCCCGAGCTCCGCGAACTCGATGTCGGGACTCAGCAAACGATGTGTGCCGATCACGATGTCGACCTTCTTCGCCGTCAGCTCCGCCACGATTTCAGTTTGCTCTTTCGCGGTCTGAAATCGACTCATCGCGGCGATCTTGATTGGAAAATCGGCAAGACGCTCGCTGAACGTGCGGGCGTGTTGGTCGGCGAGGATGGTCGTTGGCACGAGCACCGCCACCTGACGTCCCGACTGCACCGCCTTGAACGCTGCGCGAACAGCGATCTCGGTCTTGCCGTAGCCCACGTCGCCCACGAGCAGGCGATCCATCGGCCGCGTGCTTTCCATGTCGCTCTTTACCTGCGTAGTCGCCGTTCGCTGGTCGGGGGTGTCCTCGAACAGGAATGCCGACTCGAGCTGGCGCTGCCACGGCGTGTCGGGAACATGCGGCGGCCGCGTCGCGATCTTCCGGCGAGCGTAGAGGTCGAGTAGTTCGACGGTCATTTCCTGGATGGCCGCTCGAGCTTTCTCACGCTGTTGGCCCCAGCGTCGTCCGCCGAGCTTGTGGAGCCGCGGCGGCGGCGAGTCCGCGGAGATGTCGTCGGACGACCGATAGCGTTCCAGCTGGTCAATGCGATACAACGGCACGTTGAGCCGATCGCCGCCCTCATATTCGACAACGGCGACTTCGATCGTGCTCTCTCTGACGAAGATCGTCTCGATGCCGCGATAGATGCCGACGCCGTGCTCGAGATGCACGACGTAGTCGCCGAGCTTGAGCGATACAGTGTCGAGCGCCGCGCTGCCACTGATGTACCGCCGCGCGCGACGAATGCGCCGCTCACGACGGAAGATCTCGTGGTCCGTGAGAATTCTCAAACCCGACTCACGCGTTCCACTCGGCGGAATGACGAACCCGCCGTCGAGCACACCGATCGAGAGTGCCGCCGGCGACTGTCCGCGATCCTCGTTGTTCAGCAGCTCATCGAGACGCTCGGCCTGGCCTTCATTGTCGCACAGGATTATCGTCGGAATGCCGTCGCGCACGAGACGCGCGAGCTGGCGGATGTCGCGATCGATCGCCTCGGGCGCGCGGATCGGGAAAACAACGTCCGCGTCACCTTCGCCTTCATTGACGAGCGTGATCGTGCCGAGACGCTTGATCGCCGATAGCGCGGTCTCCGGCGACTCGAACAGCAAGTTGCGATCGGGCGCATCCTCACCGCGGCGCCGCGCGAGATCGATGTGGTGTTGCGCGTCTTCCCACGTTCGCTTGAGCTCGGGCTCGATGTGCGACCCGCGCGGCACGATGAGAATCGTGTCCGGCGGGAACAGGCTCGTGATCGTTCCGCGGTCGGAATCGCCGGCGTCTTCGCCGACTGCGCCGTCGACGGGAAGCACGAGCGCGAAATCCACGGTGCGGCTCGAGCGCTGCGTCGTGAGATCGAAGTGGCGAAGGTCCTCGATCTCGTCGCCCCAGAATTCGGCGCGTACCGGCTCGGCCATGCCGAACGAGTAGATGTCGAGAATGCCGCCGCGAATGCTGTACTGCGCGACGTCCTCGACCATCGGCACGCGCTCGAAGCCAATGGAATCGAGATGCGTGGCGAGCTCGCTCAACCGATGCGTACCGCCTTTCCGCAGCTCGACGCGGAGTTCGCGCAGCGCGCGCGGCATTCGAGTCTTCTCTAACAACGCCCTCGACGTCGTCAGCAGAACGCGAAGCTCGCCGCGCGTGAGGCGCTCGAGCGTGACGACGCGTTCGCCCGCGACCTCCATGTGCGGCTCAGCTTCACCGAAACCTTCGCGCGCCGGATAGAGCGCGATCGGCGCATCGGTCAGCAGCGTCTCGAGATCGGCGAGCCATCGTTCGGCGTCTGCAACGCCTTCGGACGCGACGACGAGAAACCGCGTCGGCAATCGACGCGCGAGCGCCGCGACCATTGCGACATCGGACGAACCCGGCAGACCGCCGGCGACGACGGTCGCGCCGGGTCCGGGCAGCGTGTTGAAGACGCGGGTAAATGCCGGAAGACGCTCGATGGCGTCGAGAAGTGCATCCAGAGCCATGTTACGCCAACCGTCGAACGCGCGATCCGATCACAAACGCTTCGACAACCAGGAGCATGAGTGCGAGCAGCAGCGCGGGCTCGACGAGGGAACGACGCGCGGCGGCCCTGAACGCGAGCGACGACCACGACGCGGCGTCCGGTGCGACAACGGTGCGCTCGGTACGAATGCGCGACTTCAGCTCAGCCGCCGTGTACCGATCAAGGATCGATTCCTCGGCGGGCGGGTTCACGACGACGGCACCGACGCGACGATCGCCGCGCGTGAGGAAATACGTTCCGGCGCGCGATGGCACGTCGAGCGACTCACCGAGCGGCGTGCGACGTCCGTCGCTTCCTTCGATGGCATCTGCCCAGCGGGGGCGCGGAAGGTGCGCTCCAGGATCTGCGTCGATCGCCTGCCCGGGTTCGCCGACAAGCCGCTCTGTGAGAATGCCGCCGAGCCACGGGACGAACGCCGCGCGCACTGGAAGATTCGTCGCTTCGGGCACGAGCGGCGACCCGATCAAGACGTACTTCGGACCGGCGACGATCCATGCGTCCCGCCCAACGACAGCCAGCGTCTCGGCGACCGCGCCGGACGCTGCGACCAAATCATAATGAGCGTTTACTGTAACACCATCGAACCCCGTTCCTCGCACCAACGATTGGTCCTCGTGGCGCGATCCGAAGCGCCACGGAATCCCCGCGCGTTCGAGCGACCGATTCGCCGCACCAATGCGAACCGGGTCGGTGGGTGCGGTGATCAGTGCCGGCAGCGACGAGACGTCGTCCGCGCCAACGACGGTGATATCATTTCCTTGCGCGATGCGTCCGCTCGTCTTGAGCACGTCGACCGCTTCCTTCACGAACTGTCCCGCGCTTGGCGCGACTGTGACGCCCGGCGCCGGACCAATCCAAACGGCGAAATGGCGAATGTTGTCGCCCGCCAGTTCATCCGGCTCGAGCTCGACCGTTCCCGCGACCCAACCGCGTTCCGGCGGTGCCGCGTGCACGACGACCTCCTCGTTCGGCGCGGCAGTTCCGCGCGCGAACGTGCGTCCGCCGAGGGTCATGCGGAACGTTGTTGAGTCTTTTGATAAGAAGCGAGCGGCGACGGAGCCGCGCGGCGTCCAGCGCACCGGGCGCGCTTCGGCGAGCGTCACCGCGCGGTTGGTTGGCGGCGGACCGGGCGTCGCGTATAGAAGAACCTGGGCGTCGGGCACCGACTGTGCGTCCTGCCATTCAGTGCGTTGACCGTCGGTGACGAGCGCGATCTGGCGCGCGTCGAGGCCAACACCGCGCACCACGCTCGCCGCTCGCGCCAACGCTGCCTTCGGATCGCCCTTACCTGGAATTGCCTCGAGACGATCGATCTCGTCCTTCACCGTCGCCGGCGTTCCGCCGCGAACGCGGCCGTCCATGTCGACGAGCCACACGCGATCGGCCGACGTGGCGTGCGACACGACGTCACGTGCCATCGCCTTGAAGCCGTCGAGGAGCGGGCGTCCGTTCACGACCGCGGACGAGCTGAGCGAGTTGTCGATGACGATTGCGATCGCCGTCGGCGCATGTCCCGCGCCGACCCACTGTGCGACCGGGCGCGCTGCCGCCAACGCAATCAACAGCAACGCCACGACGCGCAGCAGCATCAATAGCAGATTTCTAATCTTGAGCGTGCGGCTGTGGTCCTTCTCCGCTCGGGCGAGGTACCGCGCCGCCGGAAAGTCCACGCGTGCGCCCATCTTGCGGCGCAACAGGTGGATGAGCAGCGGCACGGCGACTGCGCCGCCGAGCAGCAGGTAAAGCGGTGCGAGAAAGCTCATTGCGTCACGCCGCGGCTACGGCATCTGCTGGCGAGCCGCGAACGCGCGGCGAAGCGGCACTCCGAACGGCGCATCGGTCGACACCACCTCGTACCCAATGCCGAGCGAGCCAAACAGCGCGCGCCATTCCGCGATCACTTCCTGCACCGTATTCCGATACGCGACGCGAACATCGGACGCGCTTGCCGGAATCGTGAGATCGCTCTCCGGATCGACGAACAGCGCTTCGCCGCTCGACACGAAGTCGCGCTCCGCCGGATCCATCACATGCAGAACGGTGATGTCATGTCCGGCAGCGCGAAGCGCGCGCATGGCGCTTTCAACGTCGGGTTGATCCATGAGCAAATCAGAAATCAGCACGATCAAACCGCGGCGTGTGAGCAAGCGAGACGCTTCGCGGAGCGCGGTCGGCGCACTTGATGCTTTTCCGGTGCCGGGTTCCTCGAGCGCGCTGATGATGCGACGCCACTGTCCGTTGCGCGCACGCGGTGGAATCGAGCTGCGCACCCGTTCGTCGAACCGAACGAGGCCGACGGCGTCGCGCTGCTTCAGAAGCAGGAGGACCAGCGCCGCGGTCAGCTGCTCGGCGTAAGCGAGTTTCGTCAAGCGATCGGTGGCGACCGCCGTGTCGCCTGACGCCGACCCGCCGAGCGATCGCAGTTGGGTTCCGCTCCACGCCATCGATTTGCTGACGTCGAGGACGATACTCGCCCGAAGGTTGGTTTCTTCCTCGTACTGTCGGACGACCCAGCGGTCTGAGCGCTCGGCAATTTTCCAGTCGATATAGCGGAGGTCGTCGCCAGGTTGATAGGGACGGTACTCGGCGAACTCCACCGAGAACCCCTTGCGAGGTGAGCGGTGGAGACCGGACATGAAGCCATCGACGATCCATCGCGCCACGATCTCGATTCGGCCGAGGGCGACGAGGCTCGCGGGGTCGAAGAGGTCGGCGCGGAGCGCTGATACCATAGAACTGCTTAACCTAATCGTGAGCCGTCTTTCCGGGACCACGCCCGCTCGCGCTGGTTTCTTCGTACTGGCGAGCAGCCCGCGGAGGACCACAGATTGCTCTAGACAATGTGCGAGTACAAACTCGCTATTGCGGAAAAGGCACGGCGTATGCTTAATTGTATACACCAAACTCTTCGGAGAGGCGCGCCATGCGTCCGAGTCGCGTAGTCGGGTCGGCTGTCGGTGTCCTGATGTTCGCCGGTTGCGTTATGCCGGGTGGTGGCGCCACGAGCTCGCGGTACGAAGCGAGCCCCTCGCCTGCGCCGCGCGTCTCACAGGCCTCTACCACATTTGAGGCGTTCGAACAGGTGCGCGACTCGCTGAATGCCCAGGCGATCGCCGATCGCGAAGGACCTGGCGTGAGCATTCACGCAGAGTTTGCGAACGTAAGCGGCAGCCGCCGCGCGGTAGGGGTGTTCTCGCTCGACGACGACGCGTACGTGGTCGTTGGTCACATCGACGCCGATGGCGTCGTGCGCATCACCTTCCCCACCGACCCAAGAGACGACGGCTTCGCGCAGGGTCATCACAGCTATCGTACGAGCGAGTTTTTTGCGGGATTCCTTGACGATTATCGGTATCGCGCGACGACCGGATTGCTTCATTACACGAGCGCCACGCCTCAGTCGTACGATGGCGGACTTGGCTACGTGTTCGTGATCGCGTCGTGGCGCCCGATGCGCTTTGACCAATTTCAAACGGATGGGCAGTGGGACACGTTCGAGCTCGCCGACGCGGACTATATGAATGATCCGCGCCCGGCGATCTATGAGCTGGCCTCGTTGCTCGCTGGAGAAAATCGCGAAGCGTACACCGTGAAGTTCGCGCGCTACACGAGCAGCCAATCGCTGTACGCAGGCCTTCCGTCGACCGGCGCGTTTGGATCGTCGGCGTACGGTTCCGGCTTCTGCTCCGGCTACAGCAGCCTTGGCTTTTTCGAGAATTCTCTTTCGCCGAGCAGCTACTTCGGTGCGATCGCGGAAGACGCGTTGTATGGCAACACGATCGACTATCGTGGGTCGCAGTACTACTACGATTCACTGCGCGGTTGCTACCAGCGATACATCCCGTTCGCCGGCTTCGGTACGTATCGCGGTCCGCAGATCGCATCGCAGACGCCGGCAACTCCGCCGACGCAAGCGAAGCCTCGCACGTTCGACCTCGACGGGCATCGGTCGCCGCCGACGCCAACTCCGCTGCCGGGGTACAAGCTCCCCGTCAACGACAAGCCGACGGGCAGCGGCACCGCAGCGGCGGGCAACACACCTGCGCGTGTCTCGCCGCACTACCGCGATCGTGGTTTGATCACGGCCGACGACGGTTCCACGACGCCCATTCAACGTAATCCTCGCATCGACGCGCGCACGGGCGGATCGGCCGGCACCGAGAGCTCGCGGCCGAGCATTCAGCAAATGCTCAATCGGCATGAGAGCAACGGGTCGCAGGGTGCGAATGGAGCGTCCGGAAACTCGAACGATGGCTGGTCGCGCGCGAACGCTCGCAATGGTTCGAACGGCGGCAACAACAATGGGTATAACAGCTCCAACAACGGGTCGAATAATGGTGCGTCGCGCCAGGCACCGCAGAGCAACAACGGCAGTTCGGTGAGCACGCAGCGGAACGTCAATCCTGGTGCTGATCGCAGCGGCCCGGAAACTCGCACGGCGCCGGCAGGACGCGTGGAGTCGGCGCCGGCTCCGTCGTACTCGCCACCCCGGGCGGCTCCGTCGAGCCCACCGCCTTCTCCGCCACCAGCGCCTGCACCGGCGTCGAGCGGATCAGGAGCGCCCATCAAGCCGTAGTCGTTGGAGATTCGTCAGGCATGGTCGATGGGATGGAATGATGAGTGAATCCTCACCGTTTCCATCCCATTGACACATCCCCTATTCGCTCCTTGCCGTGTGCGCGCAGCGCACTTCATTCGGAGAGCCGCAGGCGCGTACCGCGTTCGGGCTACACTACCTCGTAGGTGTTTCCGTCCGCCGGCGTCACACGCAGTTGCACGTCGATGTTGTTCCGAGTTGCATTCGAATATGGACACCGCGCGTGGGCACCACGCACCACGTCCCCCTCGCCTCGTCGGGATTTGCGCCGGGCAACCTCACGCTGAGCTCGACGGCTGGCACGCCGGTACCGCTGGCGACCGTTAGAGTGACCGTGGCGTCAACAGTCGACTTGCCGATCGCGATGCGCCGAGCGCCGGCGACGCCCTTTACGGCACTGTGAAAACACGCGGCGTAACCAGCAGCAAACAGCTCTTCCGGATTTATCTTGCCCTCAGGCCCGCCTATCTCCTTGGGAGGGCCGACTTGCAGATCGATGAGACCATCGGCGCTCTGCACACTCCCATTTCGGCCACCGATCGACGTGACGGTCGGTGTGCGATAGGCCATGCGGGGACCGTGCGTATCTTCTGGCGGCATCTCACGCTCCTCTACAGGGACTCGATCCACGTCAGATGAACGCGCGGTACCGAAGGGTACGCTTCATCAACGAATTCCCGCGGGCGTGTCCATCGCAATTGTCGTGCGTCAGTAGGGCTTGTCGCCCGCCTGCATGATCAGCGGCGCCGCGTGAACGCCGTTCACGCCTGTCGCGCCGTTTTGAATTGCAGGGATCGGGGCTGCATATTCTGCGGGAATCCGAGCACCGGTTTCGTGAGCGCGTCGAGCCGCGCGAGATCCTCAGTGGTCAACTTCACGTCGAGCGACTTCACATTGTCCTCGAGCTGCGCGAGCCGACTCGCGCCGATGATCGTCGACGTGACACCCGGTTGCGCGACCACCCAGGCGAGCGCCACGGCCGCCACCGTACTCGCATGGCCCTTGGTTATCGCCTCGAGCTCGTCAACGAGCGCATACGTCTTCTCGCCGAGCGGAACGCGAGCCCCGCGATCGGCCTTGAGCTGACGTTCGTTCTTGCGAGTGTACTTTCCGCTGAGCGCACCGCTCTTGAGTGGCCCCCACGGCGTGATCCCGAGCCCGTGCTCGCGCGCCATCGGAACGAACTCCTGCTCAACGGACCGCTCGAGCAGAGAGTACTCAATTTGCAATCCGATGAACGCCGACCATCCGCGGAACCGCGCGATCATGTTCGCCTCAACAACCTTCCACGCTGGCGTGTCCGACACTCCGATGTACCGCACCTTTCCGGCGCGCACGAGGTCCTCGAGCGCAGCCATCGTCTCCTCGATAGGAGTGTGGATGTCCCAATTGTGCAGCCAGTAGAGATCGATATAGTCGGTCTGAAGGCGCCGGAGCGAATTCTCACACGCTCCCATGATGGCCTTCCGTGCCGAACCACCGGCGTTCGGATCACCGGGATACAAGTTGCTGCTGAACTTCGTCGCGATGACAAGACGATCGCGCTTGGATGCGTGCCGGCCGATATGGTCGCCGATGGTCTTCTCGGAATGTCCCTTGGTGTAGCCGTTCGCGGTGTCGAGGAAGTTGCCGCCGAGGTCCACGAAGCGATCCAGGATCTGCTCGGACTCTTCGACGCTCGAGCCCCAACCATTGTCCTCGCCGAACGTCATCGTGCCAAGGCACAGTGGGCTCACGCGCAGACCGGAGCGACAGAGTGTGTCACCTGGGACGCGTTACTAGAATTCTAATGCGTCGCAGCCGCCGGCGGGGTCGCGATCTCGTGGCGGCCCCGTCCTGCCGCAACCGCTTCCTGCGCAACGCGATTGCGTGAACGGAGACGATCTACCGCGCCGGATCGGCCTCATCCGACCCGGTGGCCGTCAGCCCCAGTTGCTTGAGCTTTCTCCAAAGCGTCGTCCGACCCATTCCAAGAATCTCCGCGGACTGCGCAAGCGCCCCGCCCGTTGCCTCGAGCGCCGAAACGATCGCCGCCCGTTCGTCTTCGCCCCCGCCCGTGCCCCGGTACCGCTGCTCGCGCATCTCGAGGCCCCCGCTCGATACCGGGCGGAGGGCGGTCGGCAGATGCTGCCCCTCGATCCGTTCGTACTCCGCCTCGACCGCGGCGCGCTCGACGACGCCGAACAGCTGACGCACGTTTCCCGGCCAGTCGTAATTGCGCAGCAGCCGCATGGCGAGCGGCGAACACGCCAGTCGATCCGCGCCATCGCGCCGACTTCTAAGAACGCTCAACGCATGCTCAACGAGCAACGGAATGTCGGCGCGGCGTTCGCGCAGCGGTGCGAGCGCGACCGGAAACACCGCCAGGCGGTAATACAGATCCTCACGAAAGCGGCCCTGCGCGACAAGCTCGCCAAGATCGCGATTGGTGGCGGCGACAACACGCACGTCGACCTTGACGGCGCGCGACGAACCGACGCGCGTTACCTCTCGCTCTTGTAGCACGCGCAACAACCGCAGCTGCAGCGCACCGCTCATTTCGCCAATCTCGTCGAGAAAGATGGTTCCGCCGATCGCTGCCTCGAACACGCCGACGCGGTCCTTCGCCGCACCAGTGAATGCGCCGCGCACATGGCCAAACAGCTCGCTCTCCAGCACACCCTCGGCGAGCGCGGCGCAATTGACCGCGATGAACGGCGCGGCGGAACGTGGCGAGAGATCGTGAACAGCTCGCGCGGCCAGCTCTTTGCCCGTTCCCGTTTCGCCGGTGATGAGCACAGTGGTATACCCCGCTGCGACGCGACGGAGCGACGCGATCGTCTCGCGCATCGCGGGCGAACGGCCGACCATTCCCGCCGGATTCGCTGGTGCGGACTCAGGCAATGGACGACGCGCGAGGAGATCGGCGATGCGCGAGCTCAGGATCTCAGGCTCGACCGGCTTCGTCAGAAAATCATCGGCGCCGAGGTGAAGCGCGCGCACGGCGGCATCCACGGTGCCGTAACCGCTGAGCATAAGAATCGGCACGCGTTCGCCCCACAGTCGAAGCGCTTCCACGACACCAAGTCCGTCGACGCCTGGCATGCGGAGGTCGAGCACGACGAGATCGTGCCGCGCCGCGCGCAATGATTCAGCAGCGGCTGCGCCGTCGGCCACGCAGTCGACGTCGTAGCCGTCGGCGCGGAGCAACGCCGCCGTCGACAACCGAAAGGCTTTGTCGTCGTCGACGATTAGAATCTTTGCCATCTAATGTGTTGTCGTCATGTGAGCGGTACGTCACGCGCGATGTCGAGCAGGCGCGGCGCGACGGGAAGTTCGATCCGGAACCATGCGCCGCCGCAGCGTTCACCGGAAGCCGCCCCGTTGCCCGCCGTGATCTTTCCGCCTGCGCTGCGCACGAGACCTTCGGCGACGAACAAGCCAAGTCCCACGCCGTGCACAACGTCCTTTGTCGTGAAGAACGGATCGAAGATCCGCGTGAGAATCTCGGCGGGAATTCCAGGGCCGTTGTCGCGCACCTCGATGCAAACGTCGCCCGCGGCCGCGGCAGCGACGATCCAGACGCGCGCGGGACCGACCGGCTTGTTCCCCCATCCGAAGTACGCTTCGCGACCATTCTGCACGAGATTCAGCAACACCTGTTTCAGCGCGTCGGGACCCATCGTTGCCTCCAGCCACTCGTCGCCCGAGACGGAGATCTCGAGCACATCACTGTCTTCGCCTCCGAGTGTCAGTCGACTCACCTCGCGCGCGACGACGACGGGCCGGCAGCGCTGAACGCCGGTGTCGCGCGGGCGATTGAGGTCGAGCATTTGTTCCGCCAGTTCGTGCATGCGCAAAAGCTCATCAATTGCGAGATCGGCGAACTCGCGCGTCTCCTGGTCGTGGTCGACGCGCCGACGAATGAGCTCCAGACAGTTGCGGAGGCTGGCGATCGGATTTCGAATCTCGTGCGCCAACTGCGCGACCAACCGTCCGGCGGCGCCGAGTCGATCGCGCTGCATGAGGTCGGACTGGAGCGCGGTCAATCGCGCGTTACGGTCAACGAGCGCAACGTTCGCGTTTCGGAGTTCTTCAAGTCGCGCTGCGAGCGCGCGTCGCATCGAATCGAACGCCGTCGCCATGAGTTGTACTTCGCGCACGCGCGACGTTGGGAGCGGCGCGGCGAACTCTCCGCGTTCGACCGCGGCGGCAGCAGTGGACAGTTCGCGAACGGGGCGCGAGATACGCGCTGCGAACACGGCGCCAAGAATCATCGCGAGCAGCAGCGCGGCGGTCGCGGAAATTGCGGCGACGCGCCGGAGCTGCGGCAGAACCGCAAGCTCGTCGTCCAGGTACCGCGCGAACACGACGGCCCCCATGCCGCTCAACGGAGCACTCACCGCGATGAGTTGGCGCGGTCCGCCTCGAATCTGCATTGGCGTCGAAGCGAGGCGTCCCGCCCTGCTTGCTTCCTCGATCAGTCGAGTCGACGTCGTGTCGAGCGTTGTTACCGTTGGGCCGTTCGTTGCGATCACGACGACTGCGGAACGTGTGAGCCCCGACAGTGCTTCGGCCGCGCGCGCGTCGAGCGGACTGACGAGCCCCGCCGCGCCGGTCCATCTTCTGCCGATCGAGACGGGCGCGATTGCGACATTGTTGATTGACGTCGGGCTCAAGCTGAGCGCGACCGGCATCTCACCGACGCGCGTTCGCGCGACGAGGGTGCTGTCGACGGGCGGTCCAATCCAACTCTCCCCGCGCGGTCCGACGAGCACGGCGTAGCCACCGCCGAGCGTCGCATGCGCGTCGTCGACGAGACGGATCGCGCGCAGACGATCGCCGGCCGCGACAGCATCCGCCAAACCGGGAAGGTGCGCAAGCTCCTTGGCATGCATCATCATCGCGTCGGCGCTCGCCGCCGTCCGATCTCTGAACAACTGCGGCGCGAGTTCGAGATCATCGCGCGCGCGCTGTTCGAGTGCTGCTGCGAGTCGCCGGTCGAGCACGAAACCGGCCGGAACAATCCCGGCGAGCAGCGCCGCGACGACGGCGCCGAGGATGGCGCGCTGAAGGTTGAATCCAGTCACGGGCCTATGGTATTGCACGGAAGGAGGCGCGGGAAGCAGCACCGAGGTGTTGTCATCCCGCGCCCGCCGCCAGAACTACTTTGCCGCGAGTCCCACCGCGCCGGCCGGAACAGTCACCGAGCCGTTGGCGCTCAGGCCTCCGTTGGATTGCGACACGCCGAAGATCGAGATGGTGTGCGCGCCCGCGTTCAAGCCGTAGAGCACCTGGCTGTTCTGCGTCATGGCGACGTCGATTGGCGTTGTACCAGCGTTGCCGGTCTTGCCGTCGGCGTTGAGGATGCTGAGGCGCCCGTCGCGGACATCGTACCCAGTCACCGACGCGCTGCCCGTGTTCGCCGCGTACACGAACTTCCCGTTGTTGGTCGCAGCGATCCAGCACGCAGCGGTCTCGGTCGTTGGGGCCGACTTCGTGATGGCACTGAGCGTTCCGTTCCTGTTGATCGTGTACGTCGAAACCGCGCTCGCGTCGACCGCGCCGCCGAACGCTTCCGTAACGGCGAGAACGCCGCGCGACGTGAATGTGAAGCCGAACGGCGTCATGCCTGCCGAGACGTTGACCACGCGATCACGTGCGAACCCTTCATCTCCAACACGCCACGTATCAATCATGTTGGTGTTCTTTTCCGTCACAACGAGCCAACTGCCCGAGGGATCGAAGCTCACCTCGGCGGGTCCCGATCCGGCAGCGCTCAGCGGACGCGACGATCCGGGGATCGCGACCAGCGAGCCGTCGTGGCGAACCCGTAGACCGGCGATGTTTCCGGCGCCGTCGGTGTTGACGACGTACAGAAGATTGTCGTGTGAGGCGACGCTAATCGGCGTCGTGCCGCCGGACGACGCTCTGCCGCGGAGAGTCAGGCTGCCATTGCCGTCGACGGAGAACGACGAGACGTCATTGCTTCCCGCGTTGACGACAAAGAGCCAATCGCCGTCGTCGGAGAGCGTGACAGAGCCTTGCGATCCAAGTCCGCTCCCGCTGCCGTTTCCGCCCGTCGCCAGCGTGCCGGCGGCCGTCAGCGTTCCGTTTGCGGCTCGATGATACACGAGCACGGCGTTCCCGGTCGCAGCGTTCGTTTGCGAGTAGACGGCGCCGCCAAACCCGCCGCCGAACACGCTGGCGTCGTTGCGCTCGCTGAGCGCTGCACCGTTTGGAGCGGCGAGGTCCGTCAGCATGCCGCCGCCGCTGCAGGCAGTGAGCATGGAACCGAGAATGAGAAAGCGGTAAGAACGAAGCATTTGGGGTCTCCGAAGGGTCGGTGTCGTGCACCTCGGCGATTGATCGAGGGTGCGCTGACCCCAGAGGCAATGACGCGACCGGCCCGGCGAGCGCGCTGTCTTTGCGTCGCAAACCACTGTGTGCCAAGACGTTGGGCTTGGCGCGGGTGCATCGGTGCGATGGCCGCCGCGCGTTTCATGAAACGTTCGCTCGATGCATGGGACGGACTGATGAAACACTCAACGGCTCAGGCGGCTCTTGGAAAAGATTTTCTTCGGCAATCAAAACCGGCGGAACGGGAGCGATTCCCTTGTTCCCGGTGTCAGGCTCGATCACGTGAACGACGCACGGATCTCCGTTGTCGTCGCTACCCGCGCGCATGAAGCAACCACGGGGCGAAGTGAATTGGGACCGGAGCAGAGAAGTGCGAAGGTCACCGTCGATCGCTGGGCGGTCGCGGATTTTCTTTTGACGCGTCGGACCCGCGCGAATAGGTTCTCATTTGCGAGTACCGAAAGAGGAGGGGCAATGAGTCTGGAACGCGCTCGAACCAAATTGGGTGAGACACTTCGCGAGGTGGACCTCGGCGCGCTCGGCGAGGAAGTCGACGACGCCATCATTCAGATCATCGATGATTGGTTCGCCGAGCTCAAGGCCGAGGAAAGCAAGGACACGTTTGCCGCCGCGTTCGCCGAGCATCGTATGACCGCGCGTGTGGTGAAGAAGGAAGGCGGCGTCATCGAAGCGATCAGTATGAACAAGTACGACTTGGCGGAACGTGAAGCCGCCCCGGACAAGACCTCCACGCCCGACGCATACAACACCGGCGTGGCCGGGATGAAGTTGCGCACCGACCCGAGCAACTTCGGTGCAGAGGTCTCACACGCAGGCGGAATGCGGAAGGTGGACGGCAAAATCGTGAAGGTCGCACCAACCAAGAAAGGGAAATACACGCTCGGGTTACACGACCTGAGCGCCGTGCTGCTCAGCACGAAGCGCGGGAATATTCTGAACCAGCTCGCGTGGAAGGAAGGCGCGCAGGAAACCGCGAAGAACGCGGTGGTGTTCATGCCGCTGCCGCTCGAGGCAGACTTGCAGATCTTTGCCTTGCTGAGCGCGAAAGTGAAGGCGCATCGAATCAAACACAATCGCATCGCCGCGAAATTGGCGGACGTTCGGCACAAAATGACGAGAGTGAAATTGACGAACGAGGACGACGCCGGATCAGGGTTTGTGAATGTCGGAACCGGATGGACCAACAAGCAGCGAAAGTACCGCTACGGTCTGGGTCTGATTCCGATCGAAGGCAAAGAGGGGAAAACCGGCGTTGATGAAATGGATCGGCGCCGCGCATTGGCGCTCGAGTACCGATCGATGCTCGGCAAGATGAAGCCGATGCCTGAAGACACGACGCTGAATCCAACGCACAACGAATTGGTGGTTGCGTATCGCCATCACGCATCGAATTGCTTCCCGTTGTTCACCGAGTACGAGAAGGCGCGGAATTGTTGGCGGGTGGTGGATGGTCCGCAGGGGTTCAACCCGTTGTCGATCGGCACGGCTGTGCCGGCGCGCATTTTCCAGGACGGCACAGTCGGGTGAACGCGCGAGGCGGCGCCCAAACCCGGCGCTCATACTACTTCTTCAATTTAACTACGGTCAACGCCGTGACTGCTAGCCCCCCACCTGAAGGCTCAAGGAACCGTCCTTGGCTAGCAGTTTTCCACCCTGCACGGCGACCAAGCGCGACACGAGGATTCTCGCACGATCGTCCGACGCCTGTTGCCCAGCGGGAGTGATGCGGATGATCGCGCCGGATCCGCTGCGCTCGGTGGAAATGCTCAACGGCACGTGCGGACCCGCCGCCGCCGCCGCCCCTGCCGTGAGTAACGCAAGTGCTTCGGCGAGCCGTGCACGGTCGGCGAGCGTTCGCGGAAGTCCTGGTTCCAGGGAAATCTCCGTCCGCGCACCTTGACGCTCTGCCGCGGCGCGCGCGAGGGGAAGCACCGATCTCACGACGTCATTGATCTGAACGAGCTCGCGCTGCGCCGGCATGGCGTCCCGATCGGCGTCCGCCAGTTGGCCAAGCCGGCGCAACGCGACGTCCACGGCGTCGGCCGCGGTGCGCGCGTCCCGCAACAGCTCCTCCTGATTCTCGTTCAGCTCACCAAACCGGCTTTCGAGTAAAATGTGAAGCGGCAATCGCACTTCATCGAGCTGCGCGATCGAATCACTGACCACTCCGGCAAGCATCGTGGACTCGTCGAAAAGGCGTGCCGCGGCAAGCGCGTCTGACTTTTCCTTTTCGGCCTCCGCGGCCGACAGCGCCGAGCCAAGATTGCCCACGACCTGCTCGATACGATCAAACTCGTCGGTTCGACCAGTGCCGCCGTGCGCCTGATCCGTCACGCGCGCCAACCGGGCGATGCGATTGGCGAAATACCGAGCGTTTGCCCACGCGATCGCCAGCGACACCAGCGTCAGGGCGGACGCCGCCGCTAGCAGATACCGCGGCGCTTCGCGCCCGATCTCGCCGTAGTAGAAGAGTCCAATCACCAATACGACGGCGACCACGGACGGCAGCACGCCGGCCCCAAGTCGCCACGCAACCGACAGCGACACCTTTTTCGCGATGAATGACCGCGTCACTCGTCGCTCTCCACCGAGACACGCCGTTCGCGCGTTTGCGCTCGGAACTCCGGCTCATCGGCCACAGAGACGACGAGCACGTCGATGCCGGCCTTGCCGGCCAGCAAGCGGTCGACGATTGACTCCCGCCGCAATCGATACCAGCGCGAACGCCGCGTGCGACCGACAATCGCCATCGTGATGCCGCGCTCCGCAGCGAACCGGCTCAACGCCATAGCCACATCTTCTCCTTCGAGCTTCACCACCTCCGCGCCGAGTGACTGCGCGAGCTGGATGTTGTCGACAAGATGGCGTTGCACCGTGCTGTCGATCTTGTCGGCGCGTTCGTTGGGCGTTTGCACGTAGACGCAGAACCAATCTGTATTGAGGCGCCCGGCGATGCGACTCGCCTTGCGGAGCAGGACTCGCGACAGCGGCGGATCGCTCGACAAGCACGCCATGACGCGGTCCACCGTTTTCCGTGCAGCCGCCGCCCCGCCGTTCTCCGCGCGCCGCACGATTCCTTCGCGAGAACGGTCGACGGAATCCGCCACCTCACGCAGCGCGAGCTCACGCAGCGTCGTCAGATTTTCATCGGTGAAGAAATTCGACAACGCCGCCTGTATCTTGTCCGCGCGATAAATCTTGCCTTCGCGCAACCGCTCGCGAAGGTCCTCCGCCGAGATGTCCAGATTCACGACTTGATCGGCCTGGCCAACGACCCAATCGGGCACCGTCTCACGAATCGTGACGCCGAGTTCACGTTCAAGGACGTCGTTGAGTGACTCGAGGTGTTGCACGTTGACGGCGGAGATCACGTTGATCCCTTCGTCGAGCAAGAGCATGACGTCTTGCCAGCGCTTGCCGTTGCGCGTGCCGGGAACGTTCGTGTGCGCGAGCTCGTCGACCACCGCCACCTGCGGTCGTCGTACAATCACACCGTCGACATCCATCTCCTCGAGCGTCACCCCGCGATAAGCGATCTGCATGCGAGGCAGCACTTCGAGATCACGCACTTGCGCGTCGGTCTCGGCGCGTCCGTGTGTCTCGACATAAGCGACGACGATATCCACGCCCCGGCGCCGCATGTCGTGCGCTTCGGTGAGCATCCGATACGTTTTGCCCGTGCCCGCCGCTGAGCCGATATACACCTTGAGCTTGCCGCGCTCGCGCTGCCGAACAAGGGTAAGAAAATCAGATGGCTCGGACATAGAGGCCATTACAACGCCGCTGTCTCGCCGTAGAAAGCACGGCAGTGCTGGTTGGCGGCGCGCTTAGAGCTCGACACGCGTTCCAAGCTCCACGACGCGATTCGCCGGAATGCCGAAATACAAGCTGGCGCTGCGCTCGTTCTGCTTGAGCAACCGGAACAGTTTGACGCGCCATCTCGTCATCTGGCGAGCGTCACCCTTCGACGGCGGAACCACCGTGACTCTGCCAAGATAATACGTGGTGCGATTCAACTCGCGTTTCAACGTTGTATGCCCGCCCGCTGCACATTCCTCAGCGGTTTTGCTCATCAGGTCGGGAACGTCCGGCTCTTCCATGAAGCCGTACCGCGCGACGACCGTGTGAAACCCCAGAGCGAGTTCGTTCACTTGAATGCGCTCTAATGCCGGAACACGAGGCACGTCCTCGGTGATGATGGTCAGCAGAACCACCGTCTCGTGAAGCACCTGGTTGTGCTTGAGATGGTGTAGCAGCACGAGGGGCACATGATTCGGTTCCTCCGCGAGAAAAACGCCGATGCCGCGCACGCGATGCGGCGGATTGAGCTCGAGACTCGCGAGGAAGTCGGGGACGGGCAAACCGCGATCGCGCGTGGCGATCGACAGCAACCGGCGACCCATCATCCACGTCGACATGAGGATGAAGACCGCCGCTCCGATGACGAGAGGAAGCCAGCCGCCATCCATGAATTTGAACGTGTTCGCGATGACGAACGAGACATCGGCAACGAGGAAAACGCCGGCGACAGCGGTAACCTTCCATGTTGCCCACCGCCAACGCACGCGCGCCACCGCGGCGAACAATACCGTGGTGATTGTCATCGTCGCCGATACGGCGAGACCGAATGCCGCCGCGAGGCGATCAGAGGACCTGAATATCAGGACGATGGCAATTGTCGCGGCAAGCAGCACCCAATTGAGTCCGGGCAGATAAATCTGCCCCATCGACGATCCTGATGTCTGCACCACGTGGACGCGCGGGCTGTAGCCAAGTTGCGCGGCTTGGCGCGTGAGTGAGAACACCGCGGCGATCAGCGCTTGCGACGCAATGATCGTCGCCGCCGTAGCAAGCAAAACCATCGGGTACAGCGCCCACGCCGGCACCGTCGAGTAGAACGGCCGACTCGCGGCGTTCGGATGTTGTAGCAGAAACGCTGCTTGCCCCAGGTAGCTCACCGTCAGAGCCGGCAGGGCCAGGCCGTACCACGCGAGACGAATCGGCCGCGGGCCGAAGTGCCCCATGTCCGCATAGAGCGCTTCGCCGCCGGTCAGGCAGAGAACCACAGCGCCCAATGCCAAAAACCCGTGGACGCCATTTCTGGCGAAGAACCGCAGCCCGTGCAATGGATTGACCGCAGCCAACGCCGCCGGGTACTGCATGAGAGAATTGATACCGAGGATCGCGATTATGACGAACCAGAGTGCGAGCACCGGACCGAACACCGTGCCGACGCGTCCCGATCCATACGGCTGAATCACGAACAGGCCAATGAGGATCACGATCGTGAGCGGCACCACATATGGCGCGAAGGCGGGCGTCGCAATGCTCAAACCTTCGACGGCGCTCAGCACGGAAATGGCGGGGGTAATTATCCCGTCACCGTAAAGCATCGCAGTGCCGAGCAGCGCCAACCCGATGAACCACGACGCTCGGCGGATGGATTGTCCGCGCTCGCCAAGGAGCACGGCCAGCAGCGCGAGAATGCCGCCCTCCCCACGATTGCCCGCACGCATGAGGACCGCGACGTATTTCACGCTGACCATGAGCAGCAGCGCCCAGATGAAGAGCGACACGATGCCGAGCACATTGTCTGCGGTCGGCGCGACTCCGCGCGCACCGTGGAACGCCTCCTGGAGCGCGTAGAGTGGACTCGTGCCGAGATCACCGAACACGACACCGAGCGCTGATAGTGCGAGCGCGGCAACGGCAGGCGTCGCAGCCGGCTTGGATTCGGCTTCCAAGGGCAAAACCGAGGACGTCATCTCACCGGAAGGGCGCGCATTGGTCACTGCTAGAGGGTGACGGTGAGCGAGCTCACCAACAACGCAATGTTCTTTCTGAAATA
>JBDTAE010000156.1:0-29919 GCA_039924785.1 Gemmatimonadaceae bacterium | reverse complement strand
AGAGCGGGTGCCGTCGCTCGAGTACCAACTCGTCACCGCAATCGAAACCGGCGATCAGAAAATCCTCAACGATGCCGGTTCCGATCGCTGGACCGGAATCGCTCGCGTGCGCGCGGTTCGAGTCCTCCGCGCGCCGGTCGTAGCCGCGTTGCTCGCGGCGATCGTCGTCATGCTGTTGCCCGGTGGCGCCGTTGCGCGAATTCGCTCGCCCCACGCTGGAGATTCACTCGATCGTCGCGGGCTCGGCGCAAATGCCGCCGGAAATCGTCTCGCGCCTGTCGTCGCCGACGTCGTTCCACCGGCGTACAGCGGCGTTCGATCCACGACGCTCGATGAGCCGAACGACATTCGCACGCTGGTCGGCAGTGTGGTGACGATCACCGGACGTGGATCGGCGGACGGCGTGATTGCCGTCGTGGGCAAAGACACGACGGGTGCGGTCGCGCGCGGCGATCGCTGGTCGATCACCACGCGTGTCGGCGGTACCCCGGTGGCGATGCGTCTCGTCGATCGGACGTACGAGCGCATTGTAGCCGTTGAGCCGGTCATCGATCTCGCGCCGACGGTGACGCTTCGCGCGCCGGCGCACGACAGTGTTCTTCGCACTCCTACTGGACGAATTCCTCTGAGTGCCGATGTAAGCGACGACTACGGCATCGTGACATCGTCCTTCGAGTATATCGTCAGCTCCGGCGAGGGCGAAACGTTCAAATTCCGCTCGGGCACGCTCGGAACGATTAACCCGAATAATCGACGCGCGTCGCTGACGGCAGTGCTCTCCATCGACGAGCTCGCGCTGAAGCCGGGCGATATGGTGCACGTTCGCGCGGTCGCGCGAGACGCCAACAACGTCGGCGGGCCGGGCCTTGGCGTCTCCGAAACGCGAACGCTGCGCATCGCGCGCGCGGACGAATACGACTCCGTCGCGGTCGAAGCCGCGGCACCTTCGGAAGCGGAGAAGAGCGTCATCAGTGAGAGAATGCTCGTTCTCCTCGCCGAGGCGCTCGAAAAGAAGCGGCCGGGCATGGCGCGACCGGTCTTGGTCGGCGAGTCGCACTCGATCGCGGTCGACCAACGTCGCTTGCGTCGATCGGTTGGAGAGATCGTGTTCACGCGCTTGGGCGGAGACCCGACCGGCGAAGAGCATACGGACGACGATACTCCCGCGCGCGCGAAGACGATGGAAGAAATGCTCGCCCGAGCCGATTCGGCGACAAACCGCTCCAGCGACCCGATCGATTTCGGAGGTGGGGAGAGCCCCGTCGTCGCGGTGAACAAGCCGCTGCTCGAAGCGTATAACGCCATGTGGGACGCGACAACCGAGCTCGAGGTCGGCGAGCCGGCGCGTGCTTTGCCGCATATGCGCCGCGCGCTCGCGGCAATTCAAAAGGCAAGACTCGCGGAGCGCGTCTATCTGCGCGGCGCTCCGCCGCAGGTTGTCGTCGACGTCAATGCCGCCCGGCTCAAGGGCAAGGACAAAGGGTCGGCGAGCACGCGGCGTCCATTGTCGTCCGCCGATTCTGCGACGCAGGCGCGCGTCGACCGCTTTGCCCGCGCGGTTGATCTCGCGGCGCACAATCCGGCGGCAGCGGTCGACTCATTGCTGCTACTGCGCGTCGACGCGCTGAATGATGCGCCGGCGTTTGCCGCCGCATTGAACGACGCGGTCAATGCCTTGCGCCGCAATCGAGCGAACGACGCGACGGCGGCCCTGTCTCGCGCGCGACGGTCGCTCGCCGGCGCGCCAGCCGCGCGCGATACGCTCTCGCGTTGGGGGTTCGTCCCATGATTCCAGAATTCGTATTTGCGACGGCTCGGTACGAATCGGGCGACTGGGACAGCGCGCCGCTCGTGCCGCCGAACATCATCGACACGATCGCGAAGTACACCGAAATCCCGGTCGCGCCAACGGGCGTCATCGTTCCGCTCAGCGATCCAAAGATGCTGCGGTTTCCGCTGTTGTATCTCACCGGTCATCTGCCGGTCCGGTTCACCGATGCCGAACGACGCAACATTCAGCTGTATGTCGAGCGCGGCGGCCTCTTGTTCGTCGACGATCACAATCACGATATCGACGGCACGTTTCACAAAACGGCGACCGACGAGATCTCGCGCGCCGTTGGCCCGCTCGTCGAGCTGCCGAATGACCATCCGCTTTATTCGTCGTTCTTCAAGTTCGATGGGCCGCCCACCACGAGCCACGAGTTGAACGGATGGGGCGATAACCTCGTCCATAAGCATCTGCTCGCGGTCCAGCGTCGCGGGCGCATTGGCGTGCTGTATAGCAGCAAGGACTACAGCTCCGAGTGGAACTATCATCCCGACAGCAAGCGGTTCTTGTCGGTCGACAACACGCGGTTCGCCGTGAACATCGTGGTCTATGCTCTCACCGCGTAGCCGCTTCGAGTTTGCGTGCCGCACCGGTGCGTTCGCCGCGCTCGGCTGGATGCTGGGCGTGAGCTTGCTTCCCGTGGTGACGCACGGCGTCGCGCGTGCGACCGGCGAAAATCTTTCGACGCAGCTCGCGGCGTGGACGAAGTCACCGGCTTCGGTTGCGTTGCATGCCGACCTCATTGCCGCGCCGAGTGCTCCGTTCGTCGATTGGCTCGCGGCGCTGCGTCGAAGCGGGCATGCGGTGAGTTGGAGCGGCGCCGTGCCCGCGGTCGCGATGAGCGGCGAAGCGTTGCCCGATCCGAATGGCGGAGTGCGCATCGACATCGCCGGTCCGAGAGGAGCGTCGGTGCTGGTGCGCGATGAGGTCGGCGTGATCGACAGCCTTCGCATCAACGGGGTTGGCGGGAGCGCCACGGTGCCGATCGTCGTGGGCGCGTTGAGCGCACTGGTCGGCGATCAGAGAACTGGCATTGCCGCGCCTGATTCTTCGCGCGTCCGATCCATCCTCGTCATTGGCGACGCCGGATGGGAAGGGAAGTTCATCGTCTCCGCGCTCGAGGAACGAGGCTGGCCGATCGTGGCGCGGTTTGCGGTCGCGCCGAACGTCGACGTCACCGAAGGCTCGGCTTCCGTTCTCGATACGAGTCGAGTGGCGGCGGTTGTTGCGGTGGATACGTCGATTCAAGCTTATGGTCCCGCCGTCGATCGTTTCGTGCACTCCGGCGGTGGGCTCATTCTCGCGGGACTGGCAAGCAGGGCGCCGTCGGTCTCGTCGCTCTCACCCGGCGTACTTGGCGCGCGGGTCCGTCCCGCGGTCGAACCTGCGGATACGATTTCGCTCGGCTCGACCGGATTCTATCCTGTGTCGTTGAACGCGAAGGACGCCATCGCGCTCGACCGGCGACCGGCGGGAATCGCGGTAGCCGCGCGCCGAGTCGGCGCAGGCCGAGTGCTTCAGGTTGGCTTCGACGACAGTTGGCGGTGGAGAATGGCGGGTGGACCCGGCTCGGAGCGCGCGCATCGCGAATGGTGGTCGCGCGTCGTGAACGCGGTCGCCTATGTACCGCCGAGTACCGCCGCGTCGTCGCTCGGGGAAAGCGCTCCGCTCGTGCGTCTGGTCGACGCGCTCGGCGGTCCGCGCCAGGTGCCGGGACGCTCGACGCGGGGCGCGTTGATCGATTCGAGAATTCTGATGGCGTTCATGATGCTGTGCCTTCTCGCGGAATGGACGTCGCGACGTATGAGAGGTCTGAAATGACGGTAGCGTTGATCTCGAATTCCGACTGTGGCCGCCACGATACAGGATGGGGTCATCCCGAGCACGTCGGGCGGTTGCGCGCCATTCCGTCTGCGCTTCGTCAGGATCCTGAGCTGCTCGGCCGCCTGGAGCATATCGAGTCGCGACACGCGACCGCCGACGAGCTCGCGTTGGCGCATGACTCGGCGTACATCGAGGAGGTGCGCGCACTTGCGGCGTCGGGTGGCGGGCGTCTCGACGCGGACACAGTGGCGAGTGAAGGATCGTGGGACGCTGCGACCGCCGGCGCGGGTGCGGTGCTCGATGGAATCGATTTCGCATTCGGAAACGGTCCGCGCCGAAGCTTCTGCGCCATTCGTCCGCCCGGGCACCACGCGTTGCGGGCCTCGGCGATGGGTTTCTGTCTGTTCGGAAACGTCGCGATTGGCGCGCACTATGCGCGCGCGAAACACGGCGCCGAGCGTGTGTTGATCGTCGATTGGGATGTGCATCACGGGAATGGAACGCAGGCGCTCGTCGAGCAGGAGCGCGATATCCATTTCGTTTCGATGCACCAGTGGCCGTGGTATCCCGGAACGGGTGCGGCGGACGATCGCGGCCCGCATCGCAACGTCTGGAACGTGCCGATGCGAGCAAGTCTCGACCGGCAGATCTACGTGGACGCTCTGCGTGGCGCGATCGACAGCGCCACGGCGGGCTGGATGCCAGACCTCATATTGATCTCCGCCGGCTTCGATTCGCTCGCCGGCGACCCGCTGGGCGCCTTCACGCTCGAGTACGACGACTTCGACGTCCTAACGCGGTTTCTCGTCGATCGCGCGGAGACGTGGTGTGGCGGACGCATCGTGAGCGCGCTCGAGGGTGGATATGCGCCCGCGCGGCTCGGTGTGGCGTGCGTCCGGCAGCTGGCCGCGCTCGAGTAGCGTATCGCGCGGCGGGGCCTTGCCGAGGACGATCGTCAGCGGGAACGAATCCCGCGGAGAGATGAGGATGTCCTGTCGTTCGTCCAAATAGCCGGATTTAGAGATCCGTAATATCGCCGGACCTTCCGGGAGGAATGCGAGAGTGATCGTTCCCGTTACGGTCGTTTCGGCATGGGTTCCGCTGGCGGAATCGGTCACTGCTGCGCCTTCGACAGGATTGCCCGTCACGGCGTCGAACACACCGACGAGTCGCATGCGATAGGCGGGAAGAGCGGCAGGAACGGGCGGGACCAACAACTCCTGGCGAGCCGGCTTGGTCTTCGACTCTTCGTCCGCGATCACATACGATCCGAGCTTGTTGCTGTAGCCAACGCCCGGCTTCAGCACGATGAACAGCGATTGATTGTTGTACGTCTGAAGCTCCGATTTCCCGTTTCCGCCGCGAAGATCGGTGCGCTGCGTCGAAAGTGCCGAGAAGCAGTCCTCGTAGGTCATCTCCTCGATGTGCTCCGGCTTGATCGTCGCGAGCGTGAGCCAGACCGTCGAGTCCACGCGCTGAACTGCGGGCATCGGCTGTCGTCGGCCCGATCCGCCATTTCCTTTCATCACCAGGGTTGGCGTCGGGATCGGTGGAACGTGACCGATTCGCGAGAGGACCACGTCGTTCGACGGCGGAAACATGATGCGAACGCCGTTGACCCACACGTATTTCACACCGCAATCGAAGCCTTTCCCGGAGCGCCCTTCCATCACGTCGGGAATCAATTTGGTGACGATATCCATCGCGTCGAACAGCGGACGTGGGCTGTTCGCGATGAGATCGGCGTCGACGTGATAGCTTTTCCGCTTCGCGTCTTCGGCCGCGGTGACTGAGACAGGCTCGAGCGTCTGAACACTGCGCCGAAGCGTGATTTCGGCGGCGGCGCTCGAATTCGACAGAATGAAGAACTGGCTGGCGGGGGAGTATCCCACCTTTCGCACCGAGATCTGCAGATCGCCGGATACGGAGGCGATCGAAACCGATGCGCGCCCCTCGTTGTCGGTGGTCCCGCGCCCGATAATTTCATTCAGTCCGCGGATGATCGAGACATCCGCGCCCGGCACGCCCGTTCGTGCGGAATCAGCCACTCGGACGCGGACGATTGCGGTCGTCGCGGGCTGCGTCTGGCCAGACAGACGAGCGCCGAAGGCCAACAGCAGAGCAGCGAGAAGCGCGCCGGGTGGTTTCACGCAATGCCTCCGTACGCCGGTTGCGACGACGAGTAAGTTGGCAAGTTCGTCTTGTATACGGTACTGTGTCCACAGCTGAAAGTCACCGCCCTCTAGATTCATCGCATGGCCCTCACGCTTCACGCAATAACGCTCGCCGAAAACGGGCAAGACGAACCCGACGTCGAGAACACATCGGATGCGACCCGCGTTCCGTTTCGTGATCTGTCGGCGGTGATCTCAGAGCAGCAAGCCTTCGCGACCGGCGAGCCGACCCCCGAGTCGATTGCCAAGCATCGGACGATCGTCGACGCCGCGTTCACTCGAGGGTCTGTATTGCCGGCACCGATCGGCGTCGTGTTTCGAGCGCCCGACGTCCTCACGCGGTGGATGGAGCTTCACTACGTGTCGCTCACGAGTGCGCTCGAGTACGTCGAGGGCCGAGCGGTGGCGCGCGTGCACGTGGCGCGGAGCGACGGCAAGTCCGACGACACGGAGCCTGAGTCGGACCTCCCGTCGCAGGCGGCTGAAGCCCTACGAGCGGTGAGACGTCGAGCGGTCGCGAGCATTCCACTGCGGCACGAGCACAAAGCCGCACTGCCGCTCGGCGCGGCGTTTCTCGTCGAGCGCGACAGCTGGAAGGAATTCTTGGCGGGCGTGTCGGAGCAGCAGGACGCGCATCATCTGCTTCGATTCACGGTGACTGGACCGTGGGCGCCGTACGATTTCGTCCGCATGGTTTTCGGCGGTTAGCAGGTGTTCTGCCCCGACTGCGGTACGTGGAATCGAGCGTCGTCAGCGGCCTGCGGTCGGTGCGGCGAAGTCCTGCCTGTACTTGACCGAAAGCCGTTCGAACGACCGAATGAGGACATCACGCGTCTGCGTCGCGCGACCGGTAACCGGTACCGCATCATCAAGCGACTCGGCGGCGGTGGAATGGCGGAGGTCTACATCGCGACACAGACCGTGTTGGCGAGGCCCGTCGTGGTGAAAGTACTTCACGCGCATCTCGCGCGGGATTCAGAAGTTGCTGAACGTTTTCGGCGCGAGGCCGAAGCGGCCGCCGCGCTCGTGCATCCGCACATTTGCGCGATCCTCGATTACGGCGAGGTCGACGACGTCATCTACACTGTGCTGCCTTATTTCGAAGGCGGATCGCTCGCCGATCTCATTCACAAATCTCGCAATCTCGATCCGTCGCGCGCGGCGGCGGTCGCGGTGCAGGTGGCGTGCGCGCTAGACTACGCGCATCGGCGCGGCGTGATTCATCGCGACATCAAGCCAGACAACGTGCTGTTCGACGAGGACGGCAACGCCATCGTGACCGACTTCGGCATCGCGACGGCGCGCTTTCACGGTCGTCTTACCGCCAGCGGACGCGCGATGGGCACGCCGCATTACATGTCCCCCGAGCAGGCGATGGGCAAGCTCGTCGACGGCCGCAGCGACATTTACGCGATTGGAATTCTACTTTACGAATCACTGCTCGGCTTTCCGCCCTTCGACGGCGCCGACGCGTTCTCGGTGAGCTACAAGCAGGTGCATGAGAACGCCGTCCCGCCGATCGAGGTGAACTCACGCGTACCGGTCGAGCTGTCGGACATCATTATGCGCAGTCTGTCAAAGCAGGCCGCGTCGCGTTATCAACGGGGCTACGAGTTGGCGGACGCCCTCCTCGAGTTTCTCAAATCGAGCGCCGCCGCCGAGCCCACCGTTCGCGCCGCGGTCACCGCCCGGTGGTCGGCCGCGACTCCGATCGCATGAAAGTCTTTCACGACATTTCCGTCGTTCATACGACGCACGCGTTCGCCATCGCGCGGTGGTCGACAAGCGAGCATCAGTTGCTTCGCGTTCGCGTCGTCGACGATGATGGCGTCGAGGGCTGGGGCGAAGCCGCGCCCAATCGATTCTATGGTGAGACGTGCGACACGGCGATCGCTGCGCTCGCGCGCCTCACGCCGATCGTCGAGGCCTCCGACGGCTGGGCGATCGAGGATCTCGAAGCGGAGCTGAATCGCGCGCTGCGCAATAATGGATCTGTAAAGTCGGCGATCAGCGCGGCGATGCACGATCTCATCGGCAAGCGCATGGGCGTTCCGGTATATCGCTTGCTCGGATTGAATCCCGCGAACGCGCCGCTGTCCAGCTTCACCATCGCCATCGCCGCGAACGACGCTGAGTTGCGCGAGCGCGTTCAGCAGGCATCGTCGTACCCGGTGCTCAAGGTCAAGCTCGGCACCGACCACGATGAGCAGATCATCCGCACGGTGCGAGCCGCGGCGCCCGACAAAATTCTGCGGGTCGATGCGAACGCCGCGTGGAGTCCAAAGCACGCACTGCGCATGATCGAGGTGCTCGTCGAATGCGGTGTGGAGTATGTGGAGCAGCCGGTTGCCGCACACGACGTCGAGGGCCTGCGGTTCGTTCGAGAACGTTCAGCGCTTCCGGTGATTGCCGACGAATCGTGCGTCGTCGCGACGGACATTCCTCGTCTCGCCGGCGCTGCAGACGGAATCAATCTCAAGCTCTCGAAGTGCGGCGGTCTGCGCGAAGCCGTAAAAATGATCGCCACGGCGAGGGCGCACGGCATGCTCGTGATGGCAGGCTGCATGATCGAGACCAGTCTGGGCATCAGCGCGATCGCCCACCTTTCGCCATTGCTCGATTATGCGGATCTCGACGGCGCGGCGTTGTTGTCCGACGACCCCTACGTCGGCGCGACGATCGATGCCGGCGTCATCACGATTCCGGTCACCCCTGGCCTCGGAGTGACGCGCCGGTCGCCCCCGTAACTCCGCACGGGTTTGCGCCAGCGCGCTTCGAACGTAAATTCCGCGAAGTGCGGTCAGGCCGCATCCCGTCCGCGGAAAGGGACTATCCCACCTGCGTTGCTTGCGCATTCGAGCATCGACCTCTCTTCAGCCCATTCCAGCGGACACTGGGCGTCATGAAGGAGGAAGCATGTCTCGCGTCCTGCCCGCAAGCCCAAATCTCGAGCACCTGAAAAAAGAAGCCAAGGTGCTGTTGCGCGCCGCATCCCGCGGAGAGCCGGAGGCGCTCGAACGATTTCGCGCCGTCGGCCACTTCTCCGCCGCCGCCCCGCCCAAGCTGTCCGATGCGCACCACCTGCTGGCGAATGAATACGGATTCACAAATTGGAGTTCGTTAAAGAGCGAAGTGCTCGTGCGAGCGAGCGACGCCAACCCATTCGCCGCGCTGGCCGCCGCCGTCCGCGCCGGTGACACGAGCCGCGCGTCGTCCATCCTGTCCAGGCACTCGAACCTCAAGCGCCGCCTCGACGATTCGCTCCCGAACGATGACTTCGGCGGCACCGCGTTGACCACGGCGGCTTCGGCGAAAAGCCAGGAAATGATCCGCCTGCTGCTCGACGCCGGCGCCAACATCGACGCAAAGACGCACTGGTGGGCCGGCGGATTCGGCGTGCTCGAATTTGCCACGCCGGAAACCGCGGCACTCCTTCTCGAGCGAGGCGCAACGGTCTCCGCTGTCTCCGCGGCGAAGCTCGGCATGATCGAACGATTGACCGAATTGCTCGACGCCGATCCGTCACGCGTCGGCGAACGCGGTGGAGACGGTCACACGCCGCTGCACGTCGCCGCGACGGTCGACATCGCGCGGTTGCTCCTCGATCGCGGCGCCGACATCGATGCGCTCGACGTCGACCACGAATCCACGCCGGCCATGTACCTGGTCCGCGAACATACCGACGTCACCCAGTATCTCATCTCCCGCGGTTGCCGGACAGATATCCTCATGGCGGCTGCCGTGGGCGACCTCGACCTGGTGCGCGGGTATCTCGATCGAGATCCAGAAGCGATCCGAACGACCGTGTCCGCCAAGTATTTCCCACAGAAGAATCCCCGAGCCGGCGGCACGATCTACATCTGGACGCTCGGCGGAAACAAATCCGTGCACGTCGTCGCGCGGGAGTTCGGACATGAGAACATTATCAATTTCCTGATGGAGCGAACGCCCGACGTGGTCGCGCTCGCAGTCGCGGCCGAAATTGGCGACGAAAGGCGAGTCGATGAACTCCTCGAGCGCCAACCAAGCCTGCCCTCGATGCTCGGCCCCGAAGAGCAGTTCAGGCTTCTGACGTCGGCGGAGGCCAATAACACCCGCGCCGTGCATCTCATGCTCCGAGTGGGCTGGCAATGCTCGGCGGGGCGCGGCGTGCACGCGACCGCATTGCACTGGGCGGGCTTTCACGGCAATGCAGAAATGGTTCGCGATCTGATCGCACACAACGCGCCCGTCGACGCAACCGAACCGCAGTTCAACGGCACACCGCTCGGCTGGACGCTTTATGGTTCTCTAAACTGCTGGCACCGACGCACCGGGGATTACCCTGCGAGCGCGTCGGCGCTTCTCGCGGCGGGCGCGGCTCTGCCCGAAAATCCCGTTGCGACCGACGAGGTTCTCGCGGTGCTGTCCTAGGGAACGGCCGTCGGCTGCTTCCAATACTGGCCCAGCTTCGCAACGGCTCCGGCGTAAACCACGATGCCGTCGAACAGGTTCTGCAGTCGCAAATTCTCGTTCGCCGCGTGTTGATTGTTATCGTGGTTTACGATCGGCAGCACGATCACCGGCGCATGCAACGTGGCAGTGATCGCGTCGAGCGGAACGCTGCCGCCGAGGATCGGCAACTGGACGACCGGTCCGCCGAGTGCTTCTTCGGTGGCGCGCGTGAGGGCTTTCGACAGCGGCGCGTCGAGCGAGATGCGCGTCGCCGCGTACCCGGCTTCCCACGTCACCTTCGCAACGCGCGGATGCGACATGCGCTCGGCCGGCGTCGGATCGTGGTCGACCACGAAGTAGCCCTTCGCCTTCAGATGCGCTTCAATGAGTTGACGCACATGCGCCGGCGTTTGATGCGGCACGAGACGAAAGTCGATCGACGCCGTCGCCGAAATCGGAATTGCGTTCGCCGCGGTGGCGCCAACCGCACCGCCCTGAATTCCACGAAGGTTGAGCGCGGGCAGCATGATGCGCTCGGCGATCGGTGCGTCGTGCGCCTCGGTCGCGTTGAGCATCACTTCCGCGCGCATCGCCGAATCGATCCGCGGGATCGCGGCGATGGCGCGACGGTCGGCCGGAGTGATCGGGTCGACGTCGTCGTAGTAGTGGCTCACGAGGATGCGACCGTCATCGTTCCGCATGCTGGCGATGAGGTTCGAAAGCAGCGTGATCGGATTTGGCGCCCAATTTCCGTAGTGGCCGCTGTGCAACGCGTGCGACGGTCCGTAAACCGTGATCTCGGCGCCGGTCACCCCGCGAGCGCCAAACACGATCTGCTGTCGTCGTGACTGATGGATCGGACCGTCGGCGAACAACCACGCGTCAGCCTTGAGCAGATTGGCATTCGCCGCAAGGATCTCCCGCAGATGCCCCGACCCTACCTCCTCTTCGCCTTCGAAGAAGAACTTCACGTTCACCGATCGCGGAATGTGCGCGGCCTCGAGGGCGTCGACGGCCGTGAGCATTGCGATGATCGGGGCCTTGTCGTCGCTGGCGGAGCGCCCGTATAGCCGCCACTCGCCGTTCGCCGTCCCAGGTGTCGTCGGGATCGGAATGATGGTGCCGTGCTCGTCGAGAGTCTTGTCGCGAAGGACCGGCTGCCACGGCTGCGTCACCCATTTCGTCGTGTCGACCGGCTGGCCGTCGTAATGGGCGTAGAACATCACGGTCTTCGTTGCACCCGGAGTCATCAGCTCGCCATAGACGGCGGGCGGTGACCCGCTCGGAGATTCAAGCAACCGAACGGTGATACCGTGGGTCTTCATCATCGACATCAACTCTGCGGCGTTCCGGCGGATGTTTGTCCGGTCGCTTGCGAGATTTGGAATGGCGATAAAACTGCTGAGGTCGTGAAGAATCTGAGGTTCGTGCTCCTTTCGGTACGAGTCGATCGCATCCCGAAACGACGCAGGACTTTGGGCGGTGCAGGGCAGGACAGCCGACGAGAGCGCGATGCAACCGATACCAAAGGTTCGTCGCGTCATTGACGCTGCAAGCAATTTTCCCATGTGAACTATCCCCGATCAGAGCGATCTCGGCCGAATCAAGAGTTCTTGATCGACCCAGTCTAGCGGCCTTTAAGTAAACATGCGATTGTTTTCGCTTACACTCGAGACGGCCATCTCCCCAGAGCGCACAAATGCCTGAGATTACCGCGAGCGAAGCTGTCCTGACTACCAGCATAGACGGCGGAAAGTACGTCTATTGCATCGTCCGGAGCGACAAACAGCGGGACTTCGGGTCGATTGGAATTGGCGGCGGCCAACGCGTGTTCACCGTCGCGTTCCAGGACCTCGCGGCCGTTGTGAGCGACACGCCGATCGTCATTTACGACCCAACTCGCGACAACGTCCTGGCGCATGAGTTCGTGAACGAGACCGTGATGAAGGAGTTTACGGTCATTCCGATGTCCTTTGGAACGGTGTTTCGCTCCGAGGATGACGTTACCGAGCTCCTCCGGTCCACGTACCAGGCCTTTAGCGACGTTCTCCACAAGATGCAGGACAAAATCGAGTTCGGCGTGAAAGTGCTGTGGGACCGTGAAAAAGTCATCGCGAACATGGAAAAAGAGAACGACGAGATCCGCCGGCTGAAGGACGAGATCAGCCGGCACACGACGACGTCGACCTACTTCGCCAGAATGCAGCTCGGCCGGTTGATCGATTCGGCGCTGGAAGAGATGGGGGCGCGATACGTTGCCGACATTCACGACGCGCTCAAACCCGTGGCCGTGGCCAGTCGCTCCAACAAGCCGATCGGCGACCGAATGATTCTCAACTCCGCGTTTCTGGTCGATCGGGCGCAGGAATTCGCGTTCGACGAACGCGTCAAAGAGACCAGCCGCAGGTACGAGGAAGTCCTGTCGTTCAAGTATTCCGGTCCATGGCCCCCATACAACTTCGTGAATATCAAACTGAAGTTGGAGAAGGCGGACTAGCGCATCGTTTTGTTGCACCAAGACTGAGCCAGAAGTCGGGTTCCGGACCCGGCGAACACACCGATGACGTCAGCGGGGCTGAGTCGTCCTTCCTCGTCACCACCCCGGACTGAATTGCGTGCCGATGACCCGTGAGTCTCCGGCTATTACCCGCTTTACGCCACCGCAAGGCGAGCGACGTTCGCTCGCTTTGCTGTCTGCGCTCGCCGAAGCCCTGGATCTTGAGGCTGCGGCCTCGTTTCTGCTGAACGACGTCCTCGCGACGACGGGCGCTCGCCGCGCGCTGCTGCTCCGGTTCGACATCGACGACGAAGTTCTCGTCCTGGCCTCGCACGCCGGCTTCGGAGATCCGCGCCCCGTCGAAATGACGATCGCCGAGCGCAATCATCCGTGGATGGTCGCGATGATGTCGCTATCGCCAGTCGTCAGCGACGGAACCGCCGAGTTGGACGGTCGAATCCCGTTCGACTCATGGACGGCGCTTCCCATGCCACGCCCGCACTATCGCGGCGCACCTGCAGTCTGGTCGGACTCCTACGCGGCCGAGTTGCTGGCCCCGCAGGATGCGCGGTTGATTCCCCTCGAGAACCGACGCTCAGGCAGCGCGCCCGGCGGCGTCGTGCTGGTCGACCGCCAACTCGACGACGATCTCATTCAAGATCTCGCATCGATCGTCCTCTTTGCCGGCCCGGTCCTGTTTCGCGTCGCCGCGCATTGCGATGCCGAGCACGGCCTCGAGCGCGTCAGTCACGAGCGCAATCGGTTCCAGCAGATGGTGGACTCGCTGCCCGATCCGGTCATCATCACCGACGCGTTGAACGACATGGTCGTACAGAACAAGCGCGCCGAGCATTTGCTGTGCGCCACTGAAGACGACTTGCCCGGGCGCCGCCGCGCAGTAGAGCTGAACAACCTTCTCTTCAGTTCATTTCTCTCCCGCGCCACAATTTCCGGTACGTCGACGTTGGGCGGATCGCGCGAGCTCAACCTCGTCGACCCCGGCGAAGGCCACGATCTACTGTTCGAGGTACTCACGCGTCCACTCGGCGAGCGCGTGGGGCCGGAAGACTTGCTGCTCTCGGTTTTGCGCGACGTCACCGATCTCCGTCGCGCTGCGCGTGAGCTGGAACGCCAGGTGCTTCGCGTGAAAAAGGCGGAGATCGACGCGACCGAAGAACGCGACCGACTCAACCTCATTCTCGAAAACGTCGCCGACCCGATCCTCGTCACCGACAGTCTGGCGAACACCATTCTGATGAATGACGAGGCCGAGCAACTCTTTCAGGGTCCACGCGGCGCGCCGCACAGCTATCGCGTTTCGCAGGCCGTGCGGCAGAACGATACGAAGTTCACCTCCTTCGTCGCGGATTTTGCGATGACCGACGAACGGACGCGCCGCGAGCGAATGTCGCTGATGCACCCCGCGTCGGGCATCGAGCTTCCCGTCGAAGTCGTTTCGGGAAAAATTCGCAACGATCGTGGTGAACCGATGGCGATCGTCTCCGTCTTGCACGATCTCACGCAGCAAGCGGACAACGAACGCCTTTATGAAGCGCTGAAGCAGCTCAACAGCGAGCTTGAAGGACGCATCGCCGCCGCGACGGCCGATCTCGCGCAACAGAACGAACGCCTGATGTGGCAGTCCGAGGAGCTCGGCAAAGCGAACAAGCTCAAGTCCGATTTTCTGGCGAGCATGTCCCACGAACTGCGCACGCCACTGAACGCGGTCATTGGCTACTCAGCCCTGCTGATCGACGGCATTCCCGGCAAGCTTCTCGACCGCCAGCTCGACTACGTGAAGCGGAGCCGCGCCGCCGCGCAGCATCTCTTGTCGCTCATCAACGGCATCCTCGACCTGGCAAAGATTGAGGCCGGCAAGATGCCGCTCAACATCGAGAGGGTGCCGATCTCCGAATTGATTCTCGAGGTCTCGCAGCAGATCGCGCCAATGATCTCGTCAAAGAATCTCATCTTCAGCGCGGACGTCGCCGACGATTGTCCGACCATTGAAACGGACAAGACGAAGGTCAAACAGATTTTGCTCAACCTGCTGTCGAACGCGGTGAAGTTCACGAACAAGGGCGAAGTGCGCATCACCGCGCAGTGCGGCGGACGCGCGGTCCTGCTCGAGGTGCACGATACCGGTGTTGGCATCAAGCCCGAAGAGATCGAGACGATCTGGGAAGATTTCCGACAGCTCGACCAATCGCGCACGCGAACGTTTGGCGGCACGGGGCTCGGACTCAGCATCACGCGACGCCTCACGCAGCAACTCGGCGGACAGGTCACGGTGTCGAGCGAGTTTGGCGAAGGCACGACCTTCAGCGTACGACTGCCCTTCAGCATTCGGCCGTAGCCGGTCAGTAAATTACGGGCGTGCTCGTCTCCGTCGCCCTTCCGCTGCCGCTCTTCCGGACCTTCACCTACCAGGTGGACGACGCGGACGCCTCGCGCGCTCTCGTGGGAATGCGGGCGGTCGTGCCGTTCCGAAATCGTCGGGAAATCGGGATCATCGTCGCGGTCGGCGAGCCTGTTGAAGGCGTAACGCCAAAACGCGTTTTCGCTCTGCCTGACGCCACGCCGGTGCTCTCGTCCGAGTTGCTCGCGCTCTGCAAGTGGATCTCGGAGTACTACGTTGTTCCGCTCGGCGTCGCGGTGCGGAGCGCGCTTCCTGCCGTGCTGTGGTCGCATACGACGCCGGAGCCCGTGCAGAAAAAGCGGCGCGTCGTTTCGATCGCGCACGAGCTTCCGTCGCTCATCGAGCGCGACCGCCTCTTCGCGCGCGCGCCGAAGCAGCGAGAGTTATTCGAGTTGTTGGAAACGCTGGGCGGACGGGCGCCGGTCGATTTGTTGATGGAGCGCCTTCAATTCTCGACATCGGTGCTGAAGACGCTCGTCGACCGCGGCTATCTCTCCATGGGCGAAGAGGTTGTTGCGCGCGACCCATTCGCGTCACGGGAAACGAAGCCGCCTGCGCCGCACCATCCGTCCGACGCGCAGCGGAATGCAATCGACACACTGGCCGCCGGCAAGCCAGGCGACGTCTTTCTTCTGCACGGCGTGACCGGAAGCGGAAAGACGCTGGTCTACATCGAACTGCTTCGGCGTGTCGTGCTGCAAGAAGGGAAGACAGCGATCGTCCTCGTGCCGGAAATTGCGCTTACTCCCCAAACCGTCGATCGGTTTCGCGCGGTGTTCGGCGACAAGATCGCCGTGCTGCACAGCGCGCTGAGCGACGGCGAGCGGTACGACGAATGGCTCGCGCTCGAGCAGGGACACAAGCGCATCGCCGTCGGCGCGCGCTCGGCCATCTTTGCGCCGTTGAAGAATCTCGGAGCGATCGTCGTCGATGAAGAGCACGAGTCGAGTTACAAGCAAGCGGAAAATCCGCGCTATCACGCGCGTGAGGTCGCAATGGTGCGCGCGCGAAACGAGGGCGCGGTCGTCGTGCTCGGCAGTGCCACGCCAAGTCTCGAGAGCTGGGTCAATGCGAAAAGTGGCAAGTACACGCTGTTGACGTTGCCGGAGCGCGTCGGAAAAGCGCGTCTGCCGGAGATCAAAGTCATCGATCGCCGCGAGCCCGGGGAAAAGAAACGGCAGCTCGGCACGGGCGGTCGCGATGCCGGCGATTGGCTTCGCCTCGTGATTAGCGCGGAGCTCGAAGACGCGCTCGCCGATCGAATCGCGAAGAAAGAGCAGAGCATTTTGCTGCTCAATCGACGCGGCTATTCGGCATTCGTTCAATGTGAATCGTGCGGCGACGTGGCCAGTTGCCCGAATTGCTCCATCAGCCTGACGTACCATCGCACGCCCGAGCGACTGGTGTGCCACTATTGCCGTCATGCGGAGCCGCCGCGCACTGCCTGCCCGAGGTGCAAGGGCATGGTGATGCGGCAGCGCGGGCTCGGCACGCAACAGGTCGAACGATTGCTCGCCGACCGGTTCCCGAACGCTCGCATCGCGCGAATGGACGTCGACACCACGAGCCACAAGTGGGCGCACGCCGAGATTCTCGACCGCGTCGCCAACGGCGAGGTCGACATCCTGCTCGGCACGCAGATGATCGCGAAGGGTTTAGACTTTCCTAACGTCACGCTCGTCGGCGTGGTCGACGCGGACGTTGGCATCAACCTGCCCGATTTTCGCGCGTCCGAACGGTGCTTTCAGCTCTTGAGCCAAGTTGCCGGAAGGGCAGGGCGTGGCCCGAAGGGCGGATTGGTGTTGATCCAGACGCGCGTGCCCGACCACCACGCGGTCCGCTGCGCCGTCGCGCACGACTATACCGGCTTCGTACGCCAGGAGCTCGAGGGGCGCGGCATTCCTGCGTACCCGCCGAACGTCCGCATCGCGAATGTCATCGTGAGCGGCACCGGCGAAGCGGAAACGGCGCAAGGCGCGACGGCGGCGGCAGCGTGGCTGCACGCGCTGCTTCGAAAGCGCCCCATGCCGGGTGTGTCGATCGTCGGACCCGCGCCCTGTCCAGTCGACCGCATCAAGAATCGGTGGCGCTGGCACCTGCTGATCAAGGCGGAGCACCCCGCGGATCTCACGCGACTCGGCCGGTATTTTCTCGAGCGATTCCGACTGGCGAAGGAAGCCGATCTTCGCGTGGCGTTCGACCGAGATCCGGTGGCGCTGCTGTAGGTTCGCCGCCGCGTCCGGCCGGCGATTCAGCCTCCGAGCGGCCCGACCGAACCCTTTTTCGGCCGCGCGTGTCATACCCAGCTAGTTATGCATAGCTTGTTCGGCATCACCCAACTCTGCGAACACATGCCGAAAACGAAGAACGACATTCTCCAGGGCACGCTTGACCTGCTCGTCCTGAAAACGCTCGGCTCTCGCGGCCCGCTGCACGGCTATGCCATCACGGCGCACATCCAGCAGGTCTCCGCCGAACTGCTTCGCGTCGAAGAAGGATCGCTCTATCCGGCGCTGCATCGCATGGAACAGGACGGCTGGGTTCGCGCGTCCTGGGGCACAACGGAAAAGAATCGCGAGGCGCGGTTTTACTCGCTCACCGCCGCAGGCCGAAGGCAACTCGCGCAGGAAGAAGATCGTTGGGCCGATCTCACCGAGGGCGTTCGCCGCGTCCTTCGCTACGCCTAGAACGGGAGCACCCACATGTCACGGCTTCGCCGGCTGTTCAACTTCTTTCGCTCTGACCGCCATTCGAACGACATCGATCGCGAGCTCGCGTTTCATATTGCCGAGCGGGCGGATGCGCTGATCGCGAATGGAACTGCGCCCGCGGACGCGCGTGCGCAATCGAGACGAATGTTCGGCAACGTCGGTGGCCAAAAGGAACGCACGCGCGACGCGGACATCCTCACGTGGCTCGACGCGTTCGCGGGTGACGTTCGTTACGGCATTCGCGCGTTGCGCAACACACCGGTATTCACGTTCGTAGCGGTATCGTCGCTCGCGTTGGGAATTGGTGCGAACACGGCAATCTTTTCGCTGATCGACGCGGTGATGCTGCGATCGCTTCCGATCTCGCATCCGGAAGAGTTGATGCAGGTCACCCTCGGCGACAACGGCGATGAGTTCACCAATCCGATCTGGGAAGCCCTGCGTGACAAGCAGAACGCCTTCTCGGGGATCTTTGCGTATTCGCTGACACGGTTCAACCTCACGTCGGGCGGCGAAGCGCAATACGTCTCCGGCAGTCTCGTAAGCGGCGACTACTTCCGCACGCTTGGCGTGCGGCCGCAGGCGGGGCGGCTTGTCTCGACGGTAGACGACCAGCGTGGCTGCTCCGCGGTGGCCGTGATCGGCGATGGCTTTTGGCGTTCGCAATTCGGCGGTGATCCCTCGGCCGTCGGCAAGACGATTTCGCTCAACACGCATCCGTACCGGGTGATCGGCGTCTCGCAACAGGGTTTCGGTGGGCTCGAAGTAGGTCGCGGGATCGACGTGTTTGTGCCGATCTGCAGCGACGTCATTCTTCGCGGCACGCGAAGCAAGCTCGATGGGCGCGCGAACTGGTGGTTGCAGGTCATGGGGCGTCCGCGTGGCGATCTGACGCCGACTCAGGCGCGCTCGCAGCTCGGGTCGATCGCGGGGAGTGTATTCGCGGCCACCGTGCCACCGGAGTTCGGTGAGAAACAGCAACTCGCGTATCAAAAGAATGGCTTCGACCTCACGCCCGCGGGCAGCGGAGTTTCGAGCCTGCGCGATCGCTACAAGCTCGCGCTCGAAACACTCATGGTGATCGTCGCGCTCGTTCTCGTGATTGCGTGCGCGAACGTTGCAAATCTGCTGCTCGCTCGCGCCGCCGCTCGAGAGCAGGAGACCGCGGTGCGCGTCGCGCTCGGCGCCGGTCGCGGACGGTTGGTTCGACAATTCCTCACGGAAAGTCTGCTGCTGTCACTGGGCGGCGCGCTTGTCGGAATGATGTTCGCGCGATGGGGAAGCCGATTGCTGGTGACGTTGCTATCCGCGGCGGGCAATCAAATTTCTCTCGATCTCGCGCTCGACCAGCGCGTGCTCGGATTCAGCATTGGAGTCGCGGTGCTCACGGGCTTTGCGTTTGGACTCGCACCGGCGTGGCGCTCGTCTCGGGTTCCCCCGAGCGCCGCGCTGAAGGCGAGCGGGCGCGGAGTCGTGGCGGGGCAACGCCGATTCAACGCGGGCCAAGTGTTGGTCGTCGCACAAATTGCGATTTCTCTAACGCTCGTTGTCGGCGCCGGCCTGTTGCTCGGGACGTTCCAACGGCTGTCGACCATCAATCCAGGTTTCAAACCGGAGTCGGTGCTGTTGGTTGCACTGACGCAGCAGAACACGTCGGCAACGGCCGCCGACCACTTCGCGATCGATACCCGCGCGTTGCAGCGGCTGCGCGATCTTCCGGGAGTTGCCTCCGCGAGCATGTCGCAACTCACGCCGATCGGTCCCTTGCAGTGGAACGGCGAGCTCGTCGTCGACGGCTTCACGCCGCAGTCGCGCAAGGATGCCAGTGCCTTCAACAACGAAGTCAGCGACGGCTACTTCAAAACGCTCGGGACAACGATGGTCGCCGGACGCGACTTTGCCGATCGGGATCGCGTCGGCGCGCCGACGGTCGCCATCGTTAACGAAGCGCTTGCCGCGCACTTTTTCCCGGGCAAAAGCCCGATCGGTCGAACGTTCAAGTTTCAGCATGGCCGATCCGATAGCGACCCCGTCGAGATCATCGCGATCGTGAAAGACGCGAAGTATCACTCGATGCGAGAGAAGCCCACGCCTACGGTCTACCTCGCGTATTCGCAGGACACTACAGTTGGCGTATCGACGACCATTGAGCTTCGCTCGACAACCGATCCGAAAGCGCTGATTCCGGGCGTGAAGGCAGCCCTCGCGGACGTGAGCCCCGACTTGAGCCTCACGTTCACGCCGTTCGCGACCCAGGTGAACGCATCGCTCGCGCGCGAGCGATTGCTGGCGATGCTGTCCGTGTTCTTCGGAATCCTCGCGCTGCTCCTCGCGATGCTTGGACTGTATGGCGTGATGTCGTACAACGTCGCGCGCCGCCGGAACGAAATCGGCATTCACATGGCGCTTGGCGCCGGCGTGCGGCGGGTGACGACGATGGTTCTTCGCAATGTCGGCGTCATGGTGACAACGGGGCTGCTGCTCGGCCTTGCTCTTTCGCTCGCGACCACGCGGCTCATTTCGACGTTTCTGTTTGGTGTTGCGCCCACGGACATCGTGACGTTCGGCGGATCGATGGCCGTCCTCGCGACAGTCGCGCTGCTGGCGGCGTATGTGCCGGCGCGGCGTGCGTCGAAGGTGGATCCAATGGAGGCTCTGCGCGAACAGTAGTCGCCTGGCAAACGGAACCGGCGAGCGCATCGCATCGAGGGCTCGCCGGCGTGTTAGACAACTTGAATACCGCGAGCGGGCTACGCCGCGCTCTCCTCGCTCGCGGCATCGCTGAACATTTGCAGGAGCTTGCCCCAGCCGCCGGCCGCATCGAGGCTGGCGCGGAGCCCTTCGGCCTGCGCGCCATAGCGCTCGAGGTTGCGATGCTCGAGCACGACGAGCGTTTTCTTGTCGCCTTGTGGGGTGAACGTGACTTCAACTTCCGTCACGAAGTCCGGATCGAACTGCCACGTCGCTGTGATTTGCCATGCGAGCACGAGACGATGCGGGGGTTCCCACACCAGCACCTTGCCGGTGTCGCATTCGGAACCGTCTTGCGACACCGCGTACCATCGTCCGCCCGCTCGCGGTTCGAGAATCGCTTTCGCCATTGGCGATTTGCCGATGTGATGTTCGCGCGGCCACCAGCGGTCGACGCCCTCGGTGAACACACGAAACGCGTGCTCGGCGGATGCCTCAACGACCACCTGTCTTCTGACGGGCGCAACGGTTTGGGTCATGGTGCTCACGTCTCCTCCTCTGCTTCAGCCGCGTCTTTGAATGCGGCGAGTGCCCGATCCCAGAATCGATCGAGGTAGTTGCGCATGGCTTCCACGCCTCGCGGGTCGATCCTGTAGATCCGGCGCGTGCCCTCCTCCTTGTCGATGACGAGTCCGGCGTCTTTGAGCACTTTGAGATGCTGGGAGACAGCGGGTCGCGAGACGGAGAGTCCGTTCGCCAAGCGACCGACGCACATCGGTCGTTTGGCGAGCCGTTCGAACACGATGCGCCGAGTGGGATCGCCGAGCGCGGCGAAGGCCTTCGCATGGTTAGTCATAACTAACGGTAAGTTACTACTTACCATTAGACCTTCGCAAGGGGCTCTCGCGCCAGTTGTCTGGCCAACAGCGGACCGTCGGAGCCAGATTTCGGACGGTTCGTACAAACGCCAACTGCCAGTAGCCATTCGCCCTTGCCATTCGCGATCTTTCTTTCATGTCGATCTTTCTACCGCCAGACTTCTCCGTTCCGGCCCTCGCCAACGCGCCGGACGCCCGGTTCGCCGCCGCCCCTGCGGACGGGGTGCTGCCCGACGGGTTCTTCTCGACCACCAACCTGCCGACCTTTATCCGCGTGAAGGGCATCTGGGTCGCGCCGAACGAACCGCGAATGGATTCCGGCCTCGTCCTCGATTCGAATGGAGTGATCTGGACACGCGAAGGGCGCCGCATCAAACGCGGCGATCTCGTCGCACTCGGCGAAAATGAGGACGGGTCGCAGGGGATTTACGTGCAAACGCGCATCGTGCCGCATGTCGGCGACCCCGACGCCTTCTCATTCATGTCAAGCGAGGTCTCGCGCGAAAAGCCAATCGACTACGCACAAATGGCGCGCGTGCTCGTTGAAGAGAAGCAGCGCGCCGGGTATCCCGTGTGGGTGATCGGGCCGGCGTTGGTCCATTCCCGCGCTCGGGACGACATGAGCTGGTTCATCGCGAACGGCTTTGTCGGCGCGGTGCTCGCGGGAAACGCCGTTGCCGTCCACGACATCGAGGCCTCGATCTACGGAACCACGCTGGGCATGACGCGAACGGGAGAAATCGCTCGTGGTGGACACGGCCTGCACATGCGCGCGATCAATCAGGTGCGCGCCGCCGGCTCGATCGCGAATGCGGTGGAGCAGGGCCTCGTCAAAGACGGGATCATGTATTCGCTCGTCAAGAACGGCGTGCCGTTCGTGCTCACCGGATCGATTCGCGACGACGGTCCACTCCCCGACGTGATCACGGATGCGATCGTTTCACAGGACGCCATGCGAGCGCACGCGAAAATGGCGACGATGGCGATTCTGGTCGCGACCGCGCTGCACTCCATCGCGACGGGGAACATGCTGCCGATGTTCATTTCGCTCCCCGACGGCCGGATGCGCGAGCTGCCGACGATCTGCGTCGATTCATCGGAGTTCGTCGTCAGCAAATTGAAAGACCGCGGAACGCACCAGGCGTTCGGCGTCGTTACCAACGCTCAGGACTTCATGCACATCTTGCGGCTCTACGTGGAAAAAGAGCTCGAAACGCGCGCGGCGGAATGAATATTCTCACAGAGACCCGCGAGCGCTTTCTCGTGGCGATCGCCGCCGTCGTTGCTCCGGACCGAATCGCCGAGATCCATTTCTTTCAGCCGATCAAGCAGGGTGGGACGGAAAGCGGTGCCGCGGTCGTCGTCGAACAAGGCGCTGACGATGCCTCGCGCATCGTCGTGTACGCCGCGCGCTACCGCCTCACGCTGAAAGGCCTCGATCGCGGTAAATGGGAAACGAGCGTGGTCGCCGAAGCCGATGCCCCACTCGTCACCGTCGAAGCGGTCGTGCGCGGCGTGCAGCGGCGTGCCGGAGACGTCGATGACGCCACGAAGATCGACGGCGATGAAGTGCGCGCACTGCTCGGCGCTTACGGCGAGCGCAAGAAAACCGCCGTCCCGCCGTTGGTGCGATAGGTCCCAATCAGCGAGTCGCCGCGCAACTCCCCGGCGAAAACGTCGAGCGTGTCCACTGACAGCTGATTCACGAGAAGCGCCAACGACACGAACGTGCCGAACTGCTGTCCGAGGATGCCGTCGCTGCGAACGATCGGAGCGCTTGTGGTATAGCGGCCGCTGATGCTCGCCGGGAGTCCCTGGCCCGCCGACGGCGACTCAACGTATAGAATCACTTGCGACAGAAAGGCGCTCGTGGTGCCCGTAAAGCTCGACAGCCGGAATCGTCCTTCGATCGGCTCGGTCTGGTCGGCGATGACGTTCAGCGTTCCTGACGTCAGCGGCACCATCGCTCCAAAGATGCCGAGCCCGCCGGTGATTCGGTTGATGATGCCGGACCCGGTGAACGGATCGTTTGTAGTTCTGTAATAGTCGTAGAAATTCGAGTCGACCGTGGCGACGAGCATATCCTGGCGAAACCCAGGAATGAAGACGCGTTGAAGGTCGCCGGAAAAGATGTTGCGGAGTTCACCGGTGAATCCGAACCGCGTACTGTCGGTGAACAGGAAGAACGGACCGAAAGGACTTTCGATGCGCACCGCGTAGGCTCGGCCACCCGCCGCCGCCCATGCGACGAACAGCGTGTCGTGATCGCGGTTCATGGTCCGCGTGAGTGCGCCGCTGGAGCGAACGTCCGCACGTGGAATGCGAGTGAAGCCCGATGCGTCCTCGCCCTGCGTCGTGTGAATCTTGAGCTGGTATCGCCCGCCGAGAACGAGCGCCGCGCCGCTGATCGGAAAGCGGTAGACGCCGCCGCCTTTCCCATTCTTTAAAACCGTCAGATCCTCGACGCCGCGGAACGACCGGCCGGACGGATCGACGATATCGACGGTCGCGCCGCTAATCGGAATTCCGCCCGCGCTGGCGATCGGATCGGTTCCGTCGAATGGCGTGTCCTTGATGTCGACCGCGCCGGAGAGCGTGCGCTCGAGCAACACGACCTGATTGGCCGCGCTTGGGTTCAACACGGAATGCACGACGATGCCGGCAGCCGTCTTCGGAACGTTCACTGTGCCGAGATCGCAGGCAGTGACGGCTGCTATGCTTGCGAGCACGACGACGGTTCGTGTCCGGGCCGCAAACACGTCAGACGTCGCCACGTGCCGACCGGCAGCGAGCCGTCGCCCGAGCCCGCGAAGCACCGATATCATGCTAGAAATGAATCGCAACACCGGCAGACGGGAGAAAAGGAAACTGTGAAATCGCCTGGCGGGTGGGCGGATTCTTCGAGTAGTCGAAGATGTAGATGAAGACGTTCTTCGCGTTGTAGCTGTTGACGACACTGAGGAACGGAGCGATGGTCGTCTTACCGACGGTGTACGTCCGCGTGACGTTGAGATCGAGCCGCTGCGTCGATGGCAGTCGCGCGCCGTTTCGCGGGCCGCCAATGAACTCCGTCTGGCTCCCGCTTCCGCGCGTCCCGAAATCATTCTGGCCCGGATCATACACCCGGCGAACGATCTCCCCGACGATGTCCGTGTACGGCGTGCCCGTCGCGTACCCGAACCGCATGCCGAGCAAGTATTTCTTGAGACGCCAGCTTGCGACGATGTTCAGATCGTGGCGCCGGTCGTGTCCGGGGTAGTAGCGTACGCCGTCCAATTCGCGCGTCGCGACGGCGTATGTATATGAGATCCACCCGCTGAACGGTCCGCTCTCGAACTGGCGCAGCAGCAGATCGGCGCCGTACGAGTCGCCTTGGACGACGTTGAATTCGTCGCCCGGCGTGCTCGGATCGGCCTGCGGATTCGCCTCGAGCAAGTTTTTATACTTCTTATAAAACGTTTCGACCCGCACGTACCGCGTTGGGGTCATCCAGCGTTCGACGCCGAGGATGTAGTGCCAGGCCGTCGAGACCGGCGTGGCGGCGTCGCTGGCGACCCAGAAGTCGAAGAGCCGAATCGGAATATCTTCGCGCGAGAGCGAGTGTGTCCATTGCGAGAATTCCCCGACGGCGCCGGTCAGCGCAAAATCCTTCGTGAGAAAGAATTTCGCGGACACGCGCGGCTCGACGTCCGACCAACGACGTCCGGTGATCCCGTCGCCGCGCAATCCCGTCTCGAGCAGGAACCGCGGATGCACCCGCCACATGTCGTCGACATACACGGCGGCCGACGTCGGATTCTGTTTCAGCGTAAAGAGCGACGTTCCTGCCTGCAACGAGCCGGCGTCGTAGTTGATGCGATACGCGCCGATGTCGTAGCCGAAGGTGCGGTCGTGCGACGAGGTGTGCGCGGTGACGCTGCCTGCAGCCCGCGTATCCGCGACGGAGTTTGTGAGTGTGAGAGAGCCGGCCCCGAGATCGAGCAGCGTCGAGAAGTGCGACACCGACACCTGCTGCTCGAACGTCGTGAGCTCGCCCAGGAAGAACCGTGAAAACACGTTGGGGTTGTCGTTCGCCCGCGTGTGCGTGAGCGTCGCACCCAAGACGGCATTGCCCCATCCGAACTCGAACTGTCCGCCGCTCGGGTCGTTGTTCGTCGAATCGCCGAACTGCGCGACGCTCGCATTGAGGTCGTCGCGGCCGTCATACACCGTGAATGAGAGCTTTGTCGAGGGTGTGAACGAGTACGCGAAATGCGCCTGCTCGTCGCGAAAGTGATAGGGGAGTTTCTGCGTGCTGATCAAATCGACGAACTTGTCGGCGTAGGTGCGACGACCGGCGATCATCCATGAGCCCTTGCCGTGATCGAACGCGCCGCCGAATTCAAGCGTCGACGCGAGCACCGACAATTCCTCCGTCCCGTGAATGCCCGACTGCACATCTTCAGCGGATCGCACGTCGAGCACGGCGGACAGTCGTCCCCCGTACCGCGCGGGAAATCCGCCCGTCATCAGCGTCACGTCCGCAACGGTTGGATCGATGAAGGTGCTGAACAATCCGCCGACGTGAAACGGATTGTAGATCGGATAGCCGTCGATGAGGATGAGATTCTGATCCGACTCGCCGCCGCGGACGTTGAGTCCCGTCGAAAAATCATTGCGCGCTTCGACACCGGGGAGCAATTGCACGATGCGCAGCACATCGGGCTCGCCGAATTTCGGAACACCCTCGGCGGCATGGGCGGTCATTTGCACGGTGCCCACGCCGGGCCGATTGTCGAACAGATCGCGATCGACGGGACGCGCCTGCGTTTTCACCGCGCCAAGTAGGGCGGCTTCCGTTTCGAGCTTGAAGTCGACGCGCGTCGTGTCGCCCGCGCGCACCACGACGCGTTGCTCGACGGTCTTGAAGCCGAACAACCGCGCACGCACCGTCCTGTCGCCGAAGGCTACCCCCGCGATTGTGAAACGGCCGTCCGCGCCGACGATCGCGCCCAGGGACGATCCGACGACCGACACGCTGGTGCCCGCGCGCGGCTCGGCCGTGACGGCGTCGATGACGCGACCGGCGACGACACCTGTGACTGCCGCCTGTTGCTGCGCGCGCGTCACCGGAGCGAGAGCGATGAGAAATGCCAACGCCGAGGCGGCGTAGCGCGTCATGAGAGATTTGTGAATGTCCCGAGCGTCCTCGAGGCGTGCCGCGTCGAGATTGAGGTGCTCGGGACCGATGAGGAAAGGATGGAGCTGATTGCCACCGACTGCGCCGTGCGCGCCGATCTGATCGTCGAAGGAGACGATCTCGTACCCGTCGTATGCACCGACGATCGTAAGGTCGCCCGTGTTTTCCTGCCGCACGAGATGCTCGACCGCTTTCACCACCAGCTCGTTCGACTCGTACCGGTCGAGCGGATTCGTGCCCTTCAAGACTTCCAAACGGCCGTCGGTGATGACGGCGCGCCCCGTGGTACTCTCGAGATGGATCGAAGATCCAAGTCGCGCCGCGAGCAGCCCGACGCCGGGATGCCGCAGCAACTCGTCGTACAGGTGTTGCCGACGAGAATCGCTTCTGATGTCGCTCAGGTCGAGACGTTCCGGACGGTCGGCGAAATACAAGAGCGCCAGGCACGAGCTATACGTCACGACGACGTCGTGATCTTCCTCGACCCGATACTTCTCCGGTAGAATCAACTCGCGAATGCCATACTTGCTGCGGAGCCAGTCGCGGAACCCGCCGAGGAGGTGTCGCAAGGGTTTTGGCGAGTCGGGCGCGACCTGCGTTACAGCGTCGACGACCTGCGGCCCCATGTCAGCGTACTCGGATGTGCGCGCGAAACTTTCGGTCGCGCGGAGCGCATGTTCGCCGGTGCGGGCCGCGTCGCGGTCGAGAATGTGTTCGATTGTTCTGCCGAGTGTTTCGTTGAACAGAACGCGGTAGCTCGAGGATGGCGTCATGCCGTGATCAGATACCAACACGAGGTCGTAGTCGCGACGATCGGCGCTCTCGATCATTCGGCGAATCTCGCGAATGCGCGCGTCGGTTCGGCGAAGGTCGCGCAACGCTTGAAAGCTCGACGGTCCAAAATGATGTCCGAGCTCGTCATACTGCATGTACGTGCTGTAGATGATCGGAACGCCGAGGTAGATGTCGAGCACGATCGCCATCGTCTGGATTTCGCGGACGATGACGTTGCTGAGAATTCTCACGAAGGGAAACAATCCTTCGCTGTGCGTTCGCTTTCGACCGAGCTCGCCGACGGTGCGTTCATACTCTTCGCGCAGCCATTCGAGAACGGCCTGCACGCCCATGCGCGCAAGTCGAATGGGATGAATCAAGAGCAGGAGCGCCATTCGCCAACCGCCGAGCCGTTTGAAGACGGAGAGTCGTTCGCGCGTGGCGACGGTGAGCGCGACCGTGCTGGCGTCGCCGTCGAGGAGATTCACGTAGCTCGATCCGCCGGCCAACGCGCCCGGTGCATGGATGCGGTCGCGGATGTACTGGACGCCCGACGGCGTGTTACAGGTGATGATCCGTCGTTCCTTCTTGTCGTAAAAGCGGAAGGCCGGGATGCACTCGTTTTCGCCGTAGAAGATTCCTGCCTGGCAGTACGGCGTGGCGGACGGAAGTCCGCAGAACCACCGTCGCAGCGTGTAGCGCTCTTCGCGGACCATTTTGGAGATCGTCGGGCAGTACCCGAGTTCGATGGCCCGCCGAAGCTCGGCGTAGCTCAGGGCGTCGATTTGGAGCATGACGAGGCCCCGGCGTCCATCTCGCGCTCGCCGCTCGCGGCGAAACACGCGATATTTCAGGGCGAAGTAGGCGCGCATCACCCGTCCGCTCAGCGACAGCGGAGGCCGCGCTTCTGTTGACCCTCGACCCACTTTCTCCGTGTCGCTATGGCTCGCGTTCGGTGCGGGACTGGCCAGTTTCCTCTCCCCATGTGTGCTTCCGCTCATTCCGAGCTACATCACCTTCATCACGGGGATGACGCTCGATGACGTGCCGCGTGCACGCCGGGTAGCGCTGGTCCACTCGCTGCTCTTCGTGCTGGGTTTTTCGCTCATCTTCCTCGCGCTCGGGGCATCGGCGACGTTGCTCGGCCGGTTGCTCGTGACGTACCGAGTGTGGGTAACCCGCGTCGGCGGCATTTTGGTGCTGGCGTTCGGGCTGTATCTGCTCGGTGTCTTCAACCTAGGCGTGTTCGGACGGGAGCGCAGGATTCACTTTACGGACAAGCCGCTTGGTTATATGGGCACGGTCGCGGTCGGCGTGGCGTTTGGCGCGGGCTGGACCCCGTGCATCGGTCCCATCCTGGGAAGCATTCTGACGTTTGCGGCGACGGAAAACCAACTCTCGCGGGGCATGCTTCTGCTCGGCGTTTACTCGGCGGGCTTGGCAGTGCCGTTCGTGCTTGCGGCCGTGGCGTTGGAGCGCTTTTTGGTGGCATCGCAAGCGATCAAGCGGCACATGGTGTGGATCAACCGCGTCGCCGGTGCGATGCTGGTGATTGTGGCTTTTCTCATGATGGCGGACTATATGACGGCGATCACGAATCTCTTGCAGGCGTGGACTCCGGCTTCGATGCGTCGATTCCTGTAATCCGCGGTTCGCGTTGCGGTGGCAGGGCGGAGGCACGTCTTAGCCGCGGAAACTGCGCTGACTGTGAGCGGACTACCGGCGACGGCCCGCGTGGGTGACGTCTTGTTAGGGCTAGGTCTCTGAACTTTGTAGAAGGCCGGGAAAGACCCTGCTGGTTCAATGGCAACCGCGTGAAGAAGTGGCGCTCGCCCTACGCGGGCAGGAATCGAAATCGGGCGTCGACGGACGGCTGGAAGAATTCAGGGATGGCCGAGAAGAGCGAGGCGGTTGTGTCCGTCGGCAAACGCATTCGATAATTAGAATATCGTGATTTTGCCACGGAGCCCGCGGAGTCCGCGGAATCTCGCGGAATGAACGACCTACTGCAACGAAACTTTTTGCTGCTCCTCGCCGTCGGCGGCTCGTTTTCTTAATCCGATTTCGTATCTGCGATTTCGTCAGTGAGCACTGGTTCGCGTTCTCGTCAATCGATTCAGTTTGTGGGTGTCGTTGCTCGTTTACGTGCGTGCCAACTTGGTTGATCGGTTAGTCACAACTCCGTGATACGCAGCGGCGAGTGCGGCGGCCAAGGTAGTGTCGTAGCCATGTTCGTATTGCTTGTGTTGGCGTTTTCGCGATCGGGTTTTTGGCGTTGAGGGTGGTTCTTGTTCTTGTTCTTGTTCTTGTTCTTGTTCTTGTTGTTGTTGTTGTTGTTTGTCGTTTGTCGTTTGTCGTTTGTCGTTTGTCGTTATCTGTTGCCTTGCTGTCTTTGCTGTCTTTTGCTGCCTTTGCTGCCTTTGCTGTTGTTGTTGTTGTTGTCGTCCCCGCCGTTATTCCGTGGTGTTCGGTGGATTCCGCGGATTCCGCGGCAAAAAGAGACGCCC
>JBDTAE010000155.1:0-3972 GCA_039924785.1 Gemmatimonadaceae bacterium | reverse complement strand
CCGAGCGAGCGACCGCACGCAAGTGTGCGTCGTCGAGCACGCCGAAATAGCTCAGCACGAACCGCGCAAGGCGGTGCGACCGCGCGCCGTTAGACGATCAACCGGACCAGCAGTTGCCGTACGTGCTCGGCGGCGGCGTGTATGGGCAAAGGCTCGCGTACATCGAGGACCACGAGTCGGTGTTGCCGCAGATGAGCGAATAGCCTGGCGCACTCACGCAGAAGTCCTGATCGGCATAGATGTACATCCAATACCAGCCGTTTCCGTTGTTATACGCCGCTACGGAGAACGTGGCATTCGTGATATTCTTGCCGTTGTTGTGACAATCGAAGACGTGAATCCACATGTTAGCGCACTCCGCTAAGGCCGTGAGCCGACCGCACGCGCGGTCCGTCCGCTCGTTGCTTTGCCTCGTGCTGCTCGAACGGCGGAGCGTCATGTGGCTTGGGTGCCGTCGCTTCCATCATGATGGCGTTGATGCCGCGATCGCCGTTGGTCTCGACCGCCGCGCTCGCGCCCAGACTCGGCATACGCTTGGAGAGATCTCCTATTTTCGCGATGAGGTCGTTCTCATTGGCGATGGGGAAGTAGTACGCCGGAATGCGTGACTCGAGCTCCGCCATGGTGAACGAGCGATGGCGAAACTCCATCGTCGCGTGCAGTCCTCCCATGGACTCGGCAAGGTCCTGAAAGCTCTTGATCGGGAACGTTGCCTTCGCCGTCACCGCGCTCACCGTGGCAATCGCCTCGGCGACCTCGGGATGGTGCTTCACCACGCGCTTGACGAGATCGAGATACTCCGAGTTTATCGAATCTGACATCCGAGTCTCCTGGCTGATCGAGACGAAACAGCTACGGCGTTGGCGGTGTGCCCGCGCCGGCCTTGTGGGAATGAGCACGAAACACATACGGGTCGACGACTTCGCCGAGACAGTCGCAGATCTTTGTCACCGCGCCCATCTCGCCACGGGCGACGGCGGCCATGAGATACTCCATGAGTTGGGTGACGGCGGCGCGTACGTCATGAGGGAACTCGCGTCGCAACAATGTTTCGCGCCAGAGCGCGAGCGCATTGGGAGCGCCGGTAAACTCGAGCGCATGGGTGACGATGTCGTATGCCAGCACCGTCTCCGCGTCGAGCACGCCGTCCGATGGCCGGCTCCTGATGCGCTGCTCGACCGAGCGCACGACATGCGCGATGTGCTCGTACTCCGCGATCACAGTGGTCGTCATGGAGTGGCGTCGTGCAGCTGCGACGCGGGGGCGAGTCCGCGGACGACGAGCAGCTCGCAAGTTTTCTGTAAGAGATCCTCGGCGGACTCCAGCGGAAAGAAGAAGTCCGGAAGGAGCGTGGCGCCAAGTCGCGTGTCGTACACGACGCCGCGAAATTCAACCGTTTCGCCGCCGGCCACCATCTGCTCGACAAAGTCGGCGCTCTCGGTGATCGGAAACGAGAGGTTTCGGTGGTCCAGCACCTGCCTCAATTGCGACGCAATGGTCATCGTGCACACGACACGTAGAGATCCACCGTTGCGAAGGCGACGCGGCATCGCGGCTTGCTAACGGTGAGCGGCGAACGTAGTTCTGCCAGAATTATGTGTCAAGCCGCCGTATGGTGTATACGCGATCAAGCTCGTGCGCTTGAGAATCAATTGCTGTCCCTTCATCGAACGGAGCAGGCGTGACGCATCGACCATCGTTTGTCATTACCGCTCGGAATGAAGATCCGGACATCTTGGCGGCGACGGTGCGCTGCGTAGCAGAAAGCGTCGGAAACGGATGGCGCGAGATCGTCGTGGTCGACGACGCCAGCGCGCGCCCGGTCGCGAACCTGTCTCGCGACGTCACCCTGCTGCGGAACGACGTGGCCGTGGGAACGTCGCGCGCCCGACGTCAGGGCGCGGCGGCGACGAGTGGCGATGTGCTGACGTGGCTCGATGCGCATATGACGTTTGGCGACGGGTGGCTCGACGCCATGTTGTCGATGGTGGATTCCGGCGCACTGCTTTGTCCCCCGTGGCGCGGCTACGATCGCGCGACCATTCACTGCTGGGGCGCCGACTTCGTGTGGGGCGAGCAAAGGGACCACCTTCGCGGGCGTCGTCCGGGCTTCGACTTTGCCCACCGGCTACGTCCGCCAAACAGCCGGAACCATCGCGTTCCTATGATCATCAGCGGCTGCTACATGATGCGCCGCGACGCCTATGATCGCACCGCGGGGTTCTGCCCCTTGTTCAAGATCTATGGCGGCGACGAGCCTGATATGGCGGCGCGAGCGTGGCTCTCCGGTGGGGAAGTGCGCTGCGTCCCCAACGCGAGTGTTGGCCATCTCGATCGAACGGGCTTTCCGTACATCGTTTCGTTCGACGATGTGGAGTTCAATCAGATCGTCATGATCCGCTCGAATTTCGACGAGCCCACCGCGAGAGTGTTGGAGGAATTCTTCGAGCCATTGTCCGACACCGTGCGACAATGGCTGCGCGACGCGGACATCGGCGCATGGCGCAGCGAAGTCCAGGCGCGCCGCCGTATGAGCGACGCGGAATTCTTTCGTCGCATTGCGCCGCGCGTCCCACTTTCATTCGCGCGCGGGGTGAGGCCGAGGCGCGGTCACTTGCCCGCCTGCGAGATTCGACGGGGGCTCGACGCAGAAGAGGCTGCGCTGGCGAAAGGTGAAGGGGAAAACGCTTGGCGGGAACGAGTGCCGGTCGTTCCTGTCGCGCATCGACTCGTGCATGCCGGTGTCGCGGCGTACGACGGCTGCGCCATCCTCCTGCCCGGCGTCACGAGCGCTGGTCGGCGCGCGCTGTTGGCGGCGCTCGTTCGCGCCGGCGCCACGATATACTCTTCGACCTTCGCGGAGCTCGATGAAAGCGGGTACGTCCATCCGCATCCCGCCGTCGACAATGACGACAGATTGCCGCTGCCGGTGGGCATCATTGCATCGATCGGCTACACTGGCGCCGGCAAGAGTTGGCGACTCAAGCCCGTCAGCCAGGCCGAGGGCGCGCTCGAGCTGCTCGCGTGCGCGGCCGGCGGACGCGATCAAACGATCTTTGTCGCGGTGAATCGCGCGGTCGAGAGCAGTCAGACGTTTCGTGGGCGCCGCGGGCCGGCAGGTCCGCTCGCCCGCGGGCTCATGAGTTCTCTTATGGCCTCCGCCGACGCGGAGCGTCGCAAAGAGCCAGAGCTGCGAGCTGCGCATTGACGTGGCAGCCCAACGGCGGCGACCGCCGCCAAATGGGAGACGCACAAAACGCGGCAAGCGCCATGTCCGGAGATTTCGAAGCCATGCAGGCGTTGGAATCCACGATTCGCCGCTTCAGTCAACGCCGTGTTTCGAGGCTATCCCGTGCCGGAGCTTTATCTGCAGGAACACGTTGACGAGCACGGCAAAGAACGGCACGTGGTGGTGGACGGCCAGCAGCGGCTTCGGAACTGCCTGGAATTCATCGAAGGACGGAATGATCTGTTGGATATGTCGAACGCAGCCTGGGAAGACCTCGGCTTCGACGACTTGTCGGTCGACGACAAAGAGGCGCCTTTACGGATACGACTTTGTCGTGTGACAGTTACCCGATTCCCCGAGCCAGAGCTGCGCGACATTTTCACGATTGAATCGAAACACAGTTGCTCTCAACAAGCAGGAACTCAGGCATGCGACCTATTAAGGCGGCTTCATAACCGCTGTGGAGTGACTGGTCGATCACGAACTCGATTCGCGAGGTAATCCAAGAAGACGGCCGCATCCGGCGCTCGGCGCTACCTCGATGAAAGTCACGTCGCGCCGATGACGATCTTGACGAACCCGTCCGTCTCCCCTGACTAGTATTGGGGTGTGACCTGCGAAAGCCCGCCCCACCTTCTTCTCGTCAACCTCGGCACTCCAACGGCCGCGACTCCGGAAGCCGTGCGCGAATTCCTCGCGGAATTCCTCAGCGATCCGGCGGTTGTCGATTTTCCCAGGTGGAT
>JBDTAE010000154.1:0-11298 GCA_039924785.1 Gemmatimonadaceae bacterium | reverse complement strand
AAGAATACCGCCCGCCAGCTCACGCTCTCCACGAGCCATCCGCCGAGCACCGGGCCGATCGCCGTGGTGATCGCGCTGAATCCCGACCACGTGCCGATCGCCGCGCCGCGCTCCTTGTCGTCGAACGCCGCAGTGATGATCGCGAGGCTCCCCGGAACGAGAAACGCCGCGCCAATACCCTGCAGTGCGCGACCAGTCACCAAGAGCACCGGGCTCGGCGCCAAGCCACAGAGCACCGACGCACCAGCGAACGAGCTCACGCCGAACAGAAACACGCGCTTGCGTCCGAGCTGATCGCCGAGCGATCCGCCAACGAGTATCAATGCGCCGAGAAATAGCGCATACGCCTCGACCACCCACTGCACTTCTGTGATCGTCGCACCGAGCGCCGATTGCAACGCCGGCAGCGCGACGTTTACCACCGTGCCGTCGATGAAGGTCATGCTCGACGCGACGATGGTCGCCGCGAGAATCCATTTCTTCGAGGCCGCGGGCGTCGCCACGCGAACGCGGCGCTACGGAACGATCGCCGCCGACGGCAACACGGGCAGCGTCAGATGCGTCGCGAGATCTTTCGATCGGTAGACGTGCATCGTCGCCGGCTTGAAGTCCGATTCTTTCGCGGTGTTGATGTTTGGCACGAACGTTTGCGGATTGCGGTCGATGAGCGGGAACCACGTGCTCTGCACCTGCACCATCAGGCGATGCCCCTTCTTGAACGTGTGAAAGACGTCCTGGAGTTGATAGTTGATCGATGCCGGTTGTCCGGGCACGAGCGGCTTTGGCGATATGTAGCTGTCGCGCCAGCGCGCGCGAAATACATCGCCCTTCACAAGTTGCTCATACCCGGACAGCTGCTCGCCCGTGAGCGACGCGACGGCGGCAGGAACGTCGGGATTCGCCGGCGTGCCGTTCGGGTACACGTCAATGACCTTCACGATGAAGTCGGCGTCGGTCCCGGACGACGCAATCCTGAGCGACACGCCGATTTGTCCCGCGAGCGTGAGATCGGTGTCGAGCGGTGGTGTCTTGTACACCAGCACGTCCGGCCGCGCTGACGCGAATCGCTGATCCTCTGCAGGATAGCCGCGGAAATATCCGAACGACATCGCGTTCGTGTACGGCACCGGCTTCGACGGATCGCTGACGTAGCTGTCCATCGCCTTGGTTTCCGTCGGTGCGTCGTACGAAAGACCGCCGTTCGCATGCAGGTACAGTGAACGCGGCGTCACTTCCTTCGGCGGCCACTGCCCGAACGTGCGCCACTTGTTCTCGCCGGTCTGATAGACGATGGCTTTGTCGAGTTTCCGCTCGCACCGATCCTCGAGCGCGCACTCGAAGAATGGAAATTCAACAGAGTCCCGGAAGAACGGTCCTGTATTCTGTCCGAAGGGAAGGAATCCGAAGCTGGAAAGATCGCCGTTCGCCCATGCCCCGTGCGACCATGGACCAACAACGAGCGTCTTGTTGGTTTTTGGACTCAGGGTATCCATCGCCTTTGAGGCGCGCAGCGGTCCATACGGATCCTCGGCGTCGTACCATCCTCCGACGAACAGCACGGCCGGCGCAATGTTCTTGAGATGCGGTGCCAGCGAGCGTTTTTGCCAGAACGCATCGTAGTTCGGATGCGCCATCATCGAATCCCAGAAGGCGAGCTTCGTTCCGAAATACTTCTCGTCGGCATTCTTGTTCGGACCCATGTCCATGAAGAAGCGATATCCGTCGGGATTGTCGCGGTTCATCGTCATCGGCGGACCGTAATTCGTCACTGTCGGTTCCGGTCGCGCGCGCGCGAAGCCCATGAGGAAATTGAAACTCTGCGCGAGCGTGAGGGTGCCGTTGTGATGACGGTCGTCGCCGAAGTACCAGTCGATGAGCGGCGCCTGCGGGCTGGCCGCCTTGTGCGCGGGATGCGCGTCGATCATTCCTGCAGCGGTAAAAAACCCCGGCGCCGAAATGCCCCAGGTTCCAACGCGGCCGTTGTTATGCGCAACGTTCTTAACGAGCCAATCGATGGTGTCGTACGTGTCGGTGCTTTCGTCGACGTCTTTCGGGCCGTGCTTCACGTCGAGGTGCGGCGTCATGTACTGGAAATACCCTTCCGACATGAAGCGGCCGCGCGTGTCCTGATACACGAAGATGAATCCGCGATCGCTGAATCGCGCTGTTGGGCCGAGCCGCGCGGGATACTGGTCGGCGCCATACGGCGCCACTCCATACGGCGTTCGCGTCATCATGATCGGATACGAGCGCGACGTGTCCTTCGGCGAGTAGATCGCCGTGAAGAGTTGCGTGCCGTCGCGCGCGCGGATGCGGACTTCCGTCTTCACGTAGCGCGCCCGGATGCGGTTGATGGCCGTCGAGTCCACCGCGCCGCGGCCTTGTGCTGCCAGCGCGGGTGAGAACCCCGCCAGGGTCGAAAGAGCCAGCGCCGCTGAAAAGCGCCAAGCGCGGAGAGTAGCGTTCACGAGATCACCGTCGAACAGCGCGAGAGCGCCGAAGAGTTTGAGACCGCAGACGCTGCGTCGTGTCGTCCCTGCGGAGGACGGCAAATCGTACGGTTCGCGGACATTGAATGCAATGGAACGCCGGCGCCCGTTAGGGTATTCTCCTTCCCGAGGTGTCTCTATGGCTATGCTCGCTCGCCGCGCGTGGGTCGGTCTCACTCTTGTCACCATCGCCGCCAGCGGGTGCGGCGATTCGACGTCGCCAAACGCGGGGCCGGAATGCGGGTCCGCGGCCGTCGTGACGCTCGCAGTGAATCAGGCGACGACTCGCGCCTGCGGGACCGGCACGCTCATCACGCTGTCCGGCGGCGCGAAGTATCTGATCGTTCCGCAGTTCGCCTCCGGCGGTTTGACGTCGGGCATTGCGAACACGCTCGTTCCGTACGTGCTCGGCGCACCATCGTCCGTTGCGCGAACGGTTGCGGCAACGTCCTTTCCGCTGTTCGCCGAGCCGGCCCCGCGTACTCGTCAGCAGCAGCTCGACAGCGCCTTGCGCGCGCGTGCAACGCGTGCCGCGTCTGGATCAGCGTGGCTCGTGGCGATGACCCTCCGGTCGGCAGCCTCCTCCCACAGTTTGGCGCCCGCCGTCCCCGACCTCGGATCCGTGCGCGACTTTCGCGTTCTCGTGGGCGCGAACATTTCCACGCAGACGACCGGCAGTGCGACCGCGCGCCTGAGCTATGTCGGTGCGAACGTCTTGCTCTACATCGACACGCTCGCGCCGAAAAACGGTTTCACACCCGCCCAGCTTCAGTCGTTCGGCCAGTATTTCGACGGAACGCTGTACTCAATCGTGGTCAGCGCGTTCGGGCCGCCCTCCGACGTCGACGGCAATGGGCACGTGATCGTATTGCTGTCGCCCGCGGTAAACGCGCTGTCCCGGTCGGCGACGTGCAGCACCGAGGGCTACGTCGCGGGCTATTTCAGCGGAAGCGACCTGGGCTCGACCGGTTCGGGATCGAACCACGGCGAAATCTTTTACACGCTCGTTCCCGACCCAGTCGGCACGGTCAGTTGCGCTCACACCGTCACCAACCTGTTGAGCACCGTGCCGGCGACGTTCCTTCACGAGCTGCAGCACTTGGTCAGTTTTTCGCAGCACGTCGTGATTGCCGGCGGCGCTCCGGAAGAAGGCTGGCTCGACGAGGGGCTCAGTATTCGCGCCGAGGAGCTCGGGTCGGAGTACTACGAGGCGAAGTATCCGGCGCCGACGGGCCGCGCGAGCCCAACGCAGCTCTTTCCAGACTCGTCGCAGGGGTTCATCCAAGGGCTGTTATCGGACTCATATTCGTATCTTCTCAAATCCGATACGGCGAGCTTGACGCTCCATTCCGACGCCGATGGTGGATTCTCCTGGCGGGGCGGCGACTGGTTGCTGGCGCACTGGTTGGGCGATCTGAAGGGCAAGAAGTTCTTTACCGCGCTCGAACAATCCAAGCTCACCGGGCTGCCGAACGTCGCCGCTGCGGCGGGCGAATCGTTCCAGTCGCTCTTCGGCGACTTCAGCCTCTCGGTGTGGACCGACAGCATCGTCGGCGTTTCGCGCGGCGCGGTGCCAACGCGCGATCGATTCCAGACGCGCAACTTGCGCCAGATGTACCAGCGCGTGTTTCTGACGAACAACACGGCGCCGCGCGAGTTTCCCGTATTGCCGGTGGCACTATCCGCGACCGGGTCGATCGCCGCATCGATGTATCCGGGGACCGCGGCGTACTACATCCTCGATCTCACGGCGGCGCCGGGGGACGTCACGATCCAATTCGCGTCGCCCGGCGGCGGTGGATTCTCGGCAAAGCTCAACTCGCAGGTGAGCATCTATCGCCTTCCCGACGCTACGACCGCGGCGTCGGCCGCCGCATCGTGGAAAGGGGCGAACGCGTCGCGGTACTACTGAACCGCCGTCAGCTGCACTTTGAAGACCAGCGTGACCGATGGTGGAATCGTTCCTGATCCGGCGGCGCCGTACCCGAGCGTCGATCCGACTACGAGAAGCCTGGTCCCACCGACGCGCATGCCAAGCAGTCCCTGATCCCAGCCCGGGATGACGGCGCCGGTGCCGAGGACGAAAGGCAATGGCGTGCCGCCGACATTGGTTTGGAATTGCGTTCCGTTCACCAGCCAGCCCGTATAGAAGACGCTCGTCGAGTGGTTGTTGACCGTGACGACGCCGGTCCCGACGGTGAGATCTTGCGTGTAGAGGTTGTCGTTCACCTTCGTCATTGCGGCGAGGTTGACCCCGAGCGACGCGGCGTACGTCTCGTTGGCGGGAACGGATGCGGGCGGCGCGACCGTCGTGCCGGTGACGTCGCCGCCGCAGCTCGCAGACGCAGTCAGAGCTACAAATGCCAGTGCAGACAGCGATCGTAGTCGAAGGCGAGAAAGCATGTGAGTGAGTCGGAGGGGGAAGTGTTATTGGGCGAGTATGTAGCCGCGCAAGCGCGCTAGCATGCGTGCGTCGGTCGCGGTCGGATCGGTGCCCTTGGGTGTTTCGATCACCTTCGGGACGCTCTTGAGTCTTTCATCATTCATGATGTGTCGAAACGCTTTTTCGCCGAGCGACCCTTCGCCGATCAGCTCGTGGCGGTCGCGACGGGAATTGAATGGCGTTTTCGAATCGTTCAGGTGCATGACCTTGAGGCGGGACATCCCGAGAAGATCATCGAACGTCTGCCACACGTCGTCATACGCGTTAACGAAATCGTACCCGGCGGAATATGCATGGCACGAGTCGACGCACACGCCCAAGCGCTGCTTGTACGGCTCCGGCACGAGCGCGAACAATTCGGCGAGATCGTCGAACGTCGCGCCGATGGCCGTCCCGCTGCCCGCCGTCGTTTCCATGCAGAGAATCGTATCACCCGGCGCGCGCGACAGCGCCTCCGTGATTGCGTCGGCATTGCGCTGAATTCCGCTCGCGCGATCGTCGATGTAGTTGCCGGGGTGCGACACGAGATAGGTGAGTCCGAGGGACGCGCAGCGTTGCAGTTCCGAGACGAAGGATTCGATTGAGCGGCGGCGAAGCAGCGCGTCAGGGCTGGCGAGGTTGATCAAGTACGAGTCGTGTGCCATAGTGGCGCGCACGCCCGTTTCACCGACCGCTGCGCGGAAGAGCGTACACTCGTCACCCTCACAAGTTCGCTCCGCCCAACGGTTGGCCATCTTAGTGAACAATTGCATGGCCGTCGCCCCAATCGCGCGGGCGCGGGGCGGGGCATTGTGCGTTCCGCCCGCGCTCGAGACGTGGGCGCCGAGCAGAATGTCGTCGTTCCAAACGGGAGGAATCCAATTCGGGTCGTTGGCGCTGTCGGTCTTTTCGTTGAAGGCCGGGCGCTTTGCGGGCTTGGCCTTTTCCGGCGGCACGACCGGCTTCGGCGCCACCTTGCCCGCGGCTTTCCTGGCGACGGGCCTCTTCGCGGCGGTTTTCTTGGCGACGGGCTTTTTCGCGGCGGTCTTCTTTGCTGGCTTCTCGAGCCGGGACTTCTTGGCCGCCTTGGCGGCGACCTTCTTCGGTGCCTTCCTCGCTGCCTTCTTCTTATTGGAACTCCGCCGCTTTTCCATGAAACGCCTTACCGCACCGTGGACAGTGAATGGGTCCTGGCTCGCGGAGCGCGTACTCGAAGTCGCGCCCGCAACCACACGCCGCCTCGAGCGCGTCGTGCCCACAGATAATACAATGGCGATCGTCGGCCTGGTACGAGCGAAAGCGGCCGCAGACGCCGCACCGCTTCGTCACCGACTCTACCTCTGGTCGCGCAGCCATGTCGCAGGATCCACCGATGCGGGACGTCCGTCCGAACCGCCGTGCCGTATCTCGAAATGTAAATGCGCGGGCAGATCGGGGTCGGAAATGCCGACGCCGCCGATCACCTGACCCTTGACGACGGTCTGCTGCTGTTTCACGTCGCTCCGAGAGAGCGAACCGTAAATCGAGTAGTCCCCGCCGCCGTGATCGATGATCACGGTCAGCCCGTATGTGCCGAGCTGGCCGACGCTCACCACTTTGCCCGGCGCGACCGCCTTGACAGCAGTGCCCACGTTCGCCTTGATCCCGACGCCGTTCCACCGAATCGTGGCGTTGCTCGCCGTCTGCGCTTTTCCAAAAGTGTAAACGAGCGAGCCGTCGACGGGCCAATCGAGCTTGCCATAATCGCTCGTCTTGATCGTGCTTGCCGCGACCGGTGCCACACCGCGTGGCGCGCTCGGCTTCGCGCTCTCGACACGTCGTCGCTCGGCGTCGAGGGCGGCGATCGTGTTCGTCATCTGCGTCTCCGTCGCCTTGAGCTTCGCGAGACGATCCTGCGTCTGCCGGGCCTGCTGTTTGGTCTGCGCGAGACTCGACCCGCGCTCATGCTGCAAATCTCGCAGTCGATCCTCTTCGCGCTTTTTGTCCGCTCGATTATCGGCAAGCGCGGTCTGCAGCCCGACGAGGCGATCGCGCTCCTGCTGAAGCTGGTCGCGCAGCGCCTCGACGCGGCTGACCATCGACCGGTCACGCAAGGTGAGGAGATGCAGGTATTTGTACCGAGCCACGAGATCGCCGAATGAACGCGCGCTGAGCATGACTTCCGTCGTGTGCAATGGACCACGTTCATAGATGTCGACGAGCCGCTTCTGCAACGCACCTTTGCGATTCGCGAGCTCGGATTCCGTTTGCGACACGCGCATCGAGGCGGAATCGACTTCATCGGTGATCACCACGAGCTGCGCGTCGAGCGCTTTCACGAGGCGCGCGCTCACTTCGCGACGATGGTTGAGGTTCGACACCTCTTCGCTCAAATCGTGAACGCTGTTCTGCAACTCCGCCGATCGTCGCTCGAGGTCCTCGCGCTCGCGACGAATCTTCTCGAGTGTGTCGCGCTGCGCACGAATACGCGCCGACGCGTCCTGGGCAAAGGCGCGCGTTGCGGCGAGTGGAACGAGCACCGTCGCCAGCAGGGCGACCAGCGCCAGCCGGCGCGCCTTCATATTCGACGCAGGTGCCGCCCGACGGAGACCGCGCTGCCGACGAGACCGATGAGGGTGCCGAACAAAAGCCCGAGCAACGCGATCCGCCGGTCGAAGAACGCCGTCTCGACGTGGAGGTACTGCGAGAGCAGCCGCATCGCCAGATAGGTCATCAACAGCGCGAGCCCGCCGCCGAGCACTCCTTTGATCGAGCCCTCGATGAGAAACGGACGCCTGATGAACGCATCGGTCGCGCCGACCAGACGCATGATCGAGATCTCGCGGCTGCGCGCGAGCACGGCCATGCGAATGGTCGCGCCGATGATGATGATCGCGACGATGGCAAACGCGAGGCCGAGCGCCGCGCCCGCCACCCCGGCGATGTTGCGCAGGCGGTAGAGCTGCGCAATCCACTCTTCGCCGAACCGCACGTCGTCGACGAACTCCATTCCGCGAATGCGGTCGGCAACGGCGCGCACGGTTTTGGGATCTCTAAAGCCGTCCTTCAGCTTGACGTCGAGCGACGCCGGCAGGAACTCCGAGTCGAACACGTCCTGGAATTCTCCGAGCTCCTTGCGCGCGCGCGCGAGGGCCATCTGCTGCGTCACGACCTCGACCGATGCGACTTCTTTGTACTTGCGAATGTCGGCAGCGGCAGAAGCCATCTGGTCGAGCGCCGTGCCGTTGGTGACGAAGGCGCGCAATTCCACGCGCTCTTCCACCGCCTGGAGCGCATTCCGAATGTTGAGCGCCACCAGGCCGAACAGGCCAAACGCGAACAGCGAGAACGCGATCGTCGTGATGCTCAGAATGTTGAGCAACGGCGCGCGACGAAACGACGCCATCGCGGTGCGCGTCGCGAGTCTCAATCGGCCTCCATCTCGATCACGTTCGACGATTCCGCGGAATCGTAAACGATCTGGCCGTGATTGAGCTCAATGGTGCGGTATTCGGCGCGGCGCACGAGCTCGAGGTCGTGCGTGGCCATGAGCACCGCCGTGCCGTTCGCGTTGATCTCGCGCAGGAGCTGGAAGATGCCGCGCGTCGCGCGCTCGTCGAGGTTGCCGGTGGGCTCGTCCGCGACGAGCACGAACGGGTCGTTCACGAGTGCGCGGGCAATCGCGACACGCTGCTGCTCACCGCCCGATAATTCTTTCGGATAGGCAGTGGCCTTGCTCGCGAGTCCAACTTGCGTGAGCGCGCGCGCGACCCGTCCAGGGATGGCTGCCCGCGGCGCGCCAATCACTTCGAGCGCGAACGCGACGTTCCCTTCCGCGGTGACGTCTTCGAGCAACCGGAAATCCTGGAAGACGATGCCGAGTCGGCGGCGAAGCTTGGCGACGTCGCGCCGCTTGGCGGTCGCCGACGAATACCCGCTGATGCGAACCACGCCCTCGTTGGGGCGCTCGTCCATGTACACCAACTTCAGGATCGTGCTTTTTCCCGCACCGCTGGGCCCGGTGAAAAAGACGAACTCACCCCGCGCGACGTGAAAGGAAACGTCGCGCAGAGCCGCAGCTCCCGCCCCACGAGGGTACGTCTTGGTGACTTTCTCGAACCGAATCATCGCTAAGCAAGAGACGCATTGACCTCCTCCTCGTCACCGCCGTCCGACCAGTGCCAGCCCGGCTGCGACATGATCGTATCGAGGATCGCCTTGAGCAAGCCGATCAGCATCGGCCCGAGGAGAATGCCGACCAGTCCGAACGTGTAGACGCCCGTGACGAGCGCGACCAGCATCCAGTAGAAATTGAGCACCTTCGAACGTTCCGCGGCGATCTTCGGCCGAAGGAACGTCGAAATGTAGATCGTGTTCACGAAAAATCCGATCAGCAAAACGGCGATTCCCTTCCCGGGCGAATCCTGGAAGATGGCCAGCCAGCCGGCGACCGGGACGTACACGCTCCACGAGCCGACGATCGGGAAAAAGCCGATGATGAACGACACGATGGCGAGCACGCCGGCCAACGGCACGCCGAACGCCAGGTTCATCGCGAGAATGATCACCGACTTGATGCCTTGCGTAAGGAAGGTCGAATAGATCGCACCATATAGAACACCCCGCACATTCGACTCGAGCGACGTCGCGAGTTGCCCATACCTCGGCGGAATTCGTTGTCGCAGATATTCCATGATGCGCTCGGCATCCGTCATCACGTAGTACGCCGTGAAGAGGAAGATTGTCGTCGCCACAGCCAGGCTGGCGGTGGCGGACCGAAGGCCGCTGAGGATGTTCGAGCCGTAGTTCGACGTGATCACCACGTAGTGTTTGACGGACTCGGTGGTGTTCGACTTCTGCATGAACGGCAGTTTGCGAAGCGACTCGTCGATGCGTGACGCGATCTCGCCCTGATGAGCGTTTATATATCCCGCGCGGTCGACGATCTCTTCGTAGCTGTATGCGGTCAGCGCGAGGATCGGCACGATGAGAATCATCAGCGCGAGCACCGCGGCGACGACGTGGAACGGAATGAACCGGAGAATCCACAGATACAGCGGTCGCAGATACATCGCGACGATGATGCCGAGGATCGACGCGATGATCACGGTGCGAACCATCCAGAGGAACAGGACCAGAACGATCACGAAGACAATCGTCGTGACCATCATTCGTCGCACCTCGGGGAGCGTCAACTCGGCAATGGTCGGATTGATGCGTCGCTCGGTTCGGCGGCGTTCCGAAGCCTGTTCGCTCGGGTCGGTCATTTTTTGGGAGTGCCTGTTTCGAGTTAGTACGTCCGCGACCCAATGCGCACGTTCGGTGCCGTTCTCAGCCGAGAGGCGTTTGGGGCGGTTAAGCGGACTGAAACGTGGTTTGTGGTGGGTTTTGGTCCGAACCGCGAGCAGTTCGAGCGACATCGTCCCATTTGGGGCCCCCGCGTCACCCGCGCCGGCTCGACGTCCAAACGCTCCCGCCCGGCGCCGTTCGCTCGCATCGTCGCCGCCGGTTTGCACCCCGGGCCGACCACTCGGCATTCGGTACGACCCGCCGTGCAACGACGGCGCACGAGGCCACGCGATCAGCTCGGCGCACCCACGCTGTTGCATTCTGTGCCTGCGCCGGCGCGCTATGAGCATTTTTTAAAACGTGACCCGAAAGCGACGTCGAGGCTTGCGCATATGCGTTCGCAAAATTCGTCAGCGGACTTGTCGGTGAGAGGTTAAGAAAACACTAAGAGCCGTCCGCGGCATGAACTGACGCATAACTCCGACGTCTCACAGGTGTACGACAGACAAGCACCATCGCGCCGCATGGCGCCGAACTTGGAGGAAACTATGATTTCACTTATGACACTGCTCGCACTTCCCGCGCTGGCCACTGCACCGGCCGCGCCGGCCACTACGCACAATCTCGTCGCGGTGGATTCCGTCGGCATGGCGCTCGTGGTCGTGCAGAACGACCGCACCGTTCCTGTCACGCTCTACCTCGAGACGGACAACGGAGAGATTAAGCTCGGCGTCGTCGCGCCGCTCGCCGAGTCGACGATGCGTATCCCCGATTATCTCTCGCACGACGACGTGCAGTTCTTCGCACATCCCGAGGGGCAGATCGACCAAACGTCGGGATACATCGATTTGAGAGATTCGCAACGAGTAGGGTTGGTCATTCCTCCGCGATGAGCGTTTCTCCGCGATGAGCGCGGACAAAGCGATCGACGGCTGTTGCGTGCCGATTCTTAGCTGAGGGCCGTCGGGCGTCGTCCGCGCTTGTCGAAGTCAGGCTTGACCACGCGGACGACTTCCGATGGCGACGCGCCGAGGATGTCTCGAAGGACGACGTTGCCGATTCGCGTTTCGGAGTCGAGGCGAACGGTCGCGAGCTCGTGGCGGCGTGGGCCATACACCC
>JBDTAE010000153.1:0-8758 GCA_039924785.1 Gemmatimonadaceae bacterium | reverse complement strand
TTCTCACGCCGCGTCGCTAACGAATGACTCCGCGCGTGTTGGTCGCAAGTCCGGGAACGGTCCGCGACAAGACGTCGATGTACCGGCGTCTGTTGGTATTCCTGCGTCCGCACTGGTGGCGGATGGCTGGCAACATCGGCTGCAGTCTGATCGCCGCGGGCCTCGACGTTTTCTCGTTCACGCTGCTCATTCCATTCCTTAACGCGTTGTTCGAGCAACCGAGCCTGCTCCCGATGAAGTCGGGTTGGGTCGCTGCGCTTCAGAAGCACACCATCGGCGTGTTCCTCGATGCGTCGAAACCGCGCGCGTCCTTGGCGGTCGTGATCATCGTGATCATGATCATCGTCGCGGTGAAGAACGTCTTCGTGTGGCTCTCCGGCCAGCTCGGCGCGTCGCTTCAGGAGTACGTGACCCGCGATTTGCGCGACAGCGTGTTCGGTCACATGCAGCGGCTGTCGCTTCGCTACTTCCAGCGCACGAAGGCCGGACAGATCATTTCGAAGATTCTCTCCGACACCGAGCAGACCAAAGCGCTGGTGACGGAGCTCGTCACGCGCACGACGCAGAATCTCGCGCAAATCGTCGTGACGATCGCCGCGCTGCTCGCGATGTCGAAAAAGCTCACGTTGCTGTCGCTCGTGATCGCGCCGCTGCTGACGCTCTCTCTGCAACCGATTCTCTCCAAGCTCCGCCGCGGATATCGTCGCAGCCGAAACGACTACGGCGAAACCACGAGCGTGCTGCAGGAAGTCGTGAGCGGCGTGCGATTGGTGAAGTCGTTCCGCGGCGAGGCCTACGAGGACGAGCGGTTCGGCTCCGCGAGCCATCGATATTCCGAAGGCATGGTGCGCGTGAATCGAGTCTCGGCGCTGTCGCAACCGTTGACCGAAGTCATCGGCATGTCGATCGCCGTGTTGATTCTCTGGATCGGCGCAACCGAAGTGCTGCAAAAGCGCGGAATGGACGGCGCGTCGCTCATCGTCTTCATGACGCTCGTGATGCGACTGCTGCCGCCGCTCAAGCAAATCTCTCAGGCGCCGACGACTGCGCAGCAATCGCTGGCCGCCGCTGAGCGCTTGTTCGAAGTGCTCGACGAGCCAACCGAGCAACAGCTCGACCATGGCACGCGTACGGTCTCGACGCTCACAAATGAAATCCAGTTCGAGTCCGTCGACTTCGCCTACGACGACGAGCCGGTGCTGATCGACGTGACCTTCACCGCGCGGAAGGGCGACGTGATCGCGCTGGTCGGACCGAGCGGCGCCGGCAAGAGCACGCTGGTCGATCTCATTCCGCGCTTCTACGAACCGACGGGCGGCCGAATCCTATTCGACGGCGTCGACGCGAAGAGCATCACACTTTCCTCATTGCGGTCGCTCACCGGCATCGTGAGCCAGGACACCGTGCTGTTCAACGACTCTGTGCGAAACAACATCGCGTACGGAACCGCGGAGAAGTTCACGCCGAACGAGATCGAGCGCGCGGCCCGTGCCGCGAACGCGCACACCTTCATTACCGAATTGCCGAACGGCTACGACACAGTCCTCGGCGAACGAGGCACGCGTCTCTCCGGCGGACAGCGACAGCGTCTCGCCATTGCGCGTGCATTGCTCGTCGACCCGCCGATCCTCATTCTCGACGAAGCCACGTCGGCGCTCGACACGGAGTCCGAGCGGCTCGTGCAGGAAGCGATCGATCGACTGCTCGCGGGACGCACGGTGTTCGTCATTGCGCACCGACTGTCGACGGTCACGCATGCCGACCTAATCCTCGTGCTTGACCGTGGCCGAATTGTCGAACGCGGAACGCACGCGGGATTGCTCGCCGAGCGTGGCGCGTATCACCGGTTGCACTCTTTGCAGTTTCGCGACGAACGGATTCCCGCGCCGGTCTGACATGCGCGTTTTGTTCTACCTCGGCACCAAAGAATGGTCGGCGACGGCCCGCGTCCTCGTCACGGCCGCGGGCGGACTCGCCGGACGTGGACATGCGATCACGATCGCGTGCTGCGAGGGAACACGCCTCGAGCGCGCGTCGCGCGACGCCGGCCTCGAGACGATTCTCATTGGCGGAACGTTCTTCGGAACGGGCGGGGCGTGGGATCTCCGCAAGGTACTTCAAGCCAAATTCATCGAAGCGGCGGTCGTGACATCCGACGCGGATCATCGCACCGTTGCATCCGCGATGCGACTTGCGGGGCGGGGCAGCGTGCTGCGACGTCTTCAGGCGTTCGAGCCGTTCGACCGCGAAACGGCCAGTAAGTTGTCTCTAAAGCTGGCGCCGTCGGGATTGCTGGTATCGTCACAGGCTCAAGCCGGCGACGCGCGTCCGAAAGGCTGGGCCATTCCAACGACCGTTGCGCGGCTCGGCGTCGACGCTGCCGCGTACGAAGGAGGCGACACCGTATTGCGCGGCGATATCGGAGCGCCGCCACAGGGCCCGCTCATTGTCTGCGCGTATGATTTGTCGGGCCGGAATCGGATTGCATCCGTCGTGCGCGCGCTGGCGTTGCTCGCGCCGCGGCATCCGGGGCTGCACGCCGCGGTCTTTGGGCCCGGCTCCGACGACGACGAGCTGCAGATGCACGCCTCGGCGCTCGGCGTCGGTCGAATGATGAGCTTCCTCGGCGAGCGTGACGATGCGACTCGCGTGATGCGCGGCGCCGACGCCGGCTGGGTGCTCTCGAGCCTCGACGACGGCGCGTTCGCGTTTCTCGATTTCATGGCGCTCGGCGTTCCGGTGGTCGCGGATCGGAGCCCGTTGTCGGAGGAGTATGTCGTCGACGGGACGACGGGCGGCTTGCTTCCCGACGACGACACCGCGCAGGTGGCGTCGACGATCGCGATCCTTCTCGCGGATGCGGACAAGCGCGCGTCGATGGGTGCGGCGGGGCGCGAGCGCGTCCAACGAGAGTTCTCTGAAGCCGCGATGATCGATGGCTTCGAGCGCGCGGTGAGCGTCGCTGGGGACAGGTCGACGTGGCCGAAGAGCTGACCGTCCCGTCGGTGCATGCGCCGACGTTCGCCCACCGCGCGGAATACGCGGCGCTGCGCGGCGCGGTGGCCGCATTCGAGCGACTGAGTTTCGCTCGCGCCGGCTGGATTGGCGACCGCATCGCGCGCATGGGATTTTCGCCGATCGGAATTCGGCGCGCAGTCGTCGAACGACAGCTCACCGCCGCGTTTCCGGACAAGAGCCACGATGAGATCGAGCACATCGCGCGCGAGACGTACGGCCATCTCGGACGCACGAGCATCGAGACGGCGATTCTTCCGTCGCGACGCGCCGATCGCATTCTCGATCTGTTCGAGCAGGTGAACGGTTGGTCAATTGTTGAGGAGCGTCTCGCGCGGGGCAAAGGCCTCATTCTCGTGACGGGTCATCTCGGCAACTGGGAGCTCGGCGGCGCGTATCTCGCCGCGCGCGGGCTGCCCATCGACGCCGTCGCGCGCCACATGGCGAATCCACTGTTCGACAAGTATCTCACGACGACTCGTGAGAGGATTGGCATGAGTGTCGTCCACGATGAATCGGCGGTTCGTCGCGTGCCGAGGTCGTTGCGCGCGGGTCGCGCGGTGGCATTTCTCGTCGACCAGGGCACCGTTGGCCTCGCATCGACATGGGTGCCGTTCTTCGGACGCGACGCCAAGACGCCGCGTGGTCCCGCGGTATTTGCGCTGCGCCTCGGAACGCCGGTCGTCTTCGGCGTGGCGCTACGTATGCCGTCGGGCAAGTATTCACTCACGTTCGAGCCCATCGACACAGTCGACACGGGCGATCGCGAGGCCGACGTCGATCGCATCGTCGCCGAGTATACCGCGACGCTCGAGCGATGGATTCGGAAGGCGCCGGAGCAGTACCTCTGGCACCATCGTCGTTGGAAGCATCAGCGTCCGGGCACGTCGCCGGCGCTCGGCGATCCGTTGCAGGATCCAGCCTTTGGTCCGCTATGAGCCGCGCGACCCATCGACTCAAGAAGGACGCGCGCGCGTGGGGCGGCGCGGGAGTCATTGTACTGCTCGTGCTGCTCGCGGTGGCGGCGCCCGTGTTCGGTCGGCACGATCCGGTCGCGGTCGACCTGATCAACTCGTTGCAACCGCCCTCGGCGACGCATTGGTTCGGCACCGACATTCAGGGCCGCGATGTGTGGGCGCGATTGCTGTACGGCGCGCGGGTTTCGCTGTCGGTCGGAATTGTCTCGCAGGGAATCTCGCTCTCCCTCGGCGTCGCGCTTGGTTTGATCGCCGGCTACTACGGTCGGTGGGCCGACGAGCTGGTGATGCGGCTTGCCGATGTCACGCTCGCGTTTCCCACCTTGCTGCTGTTGATCGCGCTTGTTGCCGCGCTGCAACCGTCGCTGACGGTGGTCTTCGTGACGATCGGCTTCGTCGGATGGGCGGGCATGGCGCGGCTCGTGCGCGGACAGGTGCTCGTCATTCGCGAGCTCGAGTTCGTGCAGGCCGAACGAGCGCTCGGCGCTCGTGATACGAGAATACTCATTCAGCACATTTTGCCGAGCGTCGTTGCGCCGGTCGTAATTGCCGCGACGCTCGGTGTGGCCGGCGCAATCATGGCGGAGTCGTCGCTGTCGTTCCTCGGCCTTGGTGTTCAGCCGCCGCAGCCAAGCTGGGGGTCGATGATCGCCGACGGTCGCGACTTGTATCAACTGCGACATGCGCCGTGGACGTCGGTGTTTCCCGGTCTTGCAATCGGCGCCGCGGTGCTCGGCTTCAACCTGCTCGGCGACGCACTGCGCGATGCCCTCGATCCTCGAGCGTCATCGAGTATGCCGAAGATGCCGGAGGTCGTGCGGCCATGAGCTACGATGTCGACGCGCTGCGACGCACCGAGTTTCCATGGGCCAATTCGGGCGAGACGAAGTTTCTCAATCACGCGAGCACTGGTCCGCTGCCGCAGCGAACGGTGGACGCCGGCGTGGAGTGGGGACGCTTGCGCGCGAATCCCGCTCGGGTTCCGCAAGACCTGCAATTCAACACGCTTGCTCGCGGACGTGAGCTCATCGCCGGGTTGATTGGCGCGAGCGCGGAGGAGATCGCGCTTTCGGTCAATACGAGTTATGGAATCAACCTCGCCGCGTTTTCGTTGCCGTTGAAAGCGGGCGACGTCGTGCTCACGCCGGACGCGGAATTTCCGGCGAACGTGTATCCGTGGATGCAGCTCGCGGCGCGTCGCGGTGTCGAGTACCGCCGACTCGCCTGCGGGGACGGCGTACTTGATGCAGATCGGCTCGAGCAGGAGTTGGAGCGCGACGCTCATGTTCGCGTCGTGTCTGTTTCGTGGGTGCAGGCGGCGTCCGGCGCGCGCGTCGATCTCGATGCGTTGAGCAAGGTCTGCCGCCTTCACGACGTGTTTTTTGTTGTCGACGCGATTCAAGGCATCGGACCGCTCGTGCTCGACGTCAGCAAGACGCAAATCGACATCCTGTCGTGCGGCGCGCAGAAATGGTTGATGTCGCCGTGGGGATCGGGCTTCACGTACGTGCGCAAGGCACTGATTCAGACCCTCGAGCCGCACGACGTGAGCTGGATGGCGGTGCAGGGCTCCGATGATTTCTCGCGGCTGCTCGACTACAACTTCAAATGGCGCGACGACGCGCGCCGCTTCGAGTTCGTGACGCTGCCGTACCAGGACTTCGCCGGCATGAACGCGAGTTTAGAGTTGTTGAACGAGCTCGGCGCCGCGAACGTGTCGGCGCACACGCTGCGCCTGGCACAGCGCATCGTCGATTGGGCGGAAGGCCGGTCCGACGTCACGCTGACGACGCCTGCGGCGAGCGATCGTCGCGCCGGCATTGTGTGCCTTCGACCGCGCGATCCCAAGGCAACGAGTGGGCGGTTGCACGCCGCCGGCGTCACGCATTCGTTGCGCGAGACGGGAATTCGGTTGTCGCCGTACTTCTATACCACGGACGCCGAGGTCGACGCGGCGCTCGCCGTGATTGCGGGTTAGGCCGCGGAGACTTCGACCAGGCCGTAGCTCCGCGCGCCCTTTCGCACGAGCACATAGCGTCCGCCGAGCAACTCTTCCTGCGGGATTGGCTTTCGCCCGGATTCCATACGCTGGCCGTTCAGGTAGACGCCGCCTTGCTGCACCATGCGTCGCGCGTCGCCCTTGCTCTTGAACAGCGCATCAGTTCCCACGCAAACGGCTTCGAGCACGTCGTAACTCGTGACTTCGTTGCGGTCGGCGTTTGGTTCGACCGCAAACACCGGAATCTCGAGCTTGAGGGCGAGCAGCGCCGATTCCGAAAGCGTCTTCGGATCCGCGCCGCCGAACAGAAGTCCCGAAACTTCCTGCGCCGCCGCCAGCGCCGCGTCGCCGTGCACCATACGCGTGACTTCGCGCGCGAGCGCCTGCTGCGTCTCCCGCGCTTCGGGACGTTCCGCGAGTGATTGCTCGAGCCCTTCGATGTCGGGTTTCGGCAACACAGTGAAGCGACGCAGATATCCCGCCGTGTCACGATCGTCGACGTTCACCAGGAATTGATAGAACTTGTATGGCGACGTCATCGTCGCGTCGAGCCAGATCGCGCCCGACTCCGACTTGCCGAACTTTGCGCCGGACGCGGTGGTGACGAGCGGCGACGTGATCGCGTGCGCGTCCACCCCCAGCGTACGACGAATCAGCTCGATCCCTGCCGTGATGTTGCCCCACTGATCGCTGCCGCCCATTTGCAAGCGCACATTGTGGCGGCGGCGAAGCTCGAGGTAATCGTACGCCTGAAGAAGCATGTACGAGAACTCGGTGAACGAGATGCCGGCATCCATCCGGCTCTGCACCGAGTCCTTTTGCAGCATGTAGTTGATCGTGAAATGCTTGCCGACGTCGCGCATGAACTCGACAGCCTTGAGCTCAACGAGCCACTCGGCGTTGTTGATCATTCGAGCCGCGTTCGACCCGCTGAAATCCAGAAACCGGGCGAGCTGCGCGTGGATGTGTTCGGCGTTGGACGCAATCGTTTCGGGCGACGCAAGCACACGCTCGGTGCTCCGGCCGCTCGGGTCTCCAATCAGTCCAGTGCCGCCGCCGACCAGCGCCACCGGAGAATGGCCGTGTCGTTGCAGATGCACGAGGTCCATGACCGGCAACAGGTTGCCGAGATGCAGGCTCGGCGCAGTTGGGTCGAAGCCGACGTATCCCGTGACCTGGCCGGCATGCAGGACTTCACCAACTTCCTCGGTATGTTGATGAAGCAAGCCTCGCCACTGAAGCTCCTCGAGCAGTGCATGAGATCGCATGGCACAAAAATAGACATAGACTGAACCAACTCATATGCCTAACCCATCGATCGTCACGCGCTTTCGCCAGCAGCATCCGCGCTTCCTGCGCCTCACCGCGGTCATTGTCCTCTTCGGCGCGTCGTTCGTCGCGGGGCTCGCGTACGCCAGTTGGGCAATGGTGTGCCGTGCCGGCCGCTGTCCGCCGGCCTCCGCCTTTCAAGATTACGAACCCCGGCAGACATCGAAGCTGTATGCGATGGACGGACGCTTCGTTACCGAGCTCGGCATCGAGCGAAGAACGCTCGTCAAGATCGCCGACATTCCGCCGCTTGTGCAGAAGGCGTTCGTCTTCACGGAAGACAAGCGGTTCTACAGCCACGCCGGCATCGATTGGCATCGCATCCCTGGCGCGGTGTTGAAAGACGTGCGCCACCTCTCGTGGAACGAAGGGTTTTCCACGATCACCATGCAACTGGCGCGCAACATCTTTCCCGAACGCATCTCGCGCGACAAGTCGATCGTGCGAAAGCTGAAAGAGGCCAAGGTCGCGCGCGAGATCGAGGCGAACTATCCAAAGAGCAAGATCCTCGAGCTCTACCTCAACCAGATCTACCTCGGCAACGGTGCGTATGGTATCGCCGCGGCCGCCCAACGCTATTTCGGCAAATCCATCGCCGATTTGAACATCGCCGAGGCGGCAATGCTCGCCGCGTTGCCGAAGGGGCCGGAGCGATACAACCCGCGGGCCTTTCCCGACCGCGCGCTACAGCGGCGCAACCTCGTCATCAGTCTCATGAGCGATGCCGGCGTCGTCACCGCCGCACAGGCGAGTGAAGCGAAAGCCTATCCGCTCAAGCTCGCGACCCGCGTCGACGCCGGCGAAGTTGCGCCGTACTACGTCGAGTGGATCCGCCAGCAGCTCGACGAAAAGTTCGGCAAGCAGCTCTATGAGCAAGGTCTAAAGGTCTACACCACCCTCGACCTCGACATGCAATCGGCGGCGGAGCGGGTGATGGAGCGCCAACTCCGCGCGGTCGAAGCGGGCCGGTACGGGTCGTTCCCGCACCAGAGCTACGAACGCTATATGGCGAAGGGACCCGACGAGGAACAGAAGAACTCGCCGAACTCGCCGTACTTGCAGGGCGCGTTCATCGCGATGGATCCGCGCACGGGAGCGGTGCGCGCGCTCGTCGGAGGGCGCGACTTCGACGACAACCAATTCGATCGCGCGCGTCTCGCGTTGCGTCAGCCGGGATCGACGTTCAAGCCGATTCTCTACGCCGACGCGGTGCAGAATGGCCGGCCGCCATCGTACATCCTCGACGACTCTCCGCTCACGGTGGAGCTGTCGGGCGACGCGACGTGGACGCCGAAGGACTTCGAGCCGGATTTCGCCGGCAAGATGTCCCTGCGCAAAGCGCTGTATCAGTCGCGCAACATTCCAGCGATTCGCATGGGCATCGAGCTCGGCATACCAAGCGTGATCGAAGAGGCGCGCAAGTTTGGTCTGACGACAC
>JBDTAE010000152.1:0-21018 GCA_039924785.1 Gemmatimonadaceae bacterium | reverse complement strand
CACGCGGCGTCGCTGCGTCAGCCTTTCGGCCATTGCGCAAGATTCCCCACTGCTGCCTCCCGTAGGAGTCTGGGCCGTCTCTCAGTCCCAATGTGGCTGGCCATCCTCTCAGACCAGCTACCCGTCGAAGCCTTGGTGGGCCATTACCCCGCCAACTAGCTGATAGGCCGCGAGCCCCTCTAAATGCCCCGGAGGTTTCTTCACAAGGAGACTCCTCCTCGTGACCGTATGCGGTATTACCCGGCCGTTGGGCCGGCTATCCCCCACATCTAGGCAGGTTGCTCACGTGTTACGCACCCGTTCGCCGGTTACCCTTGCGGGCCCCCGTGACTTGCATGTGTTAAGCACGCCGCCAGCGTTCGTCCTGAGCCAGGATCAAACTCTCCAAGAGTGTTTGAAAAATAGCTCTTTCAGACCCGCTGTCTTTTTGCACGCTGTGTAAAAAGACAGCGTGTCCGAATCACAGAAAATGTTTGGTCAAAACTCTCCTCGGCAACTCCAAACGAGCCGCCGGATCAACGAGTTCGCCTCGCACATCCAGATTCCCAAATTCAATTGTCAATCAGCGTCATTCACAATCTTTAAACTATCTGGTGTCGCTTTTGGCGACAGCCTTCAAACATACACAGTAAAATCAGCGTCGTCAAGCTCTCTGCCGCAATTCTTTTGAGCCTTTTTCGCCCGCGCGCCAACCTGCTTTCGCGTCGCGCCAAGCTCGACACCGCCATCACGAATCCTGCAGAAAAACCGAAATTTCGTGGCGGGTCCCAATAGTAACCAATTTATCGGGCGGATGCAATGGGAACGCGATTAAAAAACATCACCGCGTCCACGCCTGCCAAACGCGCCCAGCTCTGTACCTATGCTAACTAGACGCACCACCCAAGAGCAACCAAGCAAAGCACCCAAATCTTCGGCGAGTATTCCCCTACCTCGCACACATCCAACCAACCTCATGGGCCGTGTAGGAATCGAACCTACAACCTAGCGATTAAGAGTCGCTTGCTCTGCCAATTGAGCTAACGGCCCAAACAAAACCACGCATCACATCACTTCACCAACCCAGCGCGCCACCACTCAGCCAACAACCAACCGACACCCTATCGCGGTAAGGCGCGCCAGGAGGGACTCGAACCCCCGACCCACAGCTTAGAAGGCTGTTGCTCTATCCACCTGAGCTACTGGCGCTTCGTCGACGATGGTGCCATCCCAAGCCTATCCCGCAGCTCAGCTAGCAGCCCTTGCCGCGTCATGATGTGCGTCGTGGTGTTTGCAGGTCGGGGCGCCCGGATTTGAACCGGGGACCTCCTGCTCCCAAAGCAGGCGCGATACCAGGCTACGCTACGCCCCGCGAGCCTTCGAATGTATCAGAGCACCTAAGCAGAATCAACCTCGAATCTCGCTTCGCCGCCAACCGGACAATTCAGCCACGAGCGCTCCAAACGCGCGCCCCCGATGGCTGACACCCTGTTTGGCTTCCAGAGTCGCACCACCAAACGTTGCGCCGAGTTCGTCAGCGTAGAAATACGGATCGTAGCCGAACCCGTTGTCTCCGCTCGCATCGTCGACAATGTGGCCATGCACCGCTCCGCAACACACCAGCTCACGCCCACCATCGACGTACGCTGCCACGCATACGTAGAACGCGCGACGATCGCCCACACCGCGAAGGCGCTCGATCAGCAACCGATTGTTCTCGTCGTCGAGCGGTTGCCCCGATAGGTCGGGGCGCCGGCTCCATCGCTTGCTGAACACGCCGGGCTCACCCTTCAGTGCCACGACACAAAGGCCCGAGTCGTCGCCTACGGAGGGCATACCGGTGCGCCGGAAAAAATACCGCGCTTTCGCGAGCGCGTTCTCCTCGAACGTTTCGAACACTTCAAGCGCAGCCTCCTCGACGGTTTCCGCGACGCCGGCGGTATCGAGATCGGTCGCGTCCAAACCGGCCGCGGCGAACATCGGCTCCAGTTCGCGCAGCTTGCCCTGACTTCGCGTCGCTAGCAGGATGGCGCTGGGCGGGACGATCGTCATCAAACGATCATGAAAGAAGGTCATGACAACACGCTCACACCCAAACGCTACTGCGGCAGCGCGCGGAGTTGGGCCGCATCGAGCTCGCGCAATCCCTTCACGGCGAGATCGAGCAATCGATTCAACTCGTCGCGATCGAACGTGCCGTGCTCGCCGGTCCCCTGCACTTCGACGAACTGTCCCTCGCTGCTCATCACAACGTTCATGTCGACCGCGGCGCGCACGTCCTCCTCGTAGTCGAGATCGAGACGGGGCGAGGTGCCGATCACACCGACGCTGACGCCGGCGACTCGACGTTTCACCGGCGACGCGGCAATCCGGCCCGACGATACCAGCCAGTTGAACGCGTCCACCGCAGCGACGCATGCTCCGGTGATCGACGCCGTGCGCGTGCCTCCGTCGGCGACCAGGACGTCGCAGTCGATCTTCAGCGTATACTCTCCGAAGCGAAAATCGTCCAGCATGGCGCGTATACTCCGGCCAATGAGCCGCTGAATTTCTTGCGTCCGGCCGCCGATCTGCGAGCGCTCGCGCGACGTCCGCGTCTTCGTTGCACGAGGAAGCATCGCGTACTCCGCAGTGAGCCATCCTTCGCCGCGGCCGCGACGCCAGCCAGGAACTCCCTCCTCGACGGATGCGGTACACAGGACCCGAGTGCTGCCGAACGACACGAGACACGACCCCTCGGCGTACGGGGCAACTTGACGCTCCATCGTGACCACGCGCATCTGGTCGTTCGTGCGGGTCGTGCGGTCGGGTGCCGGATTTTCTGCGGCCGAATCAATGCTCACGAAGTTTCTCGATGGTCGAAGTAGTGGAGTGGCCCGGAGTCAGCGACACGACGATAACGTCGCCTCCCCATCCGCGCACCTCGCGCGCGCCCACGATGGACGCTTCGGTATAATCGCCGCCCTTGACCAAAACGTTCGGCCGCAGCGTGGTGATAAGCTCGAGCGGCGTATCCTCCTCAAAGAGGACGACGGCGTCGACCATGGCCAACGCGCCAAGCACGTAGGCGCGTTCGCTCTCGGAGCGAACCGGACGCGATGGGCCTTTCAGGCGCTTGACCGACGCATCGCTGTTGAGTCCGACGACGAGAACGTCGCATGCGTCCCGTGCGCGGCGAAGCACGTCGATGTGGCCAGGATGCAGCAGGTCGAACACGCCATTCGTAAATCCGAGCCTCCCGAGGACGCCGTCTCGCCATGCTCTGGCGCAGTCCCAGTTCATGATTTTGTCGAGCGGATCGACGCGCTCGCTCAAATCGGGCCTTCGGCATGCGGGTGAAAATGGACGTCGCGCGTGTACAACGGGAGACGAAGCGTTTCCGTGTATTCCGACTCGATCGAGATCCCCTGCTCGCCACGTCGAATGTTGATTTTCGACGCGTCGTCGGGAAGTTGGAGCGAGTCCGCGTGCGCACGCATATTGATCAGAATTTGATCATTGCTGCTCTTCGCTGCGAACTTTACCTCCTGGCGCATCGCATCCTGGAACTGGTAGAACTTCCAGTACGTCTTGCCCACACCCGCGCCAAAATACAGGGCCACGCCGAGGAGGACGAGCGTGACCAAGCAACCGAACGCGGTCCAGCCGCGACGAGTTTCACGTGACGTCACCAATTTGCCTGCACTCCTTCGACGATTTTTTGAAGGATCTTCGCAATGGCCTGGCTACGTCCATCAGCTTCGGCACGCTCCGCGTAGTCGGCCTCTTCGCGCAACGATTTGCTTTGAAACAGAATGTGCCCGTTCGATTGATCAACAATCTCGACATCGATCGTAACTTGCAAGCGTCGGCGAGCGGTGACCGCCTGTTGCGGATTCGCGCTGAAGCTGACCGGAACGTCCGCTTCATACGACTGAATCGTGCCGTGGATCAAGGCGTCGGCCTTCTCCTGCGGTGCATCACGCACGCCTAAACGGCGCTGGAGCTCCTTCCGCATTTGATCGTACAACTCTTTCGGAAGGTCGGGCGAAGCGGTCTGGTTGTCGAATGTCGCAATCGCCATCGTGTGAATCGTGGGCGGCAATCCTCCGCCCGCAAAACTGTACAAGCAGCCGCTCAACGCGACGAGTCCGACGAGCGCCGTCCTACGGAACCAGGTGCCAAATCGACGCATCAAACCGCGGAGCCTCGTCCGTTCTGGTAATAGTAAGTTGCAAAGTCCTTCGCGATTTTTCGTTGCGATACCGAATATGCGTCTTGTCGGTGCGTTCCACCCACTCTACTACCTTGGCTCCGTCGACGCGTTCCGCTCGAACCAACGAATCGCCATGAAACGTGAGGCGAAACGCCACCGGACTTCCGATGTCCGCCCGAGTGGTTGTGCCTTCAACCTTGATCACCGTGTCGGGCAGGTTCGGCAACGCCACACGACCCAGCGCGGCCCAGAGCAACGCCGGCGGCGGCACGAGGCGTCGAATCAAATCGCCGCCGGGCGCCTGCACCGAATCGCCGAGCAACACCGCCGCCCCCCCTCCGAAGCCCCCCGCCAAAAAGAAATCTAGCCGCGCGCTGTCCGGTGGAGCGATCCGCGCCGCGCCGTCTCCGCGTCCAACCATGTCTCGATCTTCGAGATCCCATGAGAAGATGATGGATTTATGCCCGGGCGGGAGCGCGGTTCGCGGCAGCCGCGAGGCCGGAACCGGCTCGCCCGTAAGCGGCGTGAGGCGCGGGACGCATGCAACGGACAGTCCGACCAGCAACAACCCAACGAATGACAGCTGACGGCGCATCATGCCGTGGTGAACAGTTCGCGAATTCCAGGCGGCATCGGCGTGAGTTTTCCAGTTGAAGAATCGATCGAGACGAGAGACGTCTTTGCCGTTACAAGGCGTTCGCCGGACTCCGCGCGCGTGATGAGATAGTCGAACGAGATGCTCCTGGATCGAACATCGCCGAGCGTGGTTCGAACCCGAATGAGCTCGTCGTATCGGGCCGGAGCGTGAAACCGCGCGGAAAGTTCGGAGACCGCGAGACCAATCCCCGCGAGCTCGATGTCCGCGTAACTCATCCCACGTTTGCGAATGAAGTCGGTTCGGCCGACCTCGCACCACACCAGGTAGTTCGCGTGGTACACCACGCCCATCTGATCGGTTTCCGCATATCGGACGCGAAACTCGACGTCATGATACGGTGCCGACGACGTGGAAAGATTACTCACTCGGCGAAGATCGCGGGACGCGATTGGTTTGTAAAGCGCTCGCAGCGACGGTAGAATTCGCGCGTGCTCACGGCCCCCTGCTATATCATCTCGGACGCCCATCTCGGATTCGCACCGGACGCGACCGAGCGCGCGGTCGTTTCGTTCTTTCGCCATGTGGCGCGGAACGGGGCGTCGCTCGTCATCAACGGCGATCTGTTCGAGTTTTGGTTTGAATGGAAAACGGTGATCCCGCGGAGCGGGTTTCGTGCCGTGGCTGCGCTCGCCGATCTGGTCGACAGCGGTGTGCCGGTGACGATGGTCGCCGGCAATCACGATTGCTGGGGCGGCGACGTGCTGCGAAACGACGTTGGCGTGAACTACATCTTTGGTCCGTGGACCGGTGAGATCGAAGGATGGCGCACTCACATCGAACACGGCGACGGGCTGCGACCGCGCGAGGATACGAGATATCGAATGATTCGCCACGTGCTTCGAAACGGCGCGGCGATCAAAGCATTTCGCTGGCTTCATCCGGACCTCGCCACGCCGCTCGCGACGGGCAGCTCTGGTGCGAGTCGAACGTACGCGGCGAAAGATGGCGGCCGAGGATTGCGAGAAGCAGCAGCGCGAGTCGAGCAAGGCTCGCCGAATCTCGATCTCGTGGTGTTCGGACATTCGCACGTCGCGACGCTCGAACGTTTGCCCGGCGGCGCGGTCTACGCGAATCCCGGTTCGTGGCTCGATCGACCGACGTTCCTGCGTATCACCGCCGACAAGATCGCGCTGCGAGAATGGGACGGATCAGCCGAGAGTGCGGACCTCAACGCGCTCGATCGTGTCGCCGAGAAACTGCTGCCCTAGCTGCAGGAACTGCTGCGGATCGTCAGAAGAAAAGAACCGATACGTCGGTCCCGACGCCGACACAGACTCAAGTCCAGCGGAACGAAGCGTCCTCGCCGTTTCCGCCGCGGTTTCTTCGGCGCTGTCGATCAACCGCACCCGCGGTCCGAGCGTTTTACGAATGAGCGGCTTGAGCAGCGGATAGTGCGTGCAGCCGAGGACGAGGGTGTCGACCCCTTCGTCGACGAACGGCTGGAGATATTCGCGAGCGATCATCGCGGCGACGAAATGTTCCGTCCATCCCTCTTCGACGAGGGGAACGAACAACGGACACGCGCGAGCGGTGATGCGCGCGTGTTCGTCGATCGCGCGGATTGCGCGCTCGTACGCGGCCGACTTGATCGTTCCCGAGGTGCCAATGACGCCGATGTGTCGATCGCGAGTGGGGCCGACGACGCCGAGACTGGCCGAGACGGCCGCACGCGCTCCCGGCTCAACGACGCCAATCACGGGAACGTCCATTGCGTCGCGAAGCGCCTCGAGAGCGTGCGCCGTGGCCGTGTTGCACGCGACGACGATCGCCTTGACGCCCTGCTCGCGAAGGAAATAAGCGATTTCTAAACTGTACCGGCGGACGGTATCCGGACTCTTCGGACCGTACGGGACGCGCGCCGTATCGCCAAAGTAAATGACGCTCTCGCTCGGAAGTTGGCGAAGGATCTCATGGACGACGGTCAACCCGCCGATGCCCGAATCGAACACGCCGATCGGCGCATCCGCGTCTACCACTTGATGCTTGCCGCGAGGCCGGTGCCGTGGGGATACAGGCGCAGGGCGAGTCGCGCTTTGACATCCCACAGATGGGCAGCGACGAATGCGTCGGCCCCGGAGAACAGGTGATTCGCTATGAGAAGCGCAACCCAATCTTCGACATGTGCTTCGCGCGTTTTAACCTCAGTGCTGCCGAACCGCGGAGCGACGCTGGTCACGACCGGGTTGCCCGACGCGTCGAGATACGACGTGATGACCGAATCGCTCGCCGCGCGCCGGGCTTCATGGACGTCGGCCGCCGATTCACGAATCATCACAAGACTGATGCTTTCCACGAGCAAGAACGCGGTCGCGGCCTTGTTGCGATTCAGATAGCTCTGGCCCAGCCCCGGAGCGAGAAAGGAGTATGCGAATGCCCGTCCCGGGCTGATCGGCGGGCGCAGCGGATCGGGTCCGTCGGCGATCATTCTCGGGATGACGCGCGCCACCGTGTCCGGACGCTGGGCGTCGGCGCTGCTCGCTGGGGCCGCAACGCTGACGATCACTGCAAGAGCGACGACGAACCGGGAGGCTAGCACGTGAAAGGCAATCAGCATTACGGTATGAGAGAACGCGAAACAGCGCTCGACGCATGGCGGGAGTGCATGGGAATCGAACCCACCCAACCCGACAATGTCAGGTCGCGAACGGTTTTGAAGACCGTGAGAACCACCAGGCTCCATCCACTCCCAAACACGTCACGCAAGCACAAGTCCATATGACTGTCGGTCGACGACTTCGCCGATGTCGACGCTACCAGGAACGAGCGAAAGGTAGTCAGCGGCCCGAGCGGCAGGCACCGCGACGAGCAGCCCGCCCGAGGTCTGCGGATCGATGAGGAGCGCTCGATGCCAATCGGATGCACTGCCCCACTCCACCCGGCTTTCGAGATACGCCGCATTGCGCTCGGCGCCTCCCGTGCGAGTGCCTCGGTCCCAGACGCCGCGCGTGCCGGGAAGCGCCGGGACACGTTTCGTGTCGATGCGCAGCGTAACGTGACTGGCCTCCGCGATGTGCGACGCGTGGCCGAGCAGCGCGAAGCCGGTGATGTCGGTCGCGCACTTGGCGCCGACGGCACGGGCCGCTTCACTGGCAACGCGATTGAGAAGGCACATCGATGCATACAGCGACGCGCACTCGACCGTTCCCAGTTGTCCGCGTTTCGCCGCCGTCGCGAGCAAACCCGTGCCGAGCGGTTTGGTCAGAATGAGGCGATCGCCGACGACGGCGTTAGCGTTGCTGAGGATCTCATTCGGATGCACGCGACCGGTGACCGACACGCCAAACTTCAACTCCTCGTCGATGATCGTGTGGCCCCCGACGACGACGGCGCCTGCTTCGTGCACCTTGTCCTGTCCGCCGCGCAAGATTTCTGTCAACACTTCGATTGGCAGCTGTCCCGCCGGGAACCCAACGACGTTCATTGCCGTCAGCGGTTCGCCGCCCATCGCGTAGACGTCGGACAAGGCGTTCGCCGCGGCGACCTGCCCGAACGTATACGGGTCGTCGACGATCGGCGCGAAGAAATCCACAGTCTGTACGAGCGCGAGGTCATCAGAGATCTTGAATACGCCGGCGTCATCGTACGTTTCGCGACCCACCAGCAGACGCGGATCGGCGCGCGTCGGCAACGGCTCGAGCGCCGCTGACAGATCGACGTGCCCCAGCTTTGCCGCACAGCCGGCGCACCGCGCATACGCGGTGAGCTTGATGGGTTCCGCGGCTTGCCCCGAGCTCACGGAACGGCGACGACGGCGTCGATTTCGACGAGTACACCACGCGGCAGCGCCGACACCTGCACGGTGGACCGCGCGGGGCGAGCGTCGCCAAGTGCACGGCCGTAGATCTCATTGACGACGGGGAAATCCGCCATGTCGTGGAGGTACACTGTGGTCTTCACGACGTCCTTCCATGTCGCGTTCACCGTCGCGAGCACGGCGGCGAGGTTTGCCATGACGCGCTCCGTCTGAGTGCCAACGCTACCAGTGACGACCTGCCCGGTGACGGGATCGATCGCAATCTGGCCGGCGGTGAACAACAGTCCGTTGACGACGACGCCCTGTGAGTACGGTCCGATGGCGGCCGGAGCGTGGTCGGTATGGACAATCTGGAGGGGCATGGCGATGTCCTTGTGGAAGGTGTCTTGAGACGGAGAGCGAATGGCCGAGAGCTGATGATTTCGGGCTGCAGCCGAATGGCTTCTGGCGAACTGTGACAATGCCTGCGATCGGAGCCCAAGAGTGAAAAGACTTCCAAACGTACGCGCTGCGAAGAAAACGACCAACGCGTCTCCTAGGTTGGCGAATGAGCCTCGTCAACCGGAGACAAGTCGAGACCGAACAACGCCACGGCATTCGCGGCCGCGCGCTCACCCATTTCAGCCGCCCCCATGCCGCGCGCCGCGGCAATTCGCGCGACGGTCAAACTAACCCACGACGGCTCGTTTCGCTTTCCCCGCTTCGGCACGGGCGCGAGGTACGGCGAATCCGACTCCGCCAGAATTCTGTCAAAGGGAACGAGGCGAATCAACGCGTCGTCGTCCCACTTCTTGAATGTGACGATTCCCGAGAACGAGATGTACCAGCCGCGGGCGAGGGCAGCCTCGGCCAGGCCGTGGGATCCCGTGTAGCAATGCAGAACGCCTCGTACACCGGCCGACGACGCTTCGACGATCATCGCTCTGGTGTCGTCTTCCGCGTCTCGCGTGTGGACGACGACCGGCCGATTCAACTCCCGGGCGAGCTCGAGCTGGGCAGCGAAGGCACGCCGTTGGAGCTGTCGCGGAGAGCGGTCGTAGTGGGCGTCGAGACCGCATTCGCCGATCGCAACCGCACCACGAGCCACCAGTTCTCGAATGGCGCCTGAATCGCGCGCGAGATCGAACTGGGCCGCGTCGTGCGGGTGCACGCCGGCGGTCGCAAAAACGAATCGCGGGTGATTCGCAGCGATGGCGGCCGCGCGTTCGCCGGCCGCTATCGATTCGCCGATACAGACAACCGCGGCGACTCCGGCGGCGCGCGCGCGCTGAATGACGTCCTCGCGGTCGGCATCGAATGCCGGGTCCGCGAGGTGGGCGTGACTATCGAGGAACGTAAAACGAGCGCGTTGCCGCGCGGACTAGCGAGTCGTGACGGACGCCGGACTTTCCTGACGACGCGTTTCGGCGAGTGCACGCGCGGTGCCCTTCGTCTCCGCGCCGGTCGTGCGCGGCCACTTGTGTTCGATCCAGAGGAGAATCGCGCCGGCGACGTAGATTGAGCTGAACGTACCGGTGAACACGCCGAACGCCATGATCCACGAGAACGGACGAATGACCTCACCTGCGAAGAACAACAGCGAGAGGACTGCGGCGAGCACGGTGGCGTGCGTCAGGATCGAACGCGGCAGCGTCTCGTTGATCGAACGGTTCAGCACGTCGCGTAGCGATTCCTTTCGCTGCTTTTTCAAATTCTCGCGCACGCGATCGAAGATGATGATCGTGTCGTTGAGGGAGTAGCCGATGACGGTGAGAAGCGCGGCGACGACCGTCAACGAAATCTCGAGTCGCAGCATGGCGAGGAACGCCATCGTCGTGAGAAGATCGTGCATGGTCGCGATCGTCGCGGCAACGCCGAAGCGCCACTCGAATCGAATGGCGAGGTAGATCAGCGTGACGATGAACGAGATGAAGATTGCGGTGATCGCCTTCGTCTGCAGTTCCGATCCGACGCTCGTGCCGACCGACTCCGCGCGAACGACCTTCACGTGGTCGTTGGGCATGCTCTTGGTGAGCGCCGAGGCGATTTGCGCGCCGATCCCCTCGGCATTGGCCGCAGCCTTTTCACCGGACCTCGGCTGCACTTTGACCGAGTAGTTCTGCGCGTCACCGAACGTCGCGACCTCAGCGCCCGGAAAGCCCGCCTGGTCCACAGCCGCACGCACGGCATCGGAGTTCGGCGCCTTATCGAAGCTCAGCTGAATCACGGCGCCGCCAGTGAACTCGACGCTGTAGTTCAACGCGGACCCTGTCCGGAAGTGGTGAACGCCCAGCAGCACCATGCCCAGCGCGATGAACGCGATCGTGCCGATCGCGGCCGTGCGCCAGTACTTGATGAAATCGTATTTCGTGTCGTGAAGAATGCGCAGCATGATGAACCCCTAGATGCTCAGCGTCTGGGCGCCGCGCGAGCGGTTCAGCCACAGGAGATAAAAAGTGCGCACCACAAAAATCGAGGTGATGAGCGAGGCAAAAATACCGGCGATGAGTGTTACAGCGAAGCCTTTCACCGGACCCGTTCCGTACTGATACAGCACCGCAGCCGTGAGGACTGTCGAAACGTTTGAATCGACGATGGCCGGCATGGCATGGCGAAAACCTTCGTCGATGGCGGTGCGGACCGTCTTCCCGCGCGCCAATTCCTCGCGAATGCGCTCGAAGATCAGCACGTTCGCGTCGACGGCGATACCGATCGAGAGCACGAACCCGGCGATGCCAGGCAGCGTGAGCACGGCGTCAAAGCCGGCGAGCGCCGCGAGCGTGTACAGCATGTACAACGCGAGGCCGCCGACGGCGAGCAGGCCCGAGAAGCGATAGTACGTCACCATGATGATGACGACGAGCGCCACTGAGATAATCATCGCGCGCTCGCCTTTGTCGATCGAATCCTGGCCGAGGCTGGGGCCGATGACGTGGGTTTCGGCGACGCGGAGCGGCACCGGAAGCGCACCGGCGCGAAGCACGAGCGCGAGGTCCTGCGCGGCGGCGAGGTCCTTCCCGCCCATCGTGATCTGCCCACGCGTTCCGATCGCGCCCTGAATCACCGGCGGACGACCCTGGACACGGTTGTCGAGGATGATCGCCATGTAGTCCTGAATGTGCTTGCCGGTCTCATTCCGGAAGCGACGGCCACCTTCGTTGTCGACCTGGAATTCGACAACGTTGCCTTCCGGACCCTGGCTCGGCTGTGCGTTTGTCAGACGATCGCCAGTCAGGATTGCGTTGTGATCGACGAGGTAGTACGAGCGATACCAGTTACCCTGGAGCAACGTGGAATCAGTGCTCGGGATGAAGTCCTTACCCGGCGGCATCGCGGCGATGACTGCCGTGTCGGCGAGATAACTGTCGAGCGTCGGAACCTTTGACGCCTCGATGAAGAACTCGCCCGGCATTCCGCCTTCCTGCAGCAAACTCGAGAACGCGCCGCCCGCTTGGACCTTGAGCGAGTCGGCGGCGGCGGAATCCTTCTTGGCGCTGTCTTTCTTGCTGGCGACGGTCGTCGTTGCCTTCTTCGCCGAGTCGGCCTTCTTGGTCGAATCGGCGTTAGTCAACAGACCTTGCAGGCCCTTGTTGGCCGCGCCGGCTTTGACGCTGGTATCGGAACCGCCGACCGCGGTCAGGCCGCGCTGCTTGATGACCTGGTCGAGCCGCGGAAGATCGCGCTCGAGCGCTTTGGTCTTATCAGTAATCTTGAATTCAAGAAATGCCTGCTTCTCGACGAGGGCGCGCGCGCGGCCCGGATCCTGAATGCCCGGAATCTGAACAACGATGCGATCGTTGCCCTGCTTCTGCACGACGGCTTCCGAAACACCAAAGCCCTCGATGCGCGAACGCACCACCTTGAGTGCGCGGTCGATCGCATCCGCTTTCTTATCCGCAGGGATCGCCTGCTTCGAGTCGTCGACCTCGAGCGCGAGGTACGTGCCGCCCTGGAGGTCCAATCCCTTGCGCAGCGGAACCGAGCGCATCGTCGTGTCGTGCATGACACCGTTCTTGCCGGTGACACGCTCCGTCACGTTACGTGGGAACAGAAAAAAGGCCGACAGCAGGCACAGGCCGATGATGGTCAGTACGCGATACTTCAGGGGCATACGACTGCGGGAAGGAGGTAGGTGGGATAGCCCAGCCGGACGAACCTATAACGTTAACTGGCTCTTACGCTTGGGTCAACGCAAGACGAGCACTTTCGGCGTCGCGCCCAAGCTGGGCAACGAGCGCCTCGACACCCTCGAACTTCGTGACGTCGCGCAAGCGGCGAATCACCTCGATAGACACCGATTCACCGTACCAATCGCCGTGCACATCAAAGAGGTGTACCTCGAGGGTTCGTTCGAGTTCACCAAAAGTCGGACGCGTTCCCAAATTCATCATTCCACCGAACGATCCGCGCCTGCTCTGGGCCCGAACGGCGTACACGCCCTCCGGCGGCAACAGCTTTCGCAGCGTCGGGAGTTCAAGGTTAAGCGTGGGATAGCCGAGATCGCGCCCGCGCTGGCTGCCCGGCACGACGGTTCCCCGAAATGCGTACGGGCGACCAAGCGCCCGCTCGGCGCGCTGGAGATTGCCGTGCGCAATCGACGTTCGAATCGCGCTCGACGAAATCGGCGCGCCAGCCGCGTCGACGGTCGGCGGCACGACGTGACACTGAAAGCCGAGCCGCTCGCCGTGCTCTGACAGCGCGGCGGCGTCACCCTGGCGGCCGCGCCCGAGTCCGTGGTCGTAGCCGATGACGAGCTCGCGCATCCCGTAACGCGCGATCAGTAACTCGCTCACGAACGCTTCGGCGGAATACTTCGCGAGGAGCGGCGTGAACGGAAGGACGACGACAGACAACGGGCCACTGTCCGCGAGCGCGTCGAGTTGTTCATCGTCGGGAGTGAGCAGCAGTGGTGCAGCCGCAGGATTTACCACGGCCAGCGGATGCGGTCGGAATGTGACGAGAACTCCTGCGAGCCCGGTGGCTTCGGCGCGCTCTCGCACCCGAGCAACGATGTCGCGATGCCCGAGGTGCACGCCGTCGAACGTTCCAACCGTGACGATCGATCCGTCAGCAAACGCTGGAAGCACGGAGGATCTAGGCATCGCGCAACACCAGTGTTGGCCGCAGCGTGTCCCCTGCGCGTTCGGCGACTGCGATAAGACCTTCCTTATCGTCGACCAACGCGATGCGCGCGCCGATCGTGCGCGCGGCAACCGGGTTGCCGTGCAGCACGCGTCCCAACTCCGCTTCGTCGAGTCCCTGCGCGGGCATCTCGGCGACTGCATCGCGAAACGGGCGAAGCGAAAACTCTCCTGCGCGTACGGCGTCGAGACTCACCGCGGCCTCGACCGAGAACGCGCCACTCCGTGTTCGACGGAGGCTCGCGAGATGCGCCGCACTTCCGGCGAGCCTCCCAAGGTCGCGCGCGAGAGCGCGCACGTACGTGCCGCCGTTGCATGTGATCGTTGTCGCGAGCTCGTTCTCGCTACGAGAGATCACTGTCCACGAGTGGACGACGACGCGCGAGGCCGCGAGCGCGAGCGGCGTGCCTTGGCGCGCCGCGGCGTACGCGCGCACGCCGTCGACCTTTTTGGCGGAGTAGGCCGGCGGCATCTGATCGATTTCTCCGCTGAGCTGGGCAATTCCTTCGGCGATTGCGTCCGCACTCGGCGCCGCGGCTTCGCGGATCGTGTCGCCGGTGACGTCGTCAGTGTCCGTCTCGGAGCCGAAGCGAATCACGGCGTCGTAGACCTTCGGATCTCCGTCGATGTACGGAATCAATCGCGTTCCTCGTCCAAGGAGCACGACGAGCAAACCCGTCGCGAACGGATCGAGCGTGCCCGCGTGACCGACGCGCGACATTCCCGCCGCACGCCGAACGACCGCCACTACATCGTGCGACGTAACGCCGGCGGGCTTGTCGACGAGCAGCAAGCCACCGCCGTCAGTCTTTCGCGTCTCCATCCGTTTGGGGCGACGCCTCGGAAGAAGGCTGCGCGTCCTTGATCTGCGCGAGCAACGTCTCGATGCGAGCGGCGCGAGCGATGCTTTCGTCGGCCTTGAAGGAAATCGTCGGCGCGAGGCGCAGGCTCAGCGCGCGACCGACGTGAGCGCGGAGATGACCCGCGACGCTCTCGAGTCCTTCGAACGTGGACGCGCGCGAGCTGTCGGACCCCATCACGCTCACGAACACTGTCGCGTTGCGAAGATCGCGTGTGACCTCCACCGCAGTGACGGTCACCATACCCGTGATCCGCGGATCCTTAACTTCGGACGCGAGAAAATTAGCAACTTCCTCACGAATGGCCTCCGCAACGCGGTCAGGCCGGCGATTTTCTGCCATCGCCGACTCAGGCCGACGCCGTGGACTCGAGCGTGCGCGCGACCTCTTCGGTGCGGTAACACTCGATCACGTCACCCACCTTGAGGTCGTTGAAGTTCTCGACACCCAGACCGCACTCGAAGCCTTCGCGCACTTCCTTGACGTCGTCCTTGAAGCGCTTAAGCGAGGCCAGCGTGCCGTCGAACACTTCGACGCCGTCGCGCACCACACGTACGCGCCCCTGTCGGTTGATCACGCCGCTGCGCACCGAGCAGCCGGCGATCGTGCCGAGTCGAGAGATCTTGAATACGTTGCGTACTTCGGCCTCGCCGAGGATGACTTCGCGCTGCTCGGGACGGAGCATGCCTTCCATTGCGGAGCGAACGTCGGCGACGGCCTCGTAAATGATGCGGTACAGCTTGATCTCGACGCCCTCGCGTTCCGCCGCCGTGCGCGCGTTGTTGTCCGGGCGTACGTGGAAGCCGATGATGACGGCGCCCGCCGTGCGCGCGAGCAAGATGTCGCTCTCGGAGATCGCGCCGACGCCGCGGTGAATGACTTCGACGCGGACTTCCGGTGTGGAGAGACCAATGAGTGCGTCGGCGAGTGCTTCTGCGGGACCGCCCTGGTCCGCCTTGATCACGATGTTCAGGGTGTGCGCAACGCCGGCCGCAGCCTGCGCCATGAAATCCTCGAGCGTGACGCCACCGCGCGTTCCACGACGACTCCGCGCTTCGCGGTCGAGGCGTTCGCGTCGCTGCGCAACGTCGCGTGCGGCAGCGGCGTCCTCGACGACAGTGAGCTGATCGCCCGCCATCGGCACACCCTGGAAACCGAGGATCTGGACCGGAATCGCCGGGCCTGCCGACTTGACCTGCTTTCCGCGTTCGTCGAGCAATGCGCGAACGCGCCCCGAGTACATCCCGCAAATGAAGTCGTCGCCAACTTTGAGCGTTCCGCTCTGGACAAGCACGGTGGCCACTGGACCCTTGCCGGGATCGAGCTGCGCTTCGACGACCGTTCCGACTGCGCGCCGATTCGGATTCGCTTTGAGGTCGAGAATTTCGGCCTGAAGCAGAATCTGATCGAGCAGCTTGTCGACGTTCGTGCCCTTCTTTGCGGAAATTTCCGTCGAGAGCACCGCACCGCCGAACTCTTCGAGAACCACACCATACTGGAGAAGCTCCTGCTTGACCTTGCCCGGATTCGCCTGCGGAAGATCGATTTTGTTGATCGCGACGATGAGTGGAACGCCGGCGTTCTTGGCGTGCGAGATGGCTTCGATCGTCTGCGGCATGACCGAGTCATCGGCCGCGACGACAAGCACGACGATGTCCGTCACCTGCGCACCGCGGGCACGCATGGCCGTGAACGCTTCGTGGCCCGGCGTGTCGAGGAACGTGATCATCTTGCCGCTCGGCACCTGCACGTGGTACGCGCCGATGTGCTGTGTAATTCCGCCCGCCTCGCCCGCAACCACGTTCGCCTTTCGGATGTAATCGAGCAGCGACGTCTTGCCATGGTCGACGTGACCCATGATCGTGACGATGGCGGGACGCGGCAGTAGATCCGCCGGCGCGTCCGCTTCGGCCGACATGCTGGCTTCTTCCGCTTGATAGGCGTCTTCTCGGACGGCCTGGAAGCCGAACTCACCGGCAATCAACTCGATCTGGTCAAAGTCGAGACGCAGGTTGATCGTGACCATGAGCCCGAGATTCTTGAAGGCAAAGCCGACGATCTCCGTGGCCGGGACCTTGAGAATTTGCGCAAGCTCGCTGACGGTGATGAATTCGTTGACGCGGACCGTTTTGCGCTCGCGCTCTGCCTCGGCAGCGCGTGCGGCTTCGAGCTCGTCGCGCGTGCCGCGACGCATGTCGCTCGAGCTGCGACGCGCGGGCGCGCCACGCATCGTGGCCATGGTCTTCGAAATGTTCGCATCCACCACTTCCTGATCGACCGCACCGCGCTTTCCCTTCTTGCGACGCCCGCTGCGATCGGCGACTCCAGTGTTGCTTCCCGCGTTTCCACCGCCGCCGCCCTGTCCGGCGCCAGGGCCGCCACTTTGGCCCGGACGCTTGTTGTCGTCGCGACGCGGCGGCATTGGGCCACCGCCCGGCGCGGCGGAAGCAATTGGCCGCGGCGGGAATCCACCGCTGCTCGCGACCGGACGCGGACGCGGGGCACCCGGCGTGACTGGACGCGGGCGCGGACGTTCGAACGTGCCCGGATGCGTGTGAGTGACCGGAGCGGGACGGGCGCTTTCCACCGGACGCGGAGCATCCGGTTCCGGGCGCGTCTCGCCTCGTTCGGCCGCTGCGGCTTCGGCGGCCGCTTCCGCGTGGGCGGCTGCGGCTTCTTCCGCGCGCAGCGCTTCGATGCGCGCGGCTTCCTGACGCGCGGTTTCAGCGGCTGCCGCGGCCTGCTTCTCGGCGATTTCTGCCGCGGCTTCGGCGGCTGCGGCTTCAGCGGCCGCGTGCTCTTCGGCGGCAGCTTGCACGTCGGCAGCTTTGCGGCGACGGCGAACAGGCTCGCCGGCAACTGGAGTCGGCTCCGGGACTGGCTCGGGGGTCGCAACGGCGCGACGACGACGGGCGCTCGGCGCCGGCGCAGCCTGCTTTTCGGCGCGTGCGCGCTTTTCGCGTTCCCACCGGGCGCGGATGCGAGCGACCTGATCGTCGGTGAGCATACTCATATGGCTGCGAATGGGTATGTCCATTGACCGAAGAACGGAGACCACTTCTTCGGCAGACACCGCGAACTCGCTCGCCAACTCACTCACGGACAGTTTACTCAAACATCCTCCTCACTGACCCGCGCACGGGCCGACGTTTCGAGATCGCGAATACCAGCCGCCAACTGCCGATCGACGATGCCCACCACCGCCGTCTGATCGCGACCCACCGCAGCACCCAAATCCGACGCTGACGGAACCTCAATAAATCTAACGCGCCGAGCATTGAGCAGCGGCACGATCTTGTCCAGACTGTTCGACGACGCATCCTTCGCGACGACGGCAAAAAATACTTTGTTCGACCGCGCTGCTTCCCGCACCTGCGTGACACCGACGATTGCACCGCGGCCGCGAACTCCCAGTCCCACCAATCGAAGTACTCGGGCTACGTCTGCCGGCGTAATGTTGTTCTCCGAATCAGGAAGCCGCGTTGCCGTCGGTGGCGCCGCCGTCTTCTGTCGTCAGTTCGTCGATCATCGACATGATGCGGTCGGCTTCCTCAGGCGCGATGCCCGGCAGCTTGAGGAAATCGTCGCGATCGAGATCGATGATGTCGTTCAGCGTTCGATAGCCGCCTTCTTCGAGCACGGCGACCGTGGCCGGCTGCATGCCCGCGATATCGGAAAGACGAACGTCGGCAACTTCCTCGGTCTCCTCCGGCAACGGCGCAAAGATCTGCGACTCGGCGCCGCCGCGTTCCATCCATTCGCGGCTCGAATACAGGTCGATCTTCCAGCCCGTGAGCTCCGACGCGAGACGCACGTTCTGGCCGTTGCGGCCGATGGCAAGCGACAGCTGATCCTCGTCGACGACGGCCTGGATCGTTTTCGCGGCAGAATCGCTGAACACGCGCGCGACCTTCGCCGGCGCGAGCGCGAGTTTCGCGAAGCGCTCGGGATCCGGCGACCACGGCACGATATCGATGCGCTCGCCGTTCAACTCGTTGACCACCGCCTGCACGCGCGAGCCCTTGAGGCCGACGCATGCGCCGACCGGATCGATCGAGTCGTCGCGCGAGAAGACCGCGATTTTTGTTCGGCTGCCGACTTCACGGGCCGCCGCGCGGATCTCGACGATGTTCTGCTGGATTTCCGGCACTTCGAGCTTGAAGAGCGCCTGCACGAACAGCGGGTCGCCACGGCTCAAGATGAGGCGCGGACCCTTCGGCGTTTCCTCGACGCGCTTGAGAACGGCGCGGATTGGTTCGCCCTGGTGGAAGTGCTCGCGGTGGTTCTGGTCGCGATACGGGATGATCGCTTCCGCTTCGCGGAACTTGTTGAGCATGATGACGAGCTTGCCGCGCTCGATCTGCTGGACTTCGCCCGATAGAAGATCGCCCACTCGGGTTGCGAACTCGTCGCGGATGCGCGTCCGCTCGCCTTCGCGAACGCGCTGAATGATGCGCTGCTTGGCGGCCTGTACGGCGGCGCGTCCAAACACGGCGAAATCGATCGGCTCTTCCATGACGTCGCCGACTTCGAAGCCGTCGTCGAACGTTCTTGCGTCTTCATGCGAGATTTCGAAGCTCGAATCTTCGACGGTCGCGACGACCGTCTTCAGAAGAACGATCTTAATGTCGCCCTTGGCGTCGTCGATATTGACTTCAGCGCGGACGTTGGGGCCGTATTTCTTTGCGAGGGCGGCAAGAATACCGTCCTGCAACAGAGCGTACAGTTCCGCGCGATCCAGCTGCTTTGTGTTTGATACCTCGCGAAACGCGGCGAGAATCTCTGCAGAACTGACCATCCAAGTCCCCTCAGTTAGAAATGAAACGCGAGCCGCGCCTCCTTGACTGCGCTCAGCGGAATACTGCGCTGATCGCCCGCCTTCGGCTCAATGACGACGACTTCAGCCCCTGTTGAACCCTCCACCGCGATGATTTTCCCTTCGAACCTTCCCCCGTGCTCAGGACTGAGCACGTTGGCCCATCGCCCAACGAACCGCTGCCACTCGGCCACGGTGCGCAGCGGTCGCTCACCTGGCGACGACACCTGCAACGTGTACTGTGGTGACACCAAATCACTGCCGTCGAGTCGCGCCTCAACGGCGCGAGAGGCCCGCGCGCAGTCGTCAACCGTGACGGCCACCCCATCCCGCCGATCGATCCGAAGTTCGATCAGAGGACGGCTTCGCGTCCCACCGCGCCGAAGCTCCACGAGGTCAAACCCGACCGCATCAAGCTCGGAACCGACAACATCTTCCAGCGAGTCCTTCACATCCCGTCGAGGAAGTCGTTCAGAACAAAAAAATGTGGGGAACCTCCCCCACATTTCACTCGCGACCAATGTGGCCGCGTAGCAGAGATAAAGTAGAGTGGGTCGAGAGGGGAGGCAAGGCCTCGACGGATTGCTGATGCCGGCGAGGCCGGGGCAACGGGGTCGAGCAGAGGCCGCGGCTCAGGGCGAGCATTGAACGCCGATTGCCGGGGCAGCGCCGAGCGCCTCTGAAAGGCCTCGTCGGCTAGCCCGGGCCTAGCAGCACTTGGGCGCTGCGGGCGTGCCGTTCGATACCGACGTCAAGTCGTCGGCGGCCAGGTCGAGAACCCAGTCGCCGAACGACTGTCGACGTTCAACTACCGGTCACAGTAAAACTGATCGGGGTGGCGGAGCCAGAGGTCGCTGTGATCGTGTATGTCCCGGGCGTGGACGTCGTCATCAGTGTCACCGACGACGTCCCGGTCGCACTGCTCGTCGTCGACGAGGCGCTGAGCGTTCCGCCGCCGGTGGACGTCCATGTAATAGGAACGTTCGCGATCGGGTTGCCGAATGCATCCACCGCTTTCACGACCAGCGCGGCCGACGTGCTGCCGGGAGTGAGCATCTGCGCGTCGCCACTGACGATCGTTAACGCGGAGAACGCGGCCGGCATCGCCGTCGCCGCAATGACCGCCGACGCGCCGGACGTGATGCTCGCGGTCAACGAGTCTGTCCCGACTGCACCGCCGAGGGTCCACGTGTTCGTGGCGTCGCCGGTCGCGTCCGTCGTGCTGGTGGTCGATGCGACAGTGCCGCTGCTCGCGGTCGGGGTCCACGTCACGACGACACCGCTCAACGCGGTTCCATTCTGATCGACGACGTGGACGCTGATGGGCGTCGAGAGCGCCGCGCCGGCAGTGCCCGTCCGGCCGTTGCTCCCGGTGTTCGCGCTGATCGACGTCGCGACGCTCGGCGCCGTGTTGTCGTTCGAATCGCTGCACGCTGAGACCGCGACCGACCCCGCCGCCGCAAGCGCGGCGACCGCCAGCCGCATTCGCCGCGACACGTTTGAGACACGCGCAATCCGAACTGCTTCCTTCATGGTACTACCCTCCTCCACCCGGTGAACTCATTGCGTCGGTCAGCCCCCGCTGCCGGCGTCGCGAAGTCGCACCCGCGTCGGCGCGTTTCGTTTTGACGGCAGC
>JBDTAE010000151.1:0-11209 GCA_039924785.1 Gemmatimonadaceae bacterium | reverse complement strand
CGAGGCTCGGCAACACGCTGCTTGCGGAATCTCCGGCCCGTGCCGAGGTGGAGCACGCGCGCGCACTTGAGTTGTATGAGCGAATCGGCGACATACGCGGCCAAGCGCGAGCGCACATCAACATGGGAATTGCCGCGCGGTTCGAGGCGCGGATCGACGAGGCGTCAAATGCGTTCGATCGAGCCATTTCGGTCGCGAAGGCCGCGGGCATGCCGGATATGTGGGGCTTGGCGGCGCTCAATCTGGGCGTCGCCTTTCAGCAGCGCGGCGAATATGATCGTGCGCGAGACCGATTGGGCGAAGCACTGGGCTTGTTCGCTGCCGCCAAACAAGGAGAATCACAGCTCGTCGCCCTGTACAACATGGCGCACGTCGAGCGCGAGCTCGGACTGTGGGATTCGGCGGCGGGATTGTACGAGGCGACGACACCGTTGGCTCAGCGCATCGGCCAGTCTGACATCGAAATTGGCGCGACTGCGGGTGGCGGGCTGTGCCGTCTCGAGCTGCAGCGTTTTGACTTGGCGCATGCGGCGCTTGCGGAGGTTCGAGCTCGACTCGCCGTGCGGCCTGACTGGTTTCAAGGGCGGGAGATCGCGGAAGCCCTTGGAATCCGCGTCGATGCGGCCGACGGCAAAGGTGATGAGGCGTTGTCACGGTTCGAGATCGCAGTAGCGTTGGCCGAGGCGGCTGATTTGTATTCCGCTGCCTGGCTTGCCGTCGAATGCGCGCCCGCGCTTTTCCCTTTCGACCGCCCGCGCGCGTTTCGTCAGATCGACCGATTTGCCGCGCGCGTGAAACAGTTGGCGAACCCGGAGTTGACTCGTCGTTACGAATCGTTAATCTTGGGGTGATGCGTCTCACGGAACGTTGCTGGGTCTGGCGCTAACGTGATCCGAATCAGTATCTTGTGGTACCTGGTACCACACACAAAAAAACGCATGGTCGACGCCGGCCAACGCCCCTCCGGAAAGCCGCCCATGAAACGACTTCTCAACGCTTGTGCCCTTGCGGCCGTTGCTGTAGCCGCCGCCTCGTGCAGTGATTCCACGACCGGTCCGGTCGTGGAACAGGCCCGGGCAATTTCGCCGTTCTCGGCAGCCTTCGACAACGCGAACGCGCCCGGCGGTCAGGGTCAGGTCATCACGTCTAACTTCACAGTCACCTCGAGCGGCGGAACGTTTACGATCCTCAACGGCCGCTACAAGGTTACCGTCCCCGCCGATGCCGTGTGCGAGCCGACGACGTCGACGTACGGTGCAACGGAGTGGAATCAGCCGTGCGACACGCTGGCTCCTGGTCGGCAGATTGCCATCCACGCCGTGCTGTCATCCAGCGGCGGAATGGGCGTGGATTTCTCCCCCGCGCTTCGGTTCTCGCCGAGCAAAGTCGTGACGATCGGCACGGATCAGTTTGCGAATACGCTCAAGCAGAACGTCGCGTACTACCAAACGCACGTGTCGCTGCTCAACTACCTCCCGATCTATTCGTTGGGCGGCGGCGCGAGCAGCGTAGACTTCGGCACCGATCCGAGCCTGATCACGCACGTCGATTTCAATACGGGCAGCGTGTGGCGCCGGGTGAAGCATTTCAGCGGCTACTATCTGTCGAGCGGCCAGCCCTGCAATCCGTCGCCGGACGTGCCGGATTGCGTTCAGGTCGACGGACTGCGTTAAGCCGACGCGCGCGTTCGGATGTAAAGGCCCCGGCTCACCGCCGGGGCCTTTTCTTTCCTGGAATGCTCGTTCGCGGGACTTGAGGCAGCGTTCACCTGCGGCTTGCTTTGGAGCGTGCAAGCACGGGCAACCACCGCGAGTGTGTTCATTGGGAGCGTCGCTGCCGCGGCGACGACGGGCGCGCTCATCGGCGTTGGCCGTCGAGCGGGCAGCGCCGGCCTTCCATTCGCCGCCACAGCAGCGGTTCTCTCGCACAGAACACCGAGTGCCGCGGTACTCGGCCTCGTGTTCGTTGGCCTCGTGCTTCACGTGGCGCTAACGTTCGCGTGGGCCGCTGCATTTACGTGGCTGGCCGAGGGTCCAGTTCGCCGCGATGTGGTCGCGGCATGCACCGTTTCGCTCGCGCAATTCGCCGTGTCGTGGGTCGTGGCTGGCGTAACAGGCGCGGGCGTCGCAAGCGTAATTCCGCTCGGGGATCGCATCGTTCTCGCCGTGGTCATGGCCGGCTCACTCGTGGTCGGCATGCGCTTCGCCCGATCACTCGCGCGATACGCCTGACGAATTCTCGCGCGATTGTATCGCGTTTGTGACAAGACCGAGCCGATGTGACCGAAGCCCCGCCGCTACGGTTGTACAAGGAACATTGCTGGCCCGACCGGGTCTCGTTGAGTGACGGTGTTGGACTCTGATGCCGAAACTCAAAGGGTCCAGCAATCGTTGATGTAGCGAGGTCACGTGGGAGCAGTGATGGAGAAGCAGTTTCAATTTCAGGAGGGGGGTATGGACATCCTCGTCATGCTCGAGGAAAACCCCGATCACTCGCCAGTGCTGGCGCATGTGAACTCCGTCCCGTCACCGTTGCACTCGTCTGAGCGGCCGTCGCGAGACATCGTGACGTTGTACGGGGATCCAAGCCCGGAGTCATTGGCCTTGGCGCTCGCAGCCGCCGTCGAGTCACATCGATCGAACGACGGACACATCGGAGCAATTCGCCACCTCGGTGTGTGGCCGGAGCGGGGAGCAGTTGGTGATGCGGCCTGGAGAGACGCGGCCGGAGAGTTGGTCACGAGCGATCTCGAAATCTCGCTCGAGACGTTGCACTCGACAGCGTTGCAACTGCTGAACGAGTGCGGACAAATGATTCGCAGACTGGTTGCCGGGCTTTCCATGCCCGATTGGCCAGAAGGTGCTCGGCGGGCAATCAGTGTTTCGATCGGCCCGATCGTTGGAATCACGGCACCGGTGTTCATGCCGCTCGACTCCGTCATGGAGCGGCTGAGAGAGGCTGACGGATTCGCCTTTGAAACCGAAGGAGACTGAGCGGACACACTATCTCGTCAGATGAAGTCGCAGAACTCAAAGCGGGGCGATCGCCAACGATCGCCCCGCTTTGCTTTTCCGCCAGGAAATCACAAAATCGAGATTTTGTCCATCAGGCGACCTCGTCGGCGATGTCGGGATGCCGCCCCTTGACGCTGTATCCCACACGCCCCAGTCTCAAAATCAACGGAGTGACATTCGCCGAAAAGGTTCAACGCGCGGGGGTCGACCACATGAGGGAATACAAAGGATTTGAAATCCGAAACATCGCTGTAGTGGGACACGGGGCGAGCGGTAAGACCAGTTTGGTCGACGCGCTCGCCTTCGTGTCTGGAAGCTCGAAGCGACATGGCTCCGTGAAAGACGGAACCGCCTTGACCGACACCGCGCCCGAAGAGATCGAGCGCGGATTTTCGATCAACCTTGGCTGCGGATACGCAGAGTGGCAGGACACCAAGATCAATCTGCTCGACACGCCGGGCTATCTCGATTTCCAAGGCGACGCCATCGCCGGACTCGCTGCCGCCGACGGCGCCCTCTGTGTCGTTCCAGCCACCGCAGGTGTCGAAGTCGGAACAGAGCGCATGTTTCGCGAAGCGATGAAACGCCGTGATCCGGTAATGTTCGTCGTCTCGATGATGGATAAAGAGCATGCAAACTTCGACCGCATCTATCAGGAGATCAAAACCAAGCTGACCAACAAAGTCGTGCCGATCGAAGTGCCGGTCGGTGAAGGCGCCGACTTTCACGGCGTCGTGAACCTGTTCACGAAAAAGGCGCACGTCTACAAACGCGGCGTGAAGACCGGCGAGTACGAAGAGACCGACATTCCGCCCGAAGCCAAAGAGCAATTCGACCGCTACTACGCCGAGTTGATCGAATCGATCTCCGCGACGGACGATACGCTGCTCGAGCACTACCTCGAAGGCGGCGAGATCACGCGTGAAGAAGCGATCGCCGGCATGAAGGAAGCGATGAAGAAGATGGAGTTGTTTCCGCTCTTTTGCGTTTCCGGCGAATTGAACTACGGCACGCAAGCCATCCTCTCGACGATCGTCGAGTTGATGCCAAACGCGTACGAGATGGAAGAAGTGCATGCGTTCAAGGGCGCTGAGGGCGACGTGACCGTCGAGATTCACGCGAAAGACGACGGACCGTGCGCCGCGCACGTGTTTAAGACGACATCGGAGCCGCACGTCGGCGAAGTGACGTACTTCCGGCTCTTTTCGGGCACAATCAACAACGGCGATGAGCTCTACAACGCAACACGCAGCGGCGCGGAAAAACTCAATCACCTGTCGGTGTCGCAAGGGAAGGAACGCGCGGAGATCGGCAAGCTGCATGCGGGCGACATTGGCTGCGTCGCGAAGCTGCGCAACACGCACACAAACGACACGTTGTCCACGCGCGCGCATCCGGTGCGCATGCCGCTCATCGATTTCCCCGAAGCGCTGGTCCAGATGGCGGTTCACGCCACGGCGCGCGCCGACGAAGAAAAGCTGCAGGCCGGACTGCACCGCTTGCATGACGAAGATCCAACTTTAGAGATTCATTACAACCCCGAAACGCACGAGACCATCATCTCCGGACTCGGCGACCGCCATCTCGAGGTCAATCTCGGCAAACTCAAGCGGAAGTTCGGGGTCACGGCGGAGCTGTCGAAGCCGAAGATCGCGTATCGCGAGACGATCAAAGCCAAAGCCGAGGGCCAGGGTCGCCACAAGAAGCAGTCCGGCGGGCGCGGTCAGTTCGGCGACTGCTGGGTGCGATTCGCGCCGCAGCCGCGCGGGAAAGGCTATGAGTTCGTCGACGAGATCGTCGGCGGCTCGATTCCTCGCCAGTACATCCCGGCGGTGGATCGCGGCATTCAGGAAGCCGCCGTGCGAGGGATCATCGCCGGTTTTCCGCTCGTGGATTTCCGCGTCGAGATCTACGACGGATCGTTCCACACCGTCGACTCGAACGAAATGTCCTTCAAGATGGCCGGGATTCAGGCGTTCAAAGCCGTGGCGTCGAGGTGCAAGCCGGTGCTACTCGAGCCGCTCGACGAGCTCGAGATCATCACGCCCGACGGCTACATGGGCGACGTGTTAGGAGATCTCTCATCGCGCCGCGGCCATATCCTGGGCACGGAGTCGAGCGAAGAGGTCGGAACGACAATCAAGGCGATCGTGCCGCAGGCGGAACTGCACAACTACGCAACCGCGCTACAGTCGACCACCCATGGCCGTGCGACCTTCAAGCGCCGGTTCAAAGGGTACGAGGAAGCGCCGCACGAGGTCGCCCAACACGTCATCGACGATCACGCGAAAGAGAGGGAGGAGGAACTGGTCGCCCACTAGTTTCAGCGCGATTGGTGGATGGCTGTCGTCGTCTGCGTTTCGTCATTCGCAACTGGCGGCGGCCACCCCTCGCGAGTCTTTTTTGGGCCGCCGACGTATCACCACAACACGTCGACTTGTGCAGCCTTCGCAATCTGCGGATCGCGGGTCACGAGTGGAATCCCCAACTCCATCGCCGTCGCGGCGATGAGACGATCGCCCCGTTCGGGAATGCTAAACAGATCGTGGGATCGCGAAACGATCGACGACGTCAGTGCAACAACGTTGTACCGCGAAGGCGCCGACTCGAGCCTGTCGACCAGATCGGCGAACGGGATGCCCAGCGTGACGCCGCCGGATTGAATCGCCTCGCTCAGCTCGACGAGCGAAACCGTAGGAATGCAGGCAACTGCCCGGCCCGAATCGACCAGATCGACGAACGACCGCGCGCCGCGACCAAGCCGACGCATTGTCCCAGTGATCCACCATATCAACGCGTGCGTGTCGACGACGGCAATTTCGGGTGTGCCGCTCACGTTTTCTTGCGACGCGCGCGATAGTCTGCCGGCCGACCCTCGGCCGCGCGCGCCGATTTCACAGCTTTGGGCTTGGCATTGCCTTCGCCAAACTCAGCAACTTTCGTCGCGGCCAGGCCGCTCTGGTTCCCGCGAATAGCGCCGAGCACGTCGTCTACCGGCGCGTTCAGTTGCCCCAGACCGCGCAATGGACTCGCCTGGGCTCGCGCACGAAACGCGGCGAGCTCGCGCTCGAGCTTTTCGAGTTCGGCCTGAGCGATGAGGATTACATTCGCCCCGCGGTCTCGATGAGACAACACCAGGCGTGACGATGCGCCCGACAGCACCTCGTCGACGAGATGAAAGAGGCGCACCCTGGCCTGGGTGAGCGGTATAGGCGAGGCGTTATCCGGATCGAGCTTCATGGCGCAGCCTGCAAGAGTGACATGTACACTGATATGTACATGTTAGTCACTCCGCGGCCATTGCACCAGCCCTCGTCGCGCCTCTCACGGCTTTTCGCGTCGGCATCGCCTCGGTCAATGTGAACCCGACACTTCAAGCGAGGCTCTGCGACACCCAATCACGTTCCGGTCTTGCGCTTCCGCGTTGCGGATTTCTTTCGCGCCACCGGCTTCTTTCCTTCCTCGATCGGCACCACGCGCGCCGCCGCGACCTCACGGCTGAACGGCTCGACCGGTATCTGACGCGGTTGCTTGTAGACGAAGCGCTGTCCCTCGTAGTTGCGGAAGATCACTTCGTCTTCGTTGATCTCCTCGACGTATTCAGGCAACAGCGGCACCTTGCCGCCGCCCCCGGGTGCGTCGATGCAGAAATGCGGAACCGCGAGTCCGCTGGTCCAGCCGCGGAGCGCCTTGATGATCTCGAGCCCCTTCTCGACCGTCGTGCGGAAATGCTCGCCGCCGGCGACCTGGTCCGCCATGTAGAGATAATAAGGACGAACGCGCGCCTTTAAGAGCTTTTGCATGAGCTCTTTCATGACGGCGACATCGTCGTTGATACCGCGGAGCAACACCGTCTGGCACCCAAGCGGAATTCCCGCCGCCGCCAGGCGCCCAAGCGCCGCCACCGTTTCCGGCGTGAGCTCCGACGGATGGTTGAAGTGCGTGTTCATATAGATGGGATGGTACTTCTGCACCATCTCGCAGAACTCGGGCGTGATGCGCGACGGCAGATGCGACGTGATGCGGCTTCCAATGCGGATGATCTCGACGTGCGGAATCTCGCGCAGCCTCTGGAAGATGTATTCGAGGCGGCGGTCGGACAGCATCATCGGATCGCCACCTGAAAGAATCACGTCGCGCACTTCGGGGTGCGCCGCGATGTACGCGAACGCCGAGTCGTACTGGTTGAGCGGAATTTTTTCCGGATCGCCGACTTTGCGGCGGCGGGTGCAGAACCGGCAGTACGTCGCGCACACCGGGCTCACGAGGAACAGCACGCGATCGGGATAGCGATGCGTGATGTTCGGCACCGGCGAATCGCCGTCTTCGTCGAGCGAATCGATCACCCCGTCAACAATGTCGAGCTCGGCCACGGTCGGCACGTACTGCTGCCAGATCGGGTCGTTGACGTCCTTGATGGTGGCGAGAACGTTCGGCGTGATGCGCATTTGAAAATTATCAAACGCGGGTTGGAGTGACTCTTTGTCGATGACCGTTTCGCCGTAGCGGGCCGCGAGCTTGTCGAGGCTATCGACGCTCTCATGGAGACTCTTTTGCCATTCGCTCATTGCGTGCCGGCTCCGCGTTCTGACGTATGTGGGCGAGAAGTAAGGTGCGAATCGACGAACCGCTTGGTGTAGATCACCCGGTCGTCGCCCGGGGCGTAGTAGTCAACGAGCGAGGCAGCGGAGTCGTATCCGTGCGTCTCGTAGAAGTGTCTCGTGGGCGCATACGTGTCGCGCGACGACGTTTCGACGACGAGCAGTCGCGCTTCGCGCTGGCGCAGGCGTCGCTCGACTTCGGTGAGCAAGCTCGTACCGCCGCCACCGCCCTGAAACTCCGGATGCATCGCGATCCAGTAGAGATCGTAGACGCGGTCGGTGCCCGGCGTCGCGCCGTAGCACACGTAGCCCACGAGTTGACCGTCGCGCGAGAAGGAGCCGACGAACTCGTAGTTCGCCACGCCGTCGCCCGGATCGTACGGCGCGCGCGCCGGTCCCGCCGCGAAGGTCTCGTCGAACAGCTCGAGCGCAACCGCGACCTCTTCGTCGCGAAATACTGACGTCGCGTCGAGGATCTCCCTGATCCGATTGCGATGTCCCTTGGTAAGGGCGCCGAGCTTGACCTGCATCGCGTTGGGCATCTCACTCCGGCTCGACGGCGAACAGATCGAGCTCGGGACGCCGAAGCGCCACGCCAGACAAGCTCTGCGCTCGTTCCCAGTCGTTCGAGGGAAGCATCGCGCGGCTCCTCGCCAACGCGAGCTCGCAAATGTTTCTAATCAGCGCCGGATACTCGATACCGGTCACACGCGCCATGCGCGCGAGGCCGGCGTCGGACGCGATATCAGGATTCGCATTGACCTCGAGAATCCACGGCTGGCCGTTGGCGTCGATGCGCATGTCGACTCGACCATACCCGAACCCGCCTGACAGCTGCCACGCCCGCAACGCGACGCGGCGCGTTTCCGCCGCAACCTTCGCCGGGAGCCGCGCCGGACACCGCGGCTCCGAACCAACGTCGTCGATGCTGCCCGAGTCCCACTTGGATTGATACGTCACGATCCGCCACCGACCGCGCGGCATGCGGCTGAAATCGATTTCCGCGATCGGAAGCACTGTGTCGCCAAGAATGCCGACGTTCACCTCGCGCCCTTCGACGTACCGCTGCACGAGCACCTCTTCCCAGACCTCGAACATTGCCTCAACACGCGCGGCGAGCTGTCGGGTGTTGCGCACGACCGACCGCTGTTCCACGCCGACCGACGCGTCTTCGGCCGCGGGCTTCACGATGGCCGGATACCCGACGCTGACGAGCGGATCGCCGCGGCGAATTACCGCAAACCGCGGAATGGGCAGGCCGCCTTTTTCGAGCATGCCGTTGATGACGTGTTTCCGAAGACAGACCGACGCGGTGTAGCTCGACGTCCCCGTAAATGGAATCTTGAACAACTCGAGCACGGAAATGACCGCGGACTCGAGGGTCGCGATGCCGTCGATGCCTTCGCACATGTTGAAGACGAGGTCGTATTTTCCTCGCCGTAGCTTCTCGATCCACTTTCCGTCGTGAAACACCCCGAGCTGAACGACCTCGTTTCCTTCCGTCGCGAGCGATTTGTCGATCGCGTCGACGGTTTCGAGGATGAGCTGATCGGGCTTGGTGGCGAACGCCGAAGCGCCGTCGAACAGAATGGCGACTTTCATGCGACCGCCGCGGTGCGGGGAGAGGAGAACCGGAACGACTTTCGCTTCGTGAGGGAGAGACCGTTTCGATCGGCGGCGGCGGCCAGTGCGGCCTGAATGAGCGAATCGTAGTCGATGCCGGCGGCGCGGGCCGCTTTCGGCAGGCACGAATTGTCTTCTGGATTCGGAAGAATGCCTGGGAGCGGATTCACTTCGATGATGTTGGGAACGCCGGCGGCGTCGAGCCGCACGTCGATGCGCGACCAGTCGCGGCAGCCGAGCACGCGATACGCGCGGAGCACGACGTCTTCGATCGCGGCCTGGAGCTCGGCACTGACGCGCGCGGGACATTCGAAAATGTCGAGCGGTTCATCTCGTGTGTCCCAGATCCACTTTGCTTCGTAGCCATAGACGGGCAGCGCGCCAGGCGGCAGCGCTCCGAAATTCATTCCGACGAGCGGCAGCACACGAGCGGACACTCCGTTGCCGAGCACGCCGCAGGTGAACTCCGCGCCAGGTAGAAATGATTCGGCGAGGACGGGCTGCTCGTACATCTCGAGGAGAAAACGGCCTTGCGACTCCAACTCGCCGGCGCTGCGGACGAAGTTTTTCTCGGTGATTCCCTTCGACGATCCTTCCTGCACCGGCTTGAGGAAGAGCGGGAACGCGTGCGTGCGGCTGGCGGCGGCGCGGAGGTCGGCGTCGTTCTCGATGAGGAAGAATCCGGCGTTCGCGATACCGTGCGCCGAGAGAAAGTCTTTCGTCCGTGCTTTGTTGAGGCAGAGCGAGAGCGTGAAGGGATCGCTGCCGGAGTACGGGACGTTGAAGAATTCGCAGATCGCGGGGACGTGGGCTTCGCGATTGGCGCCGTGGAGACCTTCGGCGATGTTGAAGACGATGTCGGGGCGGTCGGCGCGGAGGCGAGCGGGAAATTCTTCGGTGGCCTCGAGGCGGATCACGCGGCCGTACGCTGATAGCGCGGAGGCGACGGCGTCGATCGTTTCGGCGGAGTCCCACTCCGCGTATACGTCGCTGCTACTAGGAGGCTCCTCGTCAGCGCGCGACTCCGTGGAGGTCGCGCTCACCAGCCCCGCGGGTACTTCAGGCTTTTGGTTGTACGCGAACCCGATGCGCGTCATCCCGTCTCAGTTGGTCGTCCGCGGCGCCCCGGCCGCCAGAAAATTCGAACCACGAGAAACCCGTCGTGCTTCGTCGCTTCACGCACGCGAGGGGCGCAAGAGAAATGCCATTGTAGAGCGTCGAGCAAAATAGGTTCGCGAAATTTTTCGCGCAATGTTTTTTTCGCGTTTCGCGCGCGAAAAATCATCGAAGTTTTTTTCGCGACGGCGGCGCGCGCGAACACGTTCGTCCGCGCGCTCGCAGTCGAATTCAAACCTTGTGATAGCTGATGCGCGCGGCTTCGCGACGATCGGCGGCGACGTAAATCTCGAAATCCGAAAAGAAGCCCGGCGCTTCCGCCTGCAGAAGGCGCAGCGCCGTCATCGCCATGCGGCGAATCTCGAGCTCCGCGCCCTCGCTGCTCCGCAACTCGAGCATCGTGCGCCACGCGCGCGCGTTGGCCGTGACGACAATTTTCGTCTCCGTCGCATTCGGCAACACCGAGCGCGCTGCCTCTCGCGCCATCTTCCGGCGATGCACTTTGTCGGCGACCCATCCGTACCGCTCCATGAGCTGCGCGACGAGACCGACGTACGCCGCCTGCGCCCCTTCCACCTGCGCCCGCCAAATCGCCTCGAGATTCTCGTCGCCCACCATCGCCGGCGGAATCACGAAGTTCGCTTCGGACTCGTCGACGTACCGCTGCGAAAGCTGCGAATACGCGAATCCCGCGCGGTGGCGCACCAGCTCATGCGTCAGCGAACGACTCACCCCCTCGACGAGAATCGAATAGTTCGCGTGCTCCAGCACGCTGCCATGTCCCTGCTTCTTGATGTTCTCGAGATACTCGCGCGTCTCACGCTTGGCCGGATTGTGCTGGCTCATGTAACACAA
>JBDTAE010000150.1:0-4749 GCA_039924785.1 Gemmatimonadaceae bacterium | reverse complement strand
ACGGCGGACGGACGCGCGAGCGGCGGTGCTCCGTCGCTCGGTCCTTCGGAAGGAGTCGGAGACGACGCGACGACCTGCACCTGCGGCACATCGGACGGCGCTTCCGCTGCCTGCACAGGCATAGCCGACGCCTTGAGCGTTGGGTTCGGCGTGCGGATCACCTTTGGACCGTTTGGCGCTTTCTTGGGTTTCAATGCCAGGTCCTGATGACTCTTTGGCGCAATTTCGTCCGGACTGATCTGGATACGCTGCGCTTGGGACGCGAGCTGTAGATCGCGCTTGAGGTCATCTCCCATCGCAGCCGACTTGCGCGCGTCGCTCTTCCCGCATGCGACGGCGAGGATTGCGACGGGAACAAGCGCCCACTTCGTGGCGTTTCGCACGATTCCTCCACCTAAGGATCTCCGAGCTGCCCGCGCAGCCACGCGGGGATAGCACAGAATGGAGATGGCAGGCCCTGGGCCGTCTGTAAAGGGTCGATCCGAAAGCTTAACGAACGGATGGCGTCATCTTTTGGGGACGACGGTGTCTCAAAAGGGGTAAAAGGCTGCGAACGGCGGTTTTGTCGGCGGACGAACGGTGCATTGCCACGGCTGAGATAATTGTCACGCGGAGGTGACGAGACGCGTCGAATCTGGCGGACGGGCGCTTCGAACACCGAGTTCGGGGATCGACCACTGGCCGCGTGTCGGATTAGGAACACATTCCGTAGTTAGTTAGTCGCCAGTCGCCTTCAGCCATTACTCCCGTGCGCATTCTCCTCGCGGCCCTGCTCGCAATCGGGTGTTCTCAGCCCTGCGCTGTTTCCGACACCGAGCGACGCGCGATTGTCGATTCGCTCACGCGACAGGTCAAAGCCGCGTACGATCTTTCACAACCCAACGTTCCGGAACGACTCCTCAGTCTCTACCCTCCCAGCGGACGCATCGTTTCGGCCTCGGCGGGCGAAGTGATCACCTCGCGCGACACACTCGCCCTCGGCATCGAAGCGTTTTGGGAAAACGTGGGAGTCAACATGCGCCAACCCAAATGGATCTGGGACCAGATGATTTTCGACGTGCTGTCGCCGAGCGCAGCCGTCATGACCGCTACCTACCACGTCCCTCATCTGACGCCGCGCAACATGCCTCACACGATCGGAGGCGCATGGACGGCGGTGTTCGAAAAGCGCGACGGCCGTTGGTACATCATCCAGGAACATCTCTCCGACCTTCCGCCGACGATGTTCGACACATCGGCGCGCTCGATGCCGGGAATGGCGATGCCGCCGGCAAACACCGCGAAGCCGAAACCGGCGAAATCACCGCCGAAACCACCCGAGTGACGGCGGCGCGTCGTGCGCAGTTGAGCAAAGTTGAGCGTCGCGTAACGCGACGCGAATCAGGGTACAGCGCCAGCCGCGCCCGCGCGGCGCGGATCGGCGCCCGCGGTCACCTTGCCTTTTTCGATCTTGAGCGCGGCACCGTAGCCCTCACGAAGCTCACCCGGCAGTGAGACGATCTGCGTCCGGTAGCCGAGCGTCTCGAGTCGATGCATGACTTCCGGAGAAAATCCGTCCTCCATCTGAATCGTCGCGCCCCGCGGAGTGGCTGCGCCGGCACCGCCGCGGCCACCGCCGCCCCCGATGAGAAAACGCGGCAGCTCGAGCGCGGCCTGCGGATCGAGATGCTGGTCGATCATACCTTCGAGAATCTGATACACCGCCGATGTGATCCATGCGTTGCCCGCGGCGGCAAGCGCCATCACCGCGTGCCTCGACGATCCGCTGCCTTCGAACACGATCGTCGGCGCGATGGTGCTGCCGTGCCGGGCAAATGGCAGTCGGGCTCCGTACGCGTTGGGATCATTGCCGTACGACGCCAGCTTGTCGTTGTATAAGAATCCCAATCCCGGCGAGACGTAGAAATTTCCGCCCCATGTGCCGAGCGTCTGAGTGACGGCCACGACGTTGCCGTCCGCGTCGGCCACCGTGAACGCCGTGGTTCCCGCCGCGCGGCACGCCGCCGCGAGCGTTGCGTCATAGCCATGCGCGTAGCACTCCGGCGGTTCCGTGAGCTCGACCTTGGCTGTCCTCTTGTCGGGTAGCGCACAGGTCAGCGTGTCGCCACGAAGCATTGTCGGATTGATCGCCTTCGACGGATCGAAGCACCGCCAGCGGACGCGGGCCGTATCGCGATTCAGGAACGGCTCGATATTCGTCGGCCAGAGGCTCGGGTCGGCGATTCTGTTTCGGGTCGAGGGCACGAGTTGCCACGCCGCGATCATCGCGTGCAGCGTGCCGGCGTCGTCAGTATACGGTTTCGGCGATGGGTATTGTTCGAGAAGACTCATCTTCGCGGCGAGCTCCGCTCCGCCCGACACCGGCGGCGCGCTCGAGAAGAACGTGTAGCCGCTATACGATCCAGGCACGGCTTCGCGCTCGACGGCGAAATAGCGAGCCATATCGCTGACCTTCATCGCGTTGCCGTGAGAGTGGAGATCGTTCACCATCCGCTTCGCAATGTCGCCCCTGTAAAACGCATCGGCGCCGCCGGCCGCGATCAGTTCCAGCGTCTGCGCAAGGTCGGGATTCTTGATCGTATCACCCGCGTGCGCCGGCTGATCGTCGTGAAAGAAGATCGCGCGCGCGCCGTCGGACTTTAAAAACTGCTCACGTTCCGTCGCAAGCGTAGTCGCGAGACCTTCGCTCACGATGTACCCATCGCGCGCGGCTCGGATGGCCGGCGCGAGAAGGTCGGCCCACGGAATCTTCTTGCTGCCGAACTTCTCCCACGCGAGGCGCATCGCGGCCACGGTGCCCGGCACATTGACCACCACCGGGCCGCCATCAGGCAACCGGCCGTTGACGAGGGACGCCGTGTTGCCGAGCCCCGCGTCCTCCGGCACACGCGTCATGAACTCGATGTTGACCGGCTTCTCCATTCCCTTTTGAAAAACGAGCATTTGCCCATAGCCGCCCGGTCCGCTCGCGTCCGGCTCCACGACACCAAGCGCGAAGGAGACCGCAACGGCCGCATCGACGACGTTGCCGCCCCTCGCAAGCATCTCGACGCCCGCGGCCGTCGCGACCGGATGTGCGCTCGACACCGCGGCGCGGCCCGTCGCCGACTGGCGATACGGCGGATGCTCGCGCAGCATGTCGTGAAGCACGGTCTTCAGGTCGTCGTCCGTCTTGGCCGCGACGGCGCGCGGGCGGTATTTCGTCTTGAGCTCCTCCCACGCCGCGCGACGGGCGGTCGCGTCCGGGGTGGAGTAGTACAGCGTCGCCGTTCGATTCCAGAGTTCATCGAACGCATCGGCGTTGTGCGCGGTGCGATCGGCGGTGGACGGACCGCCGGCTCTCTCCGCAAGCTGCCGGTCCGGCGCGACAGGCGCGTCGACGGTCCACAGTCGTCCACCCTGCGGATCCAACAGATTCGCCTCACGATCACCGGTGCGATCGGGATCGCCGTTATAGCCCACAGGCAAAATCGGCTCGGTCGGCGGAATATCCGTCAGCGCCACCGTTTTCCCATCGGGGCTCCACGCCGACTCGGCGTGACGTGCACTGAGCAAATTGACATAGCGGCCGTCGGCCGGGCTGACGTACACGGATCCGCGCGCGCCGGTTGCTGTCCACGAGATGCGATCGCCGACCGGCGACCACGCCGGATATTCGATTCGCGCGTCTGTGAGAATACTCGTGTCGCGTGACGACTCGAGCGTGCGGACATGAAGCTTGTGCGTGCCGTCGGCGATAGAAACGAATGCCAAACGCGTTCCATCCGCCGAGAGCGCCGGCCACTGCTCGACCGCGTGATCCTTGGTCACGCGAGTCTCCGTTCCGTTTGCGGCGCGCATCCAGAGTGTTGCGGCGCCGAGCCGTCCGCGAATGAAGAAGATGCGACCGTCGGGCGCGACCGCCGGCTGGCCGTCTGGCAGTTCCGACGTCGTGAGTCGCTCCGGTTCGCTCGTACCCGCCGAGCCGACCGCGACGCGCCAGAGATTAAACTTTCCTGATCGGTCGGATGAGAAGACGATTGCGGTTCCGTCGGACGTCCACGAGGGTTCGCGATCCCAGGCGGGGCCCGTCGTCGCCTGTTTCCACTCGCCCGTCGGCGAAACGATCCAGAGATCGCCCTGTACGGAAACGGCAAGACGACCGTCGCGCGCGTATGCGGGATTGCGGGCGCCAGCGCCGGCGTCGGGCGAAGATTGCGCAGCCGCGGGCGCGGCCTGAAACAGTAGTGTGGCGAGTGCGACGACCAGCATCGATGAGCTCCACTCGGGAGGAAAGCAAGCGTTCCTGAGGATGACTGGAGTGCCCGGCAGCGTCAATGCCTTGCGACGATGCCGGACCGAGCTTTCTAATCGGCGCGCCGCGCCACGCTTGGATCGACGCGCGACGCACGAACCGCTGGGAGCCAGCTCGCAAGGACCGCGACGCCGACGAGCGTTGTGACCACCGCGATCATCACCGGCGGATCCTTCGGTGACACCTCGAAACAACAACGGCGCAATCCAGCAGCCTTCGCCCATCGAGATGAGCGCGCCGATCGCAATTCCCGGAAGCACGACACCCAGTCCTTTCCGCACGATCAGAGAAATCACATCGCGGCGATTCGCGCCTAGTGCGACGCGTACTCCCATCTCGTGCATCCGTTGCGTGACGTTGTACGCGATCACGTTGTACAAACCAATCGCGGCGAGGACCGCTTCGGTGAAGAATCGTCCCGCGAGCGGCTTCACGTCAACCATTTTTCCAGAGGT
>JBDTAE010000149.1:0-11204 GCA_039924785.1 Gemmatimonadaceae bacterium | reverse complement strand
ACCGTTAGAAGCGCGAATCGGCTCGCTACATTGCGGTGCAATGACGACCGCGAATCCCGATTTTCACTTTCGAACGGCCGACGAGTGCGGGGCCGCGCGCGTTGGATGGTTTGCTACGCCGCACGGGGTTGTCGAAACGCCGGCGTTCATGCCGGTCGCGACACACGGGACTGTTCGTGGACTCACGATGAACGAAGTGCGGGCGTGTGGCGCGGGGATGGTGCTCGCGAACGCGCTGCATCTGTACCTCAGGCCTGGCGACGCGCTCGTACGTGAATCGGGCGGGGTGCAGCAGTTCACGCGCTGGGGCGGTCCAATGCTCACCGACTCCGGCGGGTTTCAAGTATTCTCATTGTCGAAACGTCGAACCGTCAGCGAGAACGGCGTCGAGTTTCGCAGTCCGATCGAAGGTTCGCTACATCAGTACACGCCGGAAAAGGCCATTCGCATTCAGCGCAACCTTGGCGCCGACGTCATCATGCAGCTCGACGAGCTCGTCGAGGGCGGCGCCGACCGCGAGACATCGCGCGCGGCGATGGAGCGCAGTCTTCGGTGGCTCGACCGGTGTCGCGCCGAATTTGCCAGAATCGCGATCGACGACCCCGGCCCCGCACAGGCGCTATTTCCCATCGTCCAAGGCGGGACCGACGCAGGCTTGCGGCGTGCCTCGGCGACCGCGATCCTCGGCGCCGGCGATTGGCATGGCATCGCGATCGGCGGCGTGTCGGTGGGCGAACCGAAACCAGAGCTTTACAAAGTGCTCGAGACCTGCGAGCCACTCCTGCCGCGGCAATTGCCGCGATATCTGATGGGCGTCGGCTTCCCAGACGATCTCATCGAGGGCGTGCGTCGCGGCGTGGATCTCTTTGACTGCGTCGTGCCCACGCGACTTGGCCGGCACGGCACGGCGTTCACGCCGGACGGCACCGTGCAGATTCGGAAGAGCAGCTATCGAACGGATCGCCGGCCACTCGTCGAAGGATGCGGCTGCGAGTGTTGCACCGGCTACGATCGCTCGTACCTGCGACACTTGTTCGTCAGCGAAGAGATGCTCGGCCTTCGCCTATTGTGCTTGCACAACGTTTGGTTTCTGACGCAATTGATGGTCGAGGCGCGCGGTGCGCTGCGCGACGGCATCTTCTCGTCGTGGAGCGACGAACGGCTCGATCGATATCGAGCCGGCAAGCTGCCATCGCACGACGACACTGAAACAGCATAATCCTGCGGGGCCACCGGGGTCGTGACGAGAGCGCCGAAGAGTCCACCGACTCTTCGGCGTTCGATTGCACCGGCGCTTTAGATCTTTTTGCGGCCGGCGTCGGACGATTTGTCGAGAATCGTTGGGTCGGTGTGCCCCGACTGTCCCGCCATGCTGCTCGGGGGCAATCCGCCCGGTGGCGCGTCACCGGTTTTCTTCTTTCCCGTCGGTGCGGTGTTCGTGGCAGAAGCGTCGGCCTGGGGCGCGGACGGTTTACGCGGCGCGGTATCCTCTCGATTGTCAGTCATCTCTCATTTCCTCCGCTTACTGGTAGAAGTCGTATGGACGATCGGCGGTCGCGTACGGTTGGTGCGCGTGGTTCTCGCGCCAGTGCGCATCTTTGTTGTCCCAGTCTATCAGCTGCATGCTGCCATCGATGCCGAAGTGGTGATCGGCGCCATTCATCGCCATGTCGCCGACAGTCGGTTTCGTGAAGTCGGCCATGAGTAGTCCCAGGAGGTGCGGATGTCGTCGGCGTGTCAGCGAGCTCGCGTGTACGACGTGCCGGCAATTGCTGAGAGACGCGTCAGTGTTTCAGTTTCATCCTCGCCAAACCGACGACCCACGGTGTGCGCGGCTGTCCAGAGCGTGCCCAGCGATCGTCCGTCGACGTGCAGCGGGACCTCGAGCATTTCGACGAATGCCACGCCAAGACCCTGCAGGTACGTGAAGCGTCGTTCCGGAAATGCAAATCGAACGGGCTCTTCACGTTCCGCGCATACACCGCCGGTGCTGAAGTCCGCCGGCGTCGAAAAGTCAACCGACTTTGAGAGCCGCCCCGCGACGACGGTCCAACGAAAGCGTGCTGGACCATCGGCAGGCTGTTCGAGAATGCTAATGCCTGCGCTTCCGGCTCCGCAGAGCGTCACCGCTGCGCGGACCACCGCCTGCGGAATCGCTGCGGCCCGCGCAAACAACGTGGCGGCGAGCGACTGATAGATCCCGTCGGCGGTGGCGATATCCGTTCGGCGCAACGGTCGGCGGGCGGCAGTGCTCGTCCGAAGCACGGCATTGAGCGGTGCGATTCGAGGCGCTGAGAATTCGGACGAGCCGAAGGTCGATTTTGCTTTCACGGAAACGAATCCGCATTCGGGATTACATTGGGATGCACAAAACAGGCCGATGTGGTTCGCGAGCACGACCCGCGTATGGCGCGCCTGCGATTGCGATACGCGACTCGGGCTTTAGCTCAGAAACGGATTTGCATAGCGAACGGGCGGGCCGAGTCGATCGAGTCCGTCCTGCCGAGCAACGGCGAGCACCGCGCCGATTCGGTCGCGGACGGCGATGAGTATGCCCTCATGATTCGACATCGGGTCGACGCCAATCGGCTCGGCGACGCGGATGAAAACGTCGCGCCGTGCCGCGGCTCTGGGGATGAAGCGCGTAACAGTGTCGCGCACCGAGCCGCGAAGCCAATCAAGCCGCAAGCGCTTTACTCGCTCGCCGACCTGCTCCTGGGTCAGCGTTGGTTCGTGCACTCCGGCCGGAACCAGCCGCAGCATCTTGTCCAGTACGGCGATCTGCCGTTTGAAGTCAGGCGGAGCGTCTTTCGCCTTTCTGCCCGACGACCGCCAAGCGCGCGCTGCATCTTCCGGCGCACTCGGCAGTGAGCCGGGGCGGTATTCAGGCCATACCTCGGCCAGCCTCTCCATCGCGTGCGCCAAGCCGCGGTCAAAGCGTTTCGCGAACCCGTCGCCGCGCGGTCCAAGCTCGATATCGAACGGCTGACTCTCTCGCTCGAGCAAATGCTCATACAGCTTTGCCAATCGCTGCGCGGGGCCGGCGAGCCGCGGTTCACGCAACCCGAGTCGTTTCTCGACGTAGTCGAGCTCGCGTTGCAGTCCGGGCGTCGCGTCCTCCCGAAACCGAATGAACCACGCGAGCGGTGCGATGTTTGCCGTCTTTCCTGCCAATTCGGACCCGCGCTGCGCGATGCGTATCGCGCCGGCCCGCATCGTTCCGGTCACCTCGTTGTCCCAGTTGACCTCTCCTTCGGGATGGATCAGGGCGCCATTTCCACGCGCGAGGTTTTCGCCCGAATACGCCAGCGCTTTTTCGATCTCCACGCCCCGCACCGCTGCGACGAGACCGTTCGCCAGCCAAACGCGCCGCAAAATTCCGCCCATGCCGTTCACCACTGCGGGATCCGCCCACGGACTCGCGCGGGGCGCGTATCGCGACATGAGCCACTTGTCGAGAATCCAGTCGGTGAAGAACTCCGGATGATTTGGGCAGATTACGAACGGCCCGGACAGCGCGGCACGAAGGCGCCCATCGTCGTCCACGGGTAGGTGCACCTGCTTCACCCGCGCGATCTTCGGGAGGATGAACCGGTCGTTCATCCAGCCGACGGCCTGCTGCACGAAGGGCTTTGGGTACGGCCTGTAGAAGCGGTCGATCGTCATCGAGACAAGCGCGAGGGCGGGGCGCGAGGAGTCAGGCGTCGAATGAACCTTCCCAATGTACCAATCATCAAGCGGACCCGGCACACTTGTTTTTTCCGAACGATCCCCAGGCCGTTGAAGCCTTTTGCCGTCTGGGGCCGTACATATAATAGAAGTCCACCGCACGATTGTCGCACACGCGTCATCGAACGCAGTCACGCGAGAGGCACTGTGAAGAAACACGAGGCAGTCGAGGGGCTCGAACGCGCGGGAATGACGATCGGCGAAGCGAACGCCCGCGTCTGGACGATCGCGCTGAATCCGACGCAGTACGGTGTGTTGCAGAGTGTCGCGAGCATCGTGGCGATTCCGGTGCTGAGCTTTGCGTCCGTCGGACAGCTCGTGAGCCACGCGGTCGTGAACCAACTTCCCGAGGGCATTGTGGAAGGCATCACGACGTTCGGCCAGTCCACCGGCGGCGGCGGCGGGGACAAGTAGCGGGCACGGTTAGCCTTCGTACAGGTCCACATCGATCGTCCGCTTCGAATTGCTCATGTCTCAAACGACTCCATACGAACAGATCGGCGGCGACGAAGGTATCCGTCGTCTGGTCGATCGCTTTTACGATCTCATGGACGCATCGCCCGAAGCGGCGACGGTTCGGTCGCTGCACGCGTCGAGTCTCAAGGCGTCTCGTGAAAAGCTGTACTTGTATCTCACGGGATGGACGGGCGGCCCCCAAACCTACGTCGAGAAGTACGGTCATCCGCGTCTTCGCGCGCGGCACTTGCCGTTTAGTATCTCCTCACGTGAGCGCGACGAATGGCTCTGGTGCATGGACCATTCGCTCGATGAGCATCCCATGTCCGCGGAGCTCCGGGACTTCTTGCGGGGAAAGTTGCATGCGCTTGCGGATCACATGCGCAACCAGCCGGAGTAGCGCGAACTGAGCCAGGTCCGAGCGCTACGTCCGCGACCAGTTCCGCAGCGACGGCGGCGGACGCCTCTCAGAATGGTTCACCCCTACGCGTCTTTGATCGTTGGTGCGTTGATTGCTGTTTGGCGCATCATTCTGTTCGACATGCGGAGTGCGTGCGGCGAGAATCCTGCGTGTTCCGAGTCCACCTCCGATCGTTCCTCACGCTCGCTGTCGCCATTGCCGCGTGCCGACACGCCAACCGCCGCTCCCAAACCGACTCCCGCGCGCGGAACGGCAAAGATTGCGTTCGCGCCGATTTTTTCCTCGGCCGCCCGGGCGGCGGCGGCACGGCTTGCCGATTTCGGCATCAGCTTCGATCACGTGCGCGTCATGATCGTGCGTCCAGTCGCGGATACGGTCAAGGATATGACCATCGCGTTCGCTCCCGGCCAGTCCGACGTCACGCTCGATCTCGACGTGGCGGTTCGTCAGGACGGCGAATCGTTCCACGTAGCCATCGACTATACGAGCAACAGATCACGGTTCAATACACGCCCGGCGCATCCGCCGCGCGGGTCACGGTTTCGCCAAAGGCGTCGAACGTGGTGGCTCCGGCGACCGTGACGTTCACGACGTCGGCGTTCGATGCATCCGGCGCTGTCGTCGCCGGAACGCCGTTCAATTTGGACGTCGTCCGATCCGACGGTTGCCACGGTCTCGAATACAGGAACGCTCACGACCACCGGCCGGCGCGGAACCGTGACGGTGACCGCGACGTCGCCGACGGGTGCAACCGACAATGCGTCAGTCACCGTCAGCCTTGCGCCCTCGGGGTTGGTGTTGCTGGGCGGTGGCGGACAGACCGGCAAGGCGGGGACGACGCTCCCGCTTCCCGGCGTGGTGAGAGTCGTTGCGAGCGACGGCGTTGGCGTGGGAGGAGTCGCGGTCGGGCGACGCGCAGTCCGACACTGTTAAGCGTTCTCTCAAGCTGCCGCTGATCGTTAAGGTGACCGACCAATTCGGCAATGCGACTTCCGGTGCGACCGTCACGTGGACGCGCACGACGGGGAGCGGCGCGCTGTCGTCGACCACCAGCGTCAGTGCCGCGGACGGAACCGCGAATGTGACGTACACGCGTGGCGCGGCGACGGTACCGAAACAATTGCGGCGTCGATCCCATGGGCATTGACACCTGCCATGTTCCCGGAAACTGCGCTCGCCGCGAGTGCGTCGGGCATCACGATCGTTGCTGGAGCAGGGCAGAGCGCGCGCATTCTCTCGGTGCTCTCGCCGTTCGTGGTGAGGGTGACTGACGACGGCGGCAACCCGGTGGCGAACGTCACGGTGACGCGGACGGCGACGAACGGCACACTCGCGTCGGCCGCCACCAAGACCGATGCAACGGGTCAGGCGTCCAACACGATGACGCTCGGCACCGTTGCTGGAACGGCGTCGGCGGTGGCGTCGGTGCCCGGTCGCAGCGCGACGTTCTCGGTGACGGTCCTGACGGGAATCGTTGCCAAGATCGAGTTCAAGACGAACGCCCCCGCGAGCGGCGAATCTGGCGTCTCGTTGTCGCCGCCGGTCCGAGTCGCGCTCGAGGACGTGGGCGGAAATCAAACAGCGGCAACCAATCTTGTTTCGATCGCGCTGAGCGGTGGGCCAACCGGGGCGGCGCTTACCGGAACTCTAACAAGGGCCGCCGTCGCCGGCATCGCGACGTTCGACGATCTCAAAATCGACAAGACGGGGAGTGGCTACACGCTAGTCGCGTCGAGCGCTGGCGTTTCCAACATCACGAGCACGCCGATCACCGTCGGTTTCGGCGCGCCGGGCCGGTTGATGATCGTTTCATGGGGCACCAACCGTCGAACGGAGCGGCCGGAACCCCGATAACCCCGCAATGACCGTGACCGTCAGCGATGTCTTTGGCAATTTCACCACGTCGACGAGTTCGATCACGATTGCGATTACCGCTGGAACCGGAACGTCTGGAGCGACGCTGCGTGGTACGACGACGGTAAGTGCGGTGTCCGGCACCGCGACGTTCTCCTGTGTCAGCGTGAGTCTCGTCGGTACGGGATACACGCTCATCTCGACCTCGCCAGGACTTGTGAGCGCGGTCAGCTCGTCGTTCAACGTGGCAATTCCGCCGCCGACGATTACTTCCGTGCCGAGTGAGATCGACGCCGTCTTTGGCACCGTGCATGTCACGAACACGGGGACCAATTTCGTCAGCGGCTCGACGACGGTCGCGGTGGGCGGCGGTGTCGGGCTGACGACGAGCGGCTTCTCGGCGGTCGACGCCTCGACCATGACGGGAGACTTCAACATCGCCTCCGCTCCCGCCTCCGCATCGCTGACGCTCTCGGCAACCACTCCCAGCGGAACGAGCAGTCCGTTCCCGTTCAATCTCTACTTCGACGGCTCGGCGCCGTTGCAAACCGGCCCCTCGAACGGTGACTCCGGCGGTTCGCCATACAGTCTCGATTGCGGCGCGGGCGAATTCGTGACGGGCCTCAACGTCCGCGGCGGATCGAACGTCGATGCGCTCCAGGTCGTCTGCCAATCGATCGGTCCTGCGGCGCGCGAGTTCGGCTCCCCGACGACCACAGCAGCGGTTGGCGGAGGGGGCGGATCACCCTCCACGTTGTCGTGCCCGGCAAACTACGTGATGACTGGCCTTACCGGCCGCATCGGTTCGGGCGGCGTGGCTTGAACGACATGATCGCGCGCGTGTGCAGTCCGCTGTTCGGCGGGTCAATGGCGGCGACAGCGAGCGTCGGCAGCGTGTTTTCGGGTTCGATCGCCTACACTGCGACGTGCCCCGTTGGCCTTGCCTTGGTTGGCATTCAGGGCGGCGCCGGGAGTTTGCTCGACCGCACGCAGATCAAGTGTAAGTAGCCTCGCGTCGTGTTTCCCCGACGCAGCGGCTGGTTGTCCCCGACAGTCCCTACCCGACGGTGTCTGCAGCTTTGTGCGGACTCTTTGCCAGAGGGGCATCCGTATGCGCAGGCACAGTTGGGCGGAACCGTGGAAGATCAAAGTCGTCGAACCGATTCGAATGCTCACACGCGCCGATCGCGAGCGCGCGCTCGTCGGCGCGGGCTTCAATACCTTCCTGCTTCGGTCCGAGGACGTCTACATCGACTTGCTGACCGACTCCGGCAACAGCGCGATGTCGGACCGGCAATGGGCCGGCATGATGTTGGGTGACGAGGCGTATGCCGGGTCGCGCAACTTCTATCATCTCGAAACGGCGGTGCAGTCGTTCTACGGGTATCCCGAGGTCATTCCGACGCACCAGGGCCGCGGCGCGGAGCACATACTTTCAAAAATGCTCATCAAGCCGGGCGACCATGTGCCTGGCAATATGTATTTCACGACGACCCGCGCGCATCAGGAGCTTGCGGGCGGCATGTTCCACGATGTCATCATCGACGAGGCGCACGACGCGGCGTCGCACCACCCATTCAAGGGCGACATCGACCTCGGAAAACTGGACGCGGTGGTGGCGGAGGTCGGCGCCGAACGAGTGCCGTATGTATGTGTTGCGGCGACGGTCAATCTCGCCGGCGGGCAGCCGATCAGTCTGGCGAATCTTCGTCTCGTTCGCGCATATACGAAAGCGCGTGGCATTCGGATCATTCTCGATGCGACGCGCGCGGTCGAGAACGCCTACTTCATTCAGCAGCGGGAACTCGGTCATCGCGACAAGACCATCGCCGAAATTCTTCTCGAGATCTGTGCGCTGAGCGACGGCTCGACGATGTCGGCCAAGAAGGATAGTCTCGTGAACATCGGCGGGTGGCTCGCGTTGCGGGATGCGGGACTTGCCGCGCATGCGAGGAATCTGGTCGTCGTGTACGAAGGGCTGCACACCTACGGCGGCCTCGCCGGCCGCGACATGGAAGCCATGGCGCTCGGCATCGAGGAGTCGGTGCAGGAAGACCATGTGAGAACTCGCATTGGCCAGGTCCATTATCTGGGGGATGCGCTCATCGACGCCGGCGTGCCGGTCGTTCGCCCCATCGGCGGCCACGCGGTCTTTCTCGACGCCGCGGCGATTCTGCCGCACGTCCCGCGCGATCAGTTTCCGGCGCAAGCGTTGGCCGCGGCGCTCTATCTGCAGAGTGGCGTGCGCTCGATGGAGCGGGGGGCCGTGTCGTCGGGACGCGATCCGGTGACGCGCGAGAATCGCGTGCCGCGACTCGAGCTCGTGCGTCTCACGATCCCGCGGCGCGTGTACACGCAGGCGCACATGGATGTGGTGGCCGAGAGCGTGATCGAAGTGTTCGAGAAACGGGAGAGTGTTCGCGGTCTGTCCTTCACGTACGAGCCGGAGCACCTTCGTTTCTTTCAAGCGCGCTTCGCGCCAGTCGACGGCTCGTCGATCTTTGCGGACTCGCAGTTTGCCGCGACGGCGACGGTGTGATTCGATAGCGTCCGCCGGCTCGCACCGGCGGGCGGCGCCTTCGACAGGCCGATCGCGATCGCCTGCCTCGCGTAGCCTGTCCCGTGTTTGCCTCGCGAATGTGATCCATCTCCTCGCGTATGAACTCGCACGCCTGCGTCGATGCCGATTTGGCCCTCCGTATGTCCTGCCGTGCTCGATTGATGGTTTCGCGTTCCGGCATGCCGTCTCCGACTGGATTGTTGGGGGCGTCTCACCGGGCTCTGTAGAATGCGGACCTGAGCCGTCGTTTGGCCGAGTTCCCTTCGCGCGCTACGCTGCGGGAACGCTCAGGGTGCGCCGCGCGTATCTTGAGATTGGGGGTGCACGCCGGCTTGTTAGACTTGTTCTACGATGAATCCTCGAACCGCGAGATATCTGTGAAACGCCTTTCACGCTTTTCCAAGACAGCCATAAGCGCCGCGTTGCTGGTCTGCGCCGCCTCGGTTGCGTCAGCGCAGCAGAAGTGTCCGGCAGTGACCGGCGTCCAAATGCCCGTCACGTACAAAGGCGGACCGACGGTCGCCGCGATCACGCCGTGCGACCTGATGACGCGGCTCTACATCTACGCCGCGGACTCGATGCGCGGACGCGAAGCAGGGACGCCCGATGCCATGCGTGCGACCGTATACATCGAACGTGAAGTGCGCAAGCTTGGCCTCAAACCCGCCGGCGACCACGGCACCTACTTCCAGAACCTGGCGGTGACCGCGCGCGTCGTTGCGCCAGCGTCGTCGCTCACGGCCGGCTCCAAAGTATTCCACGTCAACAAGGATTTCATCGCCGTTGGCGCGAATGCCGATCGCAAAGTCAGCGGCGATGTGATCTTTGGCGGAACGGCTGGCGACACGACGAACGCGCTTTCCGCGGACGAGGCGAAGGACAAGATCGTCGTCATGCTCGCCGGCGCGGGCGGCGGCGGTCGCGGCTTTGGTGGTCGCGGTGGTGGAAACAATCCGCTCGCGGGCGCGGCCGCCATCGTGACCGTGAATGCGTCATTGCCTCGCGCGCGATTCCAGGCCACGCTCAACGACACCGTGCAAGATGAGGGGCGCGCCGCGTACGCCGCCCAGCATCCGGACGAACAGAACGGACGCGGAGGTCGTGGGGGCCGCGGAGGCGCGGCGGGCGGAACGCCGCCGCTGAACCTCACCGTGACGCCGCAAGTCGCCGCGAGCTTGCTCGGCAAGCCGGTGCAGAGCGCCGTGCTTCGCGACAAGGGCGTGTCGGCGTCGATCGACCTTCGTGTGGAAACGGTGAATGCGCCGACCCGAAACGTCATCGCGATTCTCCCGGGCACCGATCCGAAGCTCAAGAATGAGTATATCGTCATCGGGGCGCACGCGGACCACATCGGCGTCTCGAATGCAACGCCGCCCGTCGAGCATGATTCGCTGAAAGCCTACAACATCGTGGCGCGTGTCGAGGGTGCCGACTCACGCGGCGCAAGCGCTCCGACGCCCGAGCAATGGACACGCATCAACGCCATCAAGGATTCCTTGCGGAAGATCTACCCCGCGCGCAAAGACTCCATCAGCAATGGCGCCGACGACGACGGTTCGGGGACGGTGTCGGTGCTCGAGATCGCCGAGGCGTTCGCGAAGGGCCCCGTGAAGCCGAAACGCTCGTTGATCTTCATCTGGCAGATGGGCGAGGAGAAAGGACTGTGGGGCTCGCAGTGGTTCACGAATCACCCAACGGTGCCCCTAGATTCCATCGTCGCCGATCTGAATCTCGACATGGTTGGTCGAGGCGAAGCGACCGATGTGACTGGCAAGAGCAAGGAGAACCAAGAGTTGTTCGGGGCCTCGAACTATCTGCAGCTCGTCGGCTCGCGGCGACTCTCCACCGAGCTTGGCGACATCGCGGAGCAGGTGAACACGACGGAACCCACGCCGTTCACGTTTGACTATTCGATGGACGCGAACGGTCACGCGCAGAACATCTACTGTCGCAGCGATCATGCGAATTACGCGCGATACGGCATTCCAGTCATCTTCTTCACGACGGGCGGCCATGCGGACTATCACCAGGTGACGGACGAGCCGGAATACATTCGCTACGAGCACATGGCGCGCGTCGACAAGCTGGTGTTCGACATCGCGGTCAAGGTGGGCGATTTGGATCATCGGCTCGCGGTGGACAAGGGGAAGCCGGATAGCCCGTTCGCCCGCTGTCAGCAATAGA
>JBDTAE010000148.1:0-8966 GCA_039924785.1 Gemmatimonadaceae bacterium | reverse complement strand
GTCTACAAGTTCAGTCCGGATGGAAAGCTGTTGATGACGCTCGGCACGGCGGGCGGCGGGCGCGGGCAGGACTACTTCTTCCAACCGAACGACGTCCTCGTTGCGCCAAACGGCGAGATCTTCGTGGCGGAAGGGCATCAGTCGTCGCCGGGCGCCACGTCGCGCATTTACAAATTCTCTAAAGACGGCAAGCTGATGGCGATCTGGGGCGACACGGTGCGCCACGATCCGGACGGATGGGATCAGCCCCACGCGCTCGCGATGGATTCGAAGGGACGGTTGTTCGTTGGCGATCGCGGAAACAATCGCATCAAGATTCTCGATTCAAACACCGGGAAACTGCTGGACACCTGGTACCAATTCAGCCGGCCGAGCGGAATCTTCATCGACGCGCAGGATAATATCTATGTCGCGGATTCGGAATCGCAGTCCGTCGGCAGCGGTAAGGCGCGCGAGTGGAAGCGCGGCATTCGGGTTGGCAGCGCGAAGGACGGGTCGGTGCGCGCGTTCATTCCTGATCCTATTGAAACGGCGACGAACACCAGCTCGGCGGAAGGGGTTGCCGTGGATCCGCGAGGTGTGATCTACGGCGCGCAGGTGCAGGGACCGCCCGGACTCAGGCGATACGTGAAGCAATAGCGCAGCCGCGCCGGTGGTTGGTGCAGATCACCCGCTTGAAGTCGACAGACGTTGAGAAGTTGATGATCAGTCCGACGTGCAGGCCGGAGACGCGCAGGTAGTTGTAGAGTTGTGCGCGCATGCTTGCGTCGATGGCTTTTCCCGCCTTCACCTCGACGATGACCCGCTCGCCTACGACAAGATCGGCGCGATAGCGGCCAATGAGCTCTCCGTAGTACAGGATCTCGTAGCCCACTTCGCGGGCGACTTTTATTCCAGCGCCTCGCAGGATCGCACCCATTCCGTTCGCATACACTCGCTCGAGAAAGCCGGCGCCGAGTTGCGTGTGGACTTGAACGGAATGGAGCGGACGGACGCAGAGACCGCGTTTGGGGAACTGGCTGTCTTCAGATCACGAGGCACGCGCTCTTCGACCTACGCTCGTGCATTTCATTTCTTCATTGCAAGCTGCCAGGTGGGAGCACACGTCGAGCTTGCTCCAGTCGTAGAGTGTCGCAAGGGACTGCACGTTCGAGATGCGCCACGGGCGCCATTGCTTCCGGCCGTGACGTCGTCTCCGCGTTTATCCGTTAGAGTCCGTCACAGTCCGCGTTCGCAGTTGTAGAATCGCAGAACCACGCGAGGCAGCTCGAGTGGCGACACGGTTCCCCAGACACGACAGAATGCCGATTGAAACGGACCGGAGCGGACAGGTCGCGATCATACCTTGCAAGACTATGCCTAGCGTAGTACACTCGTGTGTCTTCAAACGGATTGCTCCATGGCTCGCGAAAAAGGTGATCTGCTTCAGGGCACGCTCAGCCTGCTGATTCTGAAGTCCCTCATGCTGCAGGATCTTCACGGGTACGGCATTGCCCGGTGGATCGAGGACGTCACGAGAGGCTCGCTCCTGATCGAAGAAGGATCGTTGTATCCTGCGCTGCGGCGGATCGAGGATCGCGCTTGGGTGACGTCGAGCTGGTCGGTGTCCGACACCGGACGCCGCATCCGCGTTTATAAACTCACGCGATCGGGCCGCACGCACCTCCGCGCCGATGCGACTGAATGGCTGACGTTCGCGCGCGCCGTCACGTCGGTGCTGCAGCAGGAGCCGTCGCTTGCGTAGCCGGCCGGAGCAGGCCCGCTGGCGACGGTACCTGCGGTTCTGGGGACCGAACGTCGATGCGGACATAGATGATGAGCTTCGCTATCACATCGAGATGCGGCGACAGGATTTCATCGCGCACGGATTGTCGCCCGAACTCGCCAGCGACGCGGCCATTAGTCGCTTTGGCGACCCGGCGGTCATCGCGCACGAACTTCGCGAACACGATACGCGCCTGCTCCGCCAGGCGAGGAGAGCCGACATGCTGCACGACCTGCTGCAGGACGTTCGTTACGCGCTGCGCCAACTGAAGAACACGCCGCGATTCAGTATCACCGTCATACTCGTCCTGGCACTTGGCATCGGAGCAAATACCGCCATCTTCAGCGCTGTCGACGCGGCGTTTCTTCGCGGGCTGCCCTTCCCGGCCGCCGACCGTCTCGTCACGCTCCGAGAGATCGACCTTCCCTCCGTGTTTGAAGCCGGCCAGTCGCAATCGTCGCCGCGCATTGGCGATTTGCAGGCGGAACCTGCGGTGTTCGAGCGCGTTGCGGCGTACGCGAGCGGCGGCCTCAATCTCAACGGAGGAGGCGAGCCGTCTCGAGTGAACATCGCCTACGTCACAGAGGATTTTTTCAAGACGCTCGAGCGGTACCCGATTCTCGGGCGTTCGCCCTCGCATGAGGAATTTGAGAAGGGCGGAGAGAAATCCGTCGTGCTCTCACACCGCTTGTGGCAAACACAGTTCGGCGGCGACGATCGTATCGTTGGAAAGAAAGTGCAGCTCAACGATGTGTCGTACATCGTCGCCGGCGTGATGCCGGCCGATTTTCAGTTTCCGTCCGACGTGGACCTGTGGATTCCGCTGCAACTGCCGTTCGGGTTCGAGGTCATGCCGGCATTCCGAAACTTCCTACCGGCGAAGGTCGTCGCACGCCTCGCGCCGGGAGCCACCGTCGCGACAGCGGCGACGCGCGCCGACGTGATCAGACATCGCTTTCTCAGTGGCGCGCGCAGTACGCTGCCGCCCGAGCAGCTGGTGCAGCCGCTTCAGCAAACCCTCATTGGCGATCGGCGTACCGCGTTGCTGATCCTCATGGCGAGCGCAGCACTGTTGCTGCTCATCGCGTGCGCGAACGTGACAAATCTGCTGCTGTCGCGCGCGTCGATGCGAGAGCGAGAGCTCGCCGTCCGGACCGTGTTGGGAGCCACCCGCGGGCGCGTCGTCCGGCAGCTGCTGGTCGAAAGCCTCGTCCTGTCGCTCGCTGGTGGAATCGCCGCGGTCGTCGTCGCCAAAATCAGCCTCGGCGGACTCACCGCCGCGCTTCCACCGGCGTTGGCTGGCGTGGCTCCTCCGCGCGTTGATGCACGCGTGCTGGGCTTCACGCTGCTGCTCGCGACAATGACGAGTCTCGTGTTCGGACTGTGGCCCGCCGTCGGAGCGTCGCGTCCTGACTTGGCCGACGCGTTGAAGAGTGGATCGGGTGCGAGCAGACGGCGCGGCGCGGGCGCACGCGGCGTACTGGTCGTCGCCGAGGTATCGATCGCGTTGATGCTGCTGGTGGGGGCCGGGCTGATGCTTCAGAGTTTGCGAACGTTGCTTCGCGTCGATACCGGAATGCGAACGGCGCACATCGTGACAGGAAGGCTCACATTGAGCCAAACGAAGTATCCAAGGCAATCCGCGGCGACATTCCTGAGCGACGTCGTAACGAGGCTCGCCGCGATGCCTGGCATCGAGAGCGCCGCGGCGGTGAGTGCGTTGCCGATGGAAGGAGCCGGAGGGATCGCGCTTCGCGTTTCCCCGGAGGGCGTGTCGGACGACGATACGCGAACCGCGATGGGCGCGTATCTCATGGCGACGCCGGGATTCTTCAGTACGATGGGCGCAACCGTTCGCGGGGCCGATCTGCCCGCGACAGCCGACACGTCAAACCGCGTTACCGTCATCAACGAGACGATGGCAAAAAAACTGTGGCCGAATGAGAACGCTGTCGGGAAGCGCGTGGCATTTGGGCCGGAGCTGAGGACGGTCATCGGCGTCGTTTCAGACATCCGTAATCATGGCCTCGACGTGCCGGCAACGGAGCAAATGTATTTTCCCATGGCTGAGCAGCCGCAGAGCTACGCGTCGATTGTGGTCCGCGGCGGTGACTCGAGGGCAGCAATGGAGCGCATTCGCGACGCAGTTCGTAGCGTCGATCGAAATCAGCCGGTCTACGCGTTGCGCACGATGGATGACGTGATCAATACGTCGGTGGCGCCGCGGCGCACCAACACCTTTCTGTTGACGGTGTTCGGCGCCGTCGCGCTCGCGCTTGCGGGCGTCGGCGTGTACGGCGTGCTCTCGTACGGCGTCGCCCAACGGACGCGCGAGATTGGTGTGCGCGTCGCGCTTGGCGCTCAGCAGGCCGACATCGTCCGACTCGTCGCGTGGCAAGGCGCGTTGCTCACCGGCGTCGGTATCGTGATCGGACTGGCGGGTGCGTACACACTGTCGCGCGTCCTCTCGTCCATCCTGTATGGAGTCAGCACGCATGACGTCGGCGTCTTCGTCGGCGCGCCGGCGGTCCTCGCGGTCATCGCGCTGCTTGCGGTCATCATTCCGGCGAGGCGCGCTACTCGGGTGGATCCGATGTCGGCGTTGCGACACGAGTAGGAAGCGCAGACGATGAGCCCAGGACTTCCCGTGCAAACGAAGAGCGCTCCGTCGAACATCTCGGCGGAGCGCTCTTGTTTCTCGACCGAGGTCGCTGCCTATTTTCTCGGCAGCGTCAACGCGACGAGCGAGATGTGGTCGAGCTGCCCCGTTGCGAACACGATGTACTGCTTGCCTTGATAGAGGAACGTCATCGGCACCGCGGTGTTCACGGCCGGAATCGCAACTGCGCCGACCTGCTTGCCGGTCGCTTTATCGAACGCGTATAGTTTGGGCGGATTCGCCGGAGGAGCCGCTCCACCGCGACCGCCGCCTGCACCACCCCGGCCCGCAGCGGCACGTCCGCCACCCGGCGCACCGGAACGACCGGTGCCATGGATGACCAAGGTCTTCGTCGTGATCACTTCAGGCTGGCCGCCGATCGCCGCAACCTTGGGCAGCGTGATGCCCGCGAACATCGGATCGTTCGTGGTCGGCTGGCGCCACAGGTTGCCGTTCGGCACCCACCATTTCTTGTCGCCCGTGTTCAGGTCGTAGGCGGTAATGCCGCCAGCTTCCTTGAATCTGAGAATTGATACGGCGTTCGCCCCGGTACCAATCGAGGTCGCCGCGCGCGGAACGAAGTCGCCTGGACCTGTGTCCGGTCCCTTCGATGTCTTTGGCTCCGGAAGCGCACCGATTTGACCGCAGCTGTTGTGCGGCTGGCTGAACTCGTGCTCCGAGCAGGGATCGTGCGCGACCTCGATCGTGCTCAAACCGCTTTGGCCGCCGACGTAGAGCATGCCGGTTTCCGGATCGGCCGCGGCGCCACCGTCGATGTTGACGCCGCCCGCCGCGCCAGGCGCGTACCAGGAGCAGCGGTACTGGGCCGTCTTGCCGCCCGCCGCCTTTCCGTTTTCGGGCGAAGCGGGAATGAAATATGGACCCATGCGGCACTTCTGCGCGAGCTTCAATGCGGAATCTTTAATCGCCGGGGTGTAGTCGATCAGGTCGGCGGCGACGAGCCCCTGCTGCGAGTAGGGCACGGGCTTGCTCGGAACGGGTTGCGTCGGCGACGCCTGCTCCATCGGCACTTCGCTCTGCAACACCGGCGTTTCCGGAATCGGCCAGATCGGCTTGCCGGTCTCGCGATCGAGCACGTAGACCCAACCTTGCTTCGTCGTAGCGGCGATGACCTTTCGGCGCTGGCCGTCGACGTTGATGTCGAGCAGGTTCGGCGCCATCGGCGTATCGTAGTCCCAGATGTCGTGATGGACCATCTGGTAGTGCCATTTGCGCTTTCCAGTTTTCGCATCGATCGCGACGACGCTGTTCGCGAAGAGATTGTCGCCTGGACGATAGCCGCCGAACTCGTCGCTCAAGCCCTCACCGACGGGGATGTAGACGAGACCGAGATCCGGGTCCGCGCTGTACGTCGCCCACGCGTCATTCTTGCCGACGCCTTTCGTGCCAGGCTTCGATCCATTCTTCCACGTATCCGCGCCGAATTCGCCGGGCTCGGGAATCAGGTTGAACTTCCAGAGCTGTTTGCCGGTGTGAATGTCGAACCCGCGAATGTAGCCCGGAATGTTGTGCAGACGAATCGGGAAGTAGCCGTGCATCGATGAGTTGCCGACGATGACGACGTCCCCAACCACGATCGCGGGAGAGCTGTTCGCGATCTGTCCTTCGGCCGGATCGATGCCCATCGTTCCATCCGCGCCGATCTTCTTGACCGGATCCCACTTCTCGCCGGGCTTCGCCTTTCTCGCCGGCGCGCCCTCGCTGATGATGATCGGACCGGAATCGTCGACGGCAAGCGGAACGAGCTTGCGACCGAGACCCTCCATTAGGTCGACGACGCCGTCTTTGCCGAACTTCGGATCGCCAAGTCCGGTCTTTGCATCGATCGACGCGAGGTGATACCCCGGCGTGATGACGACGACACGCTCCTGCGAACCATCGGTCCAGTACGCGAGACCACGGCCGGCGAATTGCCGAGGCGCCTTCTGCCAGCGAATGCCTTCGTCGAGCTTCCACTGCCACAGCGTTTGTCCGGTTGCCGGATCAATGGCGAATGCCTGGCGGCGCGTCGTCGCGACGGTGAAAATCCTTCCATTCGCGAACAGCGGCGTCGTTCGATAATACTCATCCTCGCCATATTGGCCGGCGTTCCATTGCCACGCCACCTGCAGCGAGTCGAAGTTGTTCGCGTTAATCTGATCGAGCGCCGAATAGCGTGTGCTCCACGCGTCGGCGCCCCAGTAACGCCATTCGCCGGGCTTGTTGCCTCGGACCAACTCCGCGCCCTGCCGAGCGCTTGATTGCGATACGAAAGTCAGGAACGCGCCGGCCACGACGATCCCGGCAATGCCCATCATTCCAATGCTGCGCCGCCTCATGGTTTCTTCCTTGTTGCGGTGGATTTGCCACTTCGCTTGGGTTCGATCTTGAAGTTCTTCAACGAATCCGCGTCCGCGACCATCTCGTTCTCGCCCGTCGGGATCGCGTTCATCTTGAGCAGATACGACACGACGTCGGCAACATCCTCGGCGGCGAGGCTTCCGGGGTCGTTCTTGGGCATTCGGACTTGGACGAACGAAAATAGATCGGACAAACGCTTCCCGCGCCACCACCTGTTGAAGGTTTCTCCAGTATGGGACACCGGCGTGTGGCACGACCGGCAACTCGACGCATACACTTCCCGCCCCCGTTCGGCCTGCTCCCCGGTGTAAACGCCGACGAGAATCGTCGACGTCGGAGGCGGAATTTGGGGCGCCGAGGCCTTGGCAACGGTCTTTTTGGTCGACGTCTGGGCGGAAGCCCCCGCGCCAATGGTTGCGACGGCCACCGCCGCCGCGACAACGGTGCTCCAACTTCTCACGGCTCTGACTCCACTCGCTGGGCGACCGGCCGGCGACGCATAAGTCTTCCGTAAAACTCGAACATTGCCCACGCGGCGCCGCCAATAAGTAAGACCAGCATTCCCGCTCGCATCGCGCTTGCCGCGAACGCCGCATCGAGCTGCGGCATCTGAAACTCGTACTGACTCAGCGTGGCGCCGCGGTCGAGCATCCAGTGCCATGCGGTGTGCGCAACGAACGCCGAGAGAATGATCGTTCCCATTCGTTCCTCGACAACATGACTGAACACCCAGTTCAACGCGGGGATTGCTAACGCAAGCACGAGCAACTGCCCGAGCTCGACGCCGATGTTGAACGAGACGAGCGACATCGCCAGGTGTCGTCCCGCGAACTGGAGGGACTCACGCAACGCGAACGAAAACCCAAAGCCGTGCACCAAGCCAAAGCCGAAGGCGATCAGCCAGCGTCGCTGGAGCTTGGCGCCGACGATGTTCTCCAGCGCCATGTAGACGATCGACGCCGCGATCAATACCTCGATCAACGGCGGAAACCACAGTGCACTCGGCGCAAATCCCGCCGCCGACGCAATGAGCGTAATTGAATGCGCAACGGTGAACGACGTAATGATCGCGACCAGCGGCCGGATCTTTCGAAACGGAATGACGAGGCAGAAGATGAACAGCAGGTGGTCGATGCCGCTCAGAATGTGGTCGAAGCCGAGTTGGACGAAGCGGCCCGCTGCCTGATACCATTGTGGGTCGAGGTGCACGAGCCCAGGATCGCCCAGGTATTCGTAGGCGCGCTCCGATCCGCCCGGCGGGAGAAACCGCAGGACGGTCGTTGTCCGCACGCCGAGGCGCGCGAGGGTTGGCCGAATCGAGAAGCGTGATTGGTCGGAGGCGATCGGGTAATCGAGGACCACGTCGAGCATCGCCTGCTTCCACATGAGCTGCGTGTCGTTCGGAAGCGGCGCGCCGGTCGTGTGCGAGTACGCGCTGTCATACGTCGCGAACGAGCGATCCGACGGCAGCGAGACGTGGGTGGCGACGATACGCGGAGGCGGGAGCTTTGTGTCGCCCTCATAGAGGTCGACGTCGCCGGCCAACCAGACCTTTGCGCCGTCCGCAAGCAGCGGCGCCGATTTTTGAATATCCAAATAGCCGGGCCCGACCAGCGGGAAGTTCACGTCACGCATTGCCTCGAGTGGAACGCGAACGACCATCCGGAGGACGTGGCCTTGGGGCCGGACGAAGGCAATGACCGTGACCCGGCTGGGGATGTCGTGCGCGAACGGGTGACCCGGAAGCGCAAGCAAAAATCCCATCGCCAATGCGACGGTCAGACCTAGACGTACGAGACTGTGGCGAGGTAGAATCACGCGTCGCTCCTGGACGCACGATTATACATCGCGGACTCGAGCCGTGGAACGGCAACGGGCGACGATATCGACGTCGATCCAAATCGACTCATAAGGAGAGCTCATGAACCGGCGCAGTCTCGTGCTTGGCACCACCCTCGTGACGTCGGTTGCAACGGTCGCAGTCGCGCAGAAGGCGACGCCGGCCGCTGGCGCCGCCAAAGGCGCCACCGCGCCGATTTTCCAGGTTGACCCCCTCTGGCCAAAGCCGATGCCGAACCATTGGATCCTCGGCTCGGCGGTCGGCGTGGCCGTCGATTCGCACGACCACGTCTTCGTCATCAACCTGACGGATAGCTTCAACGCCCGCACCGAGAGTGGATC
>JBDTAE010000147.1:0-5284 GCA_039924785.1 Gemmatimonadaceae bacterium | reverse complement strand
CCTGAACCCCATTCAGGTGCGCTACCGGACTGCGCTACGTCCCGCCGCTCGCCTTCGCGGCCAGACGCATAGTCTAGCCGCATCGGACCTGCCCGGCAACCTCGTGAAGTCAGAGCAGCACCGGATTCGGCGCTGCTGTCCGCGCCAGCGACGCCAAGACTGCTTCCACAGCCCCCGTTCCCAACAGCCGGTCGTACTCATTCGCCAGAACACGATAGCACTCACACGACGCCGCCTCCAATCGCCCGCCGTCGACAATCCGCGTGCGGCCGCGACTCTGACTCACCGCGCCAAGCGCTTCGAAGCTGTGAGCAACCTCGCTCACCCCCGCTCGACGCACACCCAGCATCTGTGAAATGAACTCCTGCGTGAGCCGCAACTCGTCGCTCATGATCCGATCGCGCGCCTCGAGCAACCATCGCGCGTATCGCTGCTCGAGACTGTGTAGCGCATTGCACGCCGCGTTCTGCGTCAACTGAGCGAGCATCGCCTGTGTGTACTTGAGTAACACGTCACGCACGCCTTTATGCCGATCGAACAGGCGGAGAAGCGGAGCCGCGGGCACGCGGATGGCATCGCCAGGAATCTGAATCACATATTCCGTCTGTGTCGTTTCCCTTCCCCCCATGAACGCGTTGATGCCGACGACCTCGCGACTACCGACGACACCGGTCTCGGCGGTCCGCCCGTCGCTCATGGTCACGGTGATCGAAACGAGGCAGTCGAGCGGGAAATAGAGATCGTGAATGGGCTCGCCCGGACCGTGCAGTCGCTCGGCGCGGTCGAATGCGCGGCCTTGGAAGAGTGGTTCGATCTCGGCGTACGCGTCGCGCGGCAAATCGCGGAGCAGGATGTTCCTCATTGCGTCCATAGGCTCGCCGCGGCCTCAATTGCCGAATTTCGAATGGACCTGGTGCGGGGTAGGGTACGAGCACTCAGGCTGATAGGATGGTCTCCCTGACTTCTGCGCGGTCCGAACGTAGCATTAGACCATGCTGTTACCACGCCTGATCGCTTGCACCGTCGTCGCATCGCTACTGGCAGACTGTGCAAAAGTCGATCCCCCACTGCTTCCGCGCTACAAGCCCGTCGCCCGCTCGATTACCATTACGACCGTCCCACTCCTGGTCAAAGAACAGGCGAAGACGTTTCCGTTCCTCGCCGCCGACTTTGCCAAAGGCGGCGTGCTCGACGGAAAGGAGGTCTACGGATTCTCCCCGAGCACGATCACGGTCGTCGAGGGAGACACCATAAATTTCTCATTCATAAATCCTGAGGACGACGATCACTCCTTCGTCCTTCCGGATCTCGCGGTGGCGCTCAAGCCGCAGTCGGTCACCCACGCGCAGTACGTCGCGCGCCACGTCGGCATCTTCACGTTTCTTTGCAGCATCGCAGCGCACACGCCGATGATGAACGGGCAATTGGTCGTTCTGTCGCCGGCTGCGGTCGCCGGTCGATAAACGCCCCTCGCGCGCGTTTAACGAACGCTCATTCCGCCCGAGTATGACGACGGGCCGAACATCACGCGGAGCACCCAGCCCAGGATGATGAGCGGAACAAGCACCAGAATGGCGACCTTGAGCGCGACGATCCCGACCGACAGGAACGCCATAAGCACACCGAACACCGCGCCAAGCAAGCCGATCACGGTCGCGAAGATGATGAGGAACGGCAGCCCGACGAGAAACAGCACGAGAAGCACCGGCAGCGCCAGCAGGCCGAGTACCGCGACGATCGGCAGTCCGACCACGGCGAGCACGATTCCCAACGGCACCAAGACGAGCAGACCAAACGCGCCGAAGAACAACACCTTGATCAGGGCGAACATGTAAGCCTCGCGAGTGAGTTACGCGGGTTCCCAGCCTGGCGGATTGTCGGGTGCGTCCGGCGTTGGCGGCATGACCGGCTCGGCGGCCGCGGCCGCATCTGGCGGCGTCACCGGAGCGTCAGCCGAAACGGGTGACGGAGCTGGTGGCGGCGGCGGAGGCGGCGCGTGTGAATCGGAATCGTCATCCCACCCGCAATTGCGTCGTTTGACCCAGCGCACGACCTGAACGGTCAGCCAGACAGGAACGCCAACGAGTAGCGCGAATTTGAGAACCGTGACGCCGATGGCGAGCACCATGCCGATGAGACCCATCAGCATTCCGCCGAATACCAGCACGAGAATCACCGGCAGCCCGAACATGAACAGGAGCGCCAGAATCGGCAGGCCGATGACGGACAGGATCGCGAGGATCGGCAGGCCGACCGTCTTGAGCAGGAGCGCGATCGGGATCAGGAATCCCAGCCCGCCGAGCTTGAACAGCCACCGAAGCGCCGCAAAGCGGAGCACCAACCAACGGATCATCGACAGCATGACGCCAAGCCTCTGTGTGCGGGTCGAAGGTCCGTACGAGGGTCAGCCCGCGATGGTTTCGAGCAGCCCCGCGAGGTTTCCGTCGGGGACCAACGTGCCGACATAGACGTCGCCGAAGTCCGCGTACTTCGCGCTCACCATCGAACCGCATGTCCGTCACGAGCCGCTTGAAGTCGAGTGGATCCTTGGCGAACAGGGTGGTGCCGTGCGCTCGCATCAAACTGCTGCGTTGGTCCAACGACAGCGGAAATGCACGACCATCGCATCCGCTTTCGAACACGATCAACGAGACGATCGCACTCCCATCCACCGTGTCCGCGGCCGACCCGATCGCCGACCGATGTTCCCGCGGAAGGATGTGCCGCACCGGTCGAGTGAGCCGGTCTCGTTGCGGCAAGAAGAGCCCTGTCGACGGAAGATCTGGTGCAACGAATACCAGCCTTCGAGGGTCTCTGGTGGTGTAGACCCTGATTCAGCCCCGAGGGCGGTTCGATTCCATGCAAGGAAGCTAATCTCGGGGCGTCAGCGGTCGATACTCATCAACGGCACTCTGCTTGCCTTGGGTAGCGGCACGGGCACCACCTATCACGACCGACGCCAGTGGCAAAGAACGGCATGACGACACCTAGCGTCGCGCACGCGAGCGCACATCTGAGCGACGCCCCTGACGGACGCCGCCGACAACTCCGCGCACTTCTCCTGTCCGCAGCCGACGCCGCGCGCCAAGACCGGCGAGTTCGTGAAGTCGCAAGCAGTGTCGCGACGCCGATGAGGCGCGCGGTGCGCGACCGAATCGCAACGCTACTCAGCGCCGCCGAGTAGTCGCTGGTCGTTGAGATGGAAACGCCGCGCGGTTTGGGCGGCGTCAAGTCCTGCCATCGAACGCCCAGGTAGCGCTTCAGCTAGCGCCGGTCGCGACCCGCGAACTCGCCTAGACTCACGGCATCTCGGCGCACTTCACGCGCCTCCCGGCAATACCCGTCCAGCGTCCCATCGCCGCACTTTCGCCAGTCCGCCGGAATCGGCATCAGGCGTCGGCGCTCGGTCCCCGCGGCTCGCTCGAAGCACAGCCAACCGGAGTTGACGGCGGCCAACGGCGAACGCCGCCCAACCGTCACGCGGCGGTCATTCCCGCGGCGGTCGTCGGACACCGAATTTCGAGGCTGAGACAGCCGGCGATCGTACGTCCTCCGCTCTTCGATCCGCGGCACGACGTCGAACACCTGCCACTCCTTTCCTTCCGCGTCCATAAACGTTCGCATCGACATGGCTCTGCCTCCTTTCCACTGTGGTACTTGGCAGAGATAGTGCCAAGGACCCAGCCCAGCCCGTTTGTCGTTGAACCGGCCTGAACTATGAGAGAACCGTCATTCCGATGTTTTGAATTTGGGGTGTTTCAGCGTCCAGCGGAAGCGCAAAATCGTCGCAATCAGAATCACGAGGCCGCACGCCATGATTCCAACCTTCTCGGCGTCGAGCAGATCCATCGGCGAATTGTCGAGGTGCTGGTCCGTGAGCGACCCGTGCACGATGAACAGCGTCGCCAGCAAATAGGTGAGATAGTGCAGCGGTTTCCACCGCTGGCGACCGATGTCCGCACGGTAGATCGACGTGATCACCGTGAAGATCAACAAATATAGGGCAACTGCGCCAAGCGAGTTGATGACCGGCTGCTCCGGCGACGATACCGGATACAGGATGTCGACGACCCTGAAACGCGGCTTGTGGAGGAACAGCAGCGGAATCGGATGCAGGAGCGCAAGCCCGAGCGCGATGTACGCGGTCCAGTTGTGAAATTTGAGAACGTTGATGCGGCGGTGCGGCCAGCGTTTCCATGTATTGTACCGCGCACCCATCAGCAACCCCAACAGCACGTTGGTGCTCATGAGGTAGACGGCCGCAAGGCCGATGTAGCTCGTCAGGTCCTTCGGCTCCATGCGTCGTCGCTCGCTCTTTTGCCCGTTGGGTTGCGAGGGAATCTCATTGGCGAGACCTGCGAGAACCAGTCTGAAATAGAGACATGCGGGCCACGGCGGCACAACCAGTGCTATTAGCTGACGCGGACATTCTCAATGGACGCCGCTGTGAATCGATCGACACGCACGACTATCCTCGCGGGCTGTTGCCTGTTGCCGTCGCTCCTGGGCGCACAGTCGACCGACACCGACCAAAAGACATTCTTCGTCGGGAAGGACCTGATCGTCGCCGGCGCATTCGTCGGGGTGAGCGCGGGCCTCAGCGTTTTCGACAAGCGTATCGAGCGTTTCTTTCGGGACACGGCGCTCGCGCACGTCAGGGCTGGCGAGCGGGCCGCAACAACGTTCACGCACATAAACGAAACGACCCTCACGGTCGGTGGACTCGGCGTCTACGTGCTGGGACGGCTGGTCGGCTCCAAGACGGTGGCTGACGTGGCGTTTCACACGGCGGAATCCGTCGCGGCGGCAAGTCTCACCGCTCAGCTTATTCGCGGGCCCCTCGGCCGGGAGCGTCCACTCGACCAGACGCCCGAGGGAAGCGACCAATACAAGTTCAACTTCTTTAAAGGGTTTTCGAATTTCAAGGACCGCGCATTTCCATCGATTCACTCGTCGTCGGGCTTTGCGGCCGCGTCCGCCCTCGTCGCGGAGACGCACGCGCGCGCGCCCGGTGCGACGTGGTGGGTGGCTGTTCCGGCGTACGCATTGGCGCTCACGCCTGGACTGTCGCGCATGTACCTCGGACAACATTGGGCGAGCGATGTCGTTGCCGGCGCGATCCTCGGCACGTTTTACGGTTGGCGCATAGTCGACTACTCGCACTCGCACCCGACGCCGCGGATCGACCGCATCTTCCTCGGGACCGTGGAGCACTTTCAGGTCGGCGCCGGGCTGTCTGGGTCGACGCTGGGTTGGTCGACCGCGTTTTAGGCGGCCGGGCGGG
>JBDTAE010000146.1:0-9121 GCA_039924785.1 Gemmatimonadaceae bacterium | reverse complement strand
GTGATTCCGCGTCGGCGAAGCTGCGTTTCGAGATCGGTATTGTAGAACGCGCCGGGCTGATGCTTGGTCACACGAATGTCGGTGTCCGTCGCGCCGAGCTCGGGAACGAGATCCGCCCAATCCGGCGTGGGGCGCATGGGCGGTCTTTCGATATCTGTAATTGCTCGGGGAAAGAGTACACCCGCCGGTCCGGGATCGACGTTCACGAGCACGACGAGCGCGTGGTGTTCGCGAAAGTACGTGGCGACGCGCGCGGTACGCGACACGACGTCGGCCGCGGAGTATGGCACCGTCAGCGAACCGGCGATGCCCTGCTGCAGATCGATCACGACGAGCGCGGTCGTCGGCGAGTCCAACGAGATTGGCGGCATGTGAGTCTATGAGACCTTCGTGATGAGATCGCGTGTGATATCGGAAATTTTCGCGCAGCCGCTCAGCGCCATCGCAGCGTCTAGCTCGCTTTTTAGATGCTGAAGCACCGCGCGTACGCCATCGGCGCCATCGAGCGTGAGGCCCCACAGCACTGGACGTCCTACAAGCACGGCGCGTGCCCCGAACGCCAGTGCCTTCAGAACATCGATGCCTCGACGAACCCCACCATCCAGGTAGACCTCCGCTTTTTCGCCGACCGCGTCGACCACCCACGGCAAAACGGTGATCGGCGCCGGAACCGAGTCCAACTGTCGTCCGCCGTGGTTCGAGACCATCACCGCTTTCGCACCGTGCTCCACCGCGAGCGTCGCATCGGCCGGGGCCAGAACGCCTTTGACGACGATCGGCATCGGTGCGATGGACTGCAACCACTCAACGTCCTTCCATGTGAGCGACGAATCCCATTGCGAGTGGATATACTGGGCGAGCGACGAACCTTTACCCGTGCCCTGATGGTGCTGGTCGGTGTGATCCTGCGGAAAATTTCCAAGCTGCAAATGCGCCGGCATGCGGAGCGAATTGCGTTTGTCGCGCTCGCGGTTGCCCGCGATCGGCGTGTCGACCGTGAGACAGAGCGCGGAGAAACCCGCTGCCGCGGCGCGCTCGACGAGACTGCGTGTGATCCCGCGGTCCTTGTAGACGTAGAGTTGAAACCACCGCGGGCCGCCGGACGCGGCCGCGATCGCTTCCATGCTCACGTTCGAGACCGTGCTCGCGCAGAAGATCGTGCCTTCAGCGGCGGTTGCGGCGGCCGTTGCAGCCTCGGCGTCGAGATGGCACAGGCCATGAAAGCCCATCGGTGGAACGAGGACGGGGAACGAGACCGGTGTGCCGAGCACCGTGGTCTCCAGCGAGCGATGGGCCACGCCGCGCAGCATTCGCGGCATGATCTGCACCCGCGACCACGCGGCGACGTTCTCGACCAGCGTCCATTCATCGCCCGCGCCGCCGGCGATGTAATCGTAGAGCATGGGATCGAGCCGATCGCGCGCGAGTGGTTCGAGACTCTGCAAATTCAGGATTTCGAGCATGTACCGATATGTTGAGGAGGATGACTCGTAACATTCGTATATCCCGCGCGCAGGTGGAAGACTAGTGCTTGTGAGTTTCGCGCTGCCCGTCGAGCTTTCAACTTCCCATCCCACCCTTTACCGCAGCGAATGCTCGATGTCGTAAGCCAGTGGGTTGCCCACTATGGCTATGCTTTGGTCGCGTGTTTTCTCGTGATCGAGGCGGCCGGCGTTCCAGTCCCCGGCGAAACGGCGCTCGTCACTGCCGCTGCGCTCGCGGGCCGCGGCACGCTCTCGATTGTCGGCGTGGTGATCGCCGGGGTGCTCGGCACCGTGGGCGGCGGCCACCTCGGATATTGGATCGGCGCGCGCAACGGCCACGCCACGCTGACTCGCTACGGCAAATGGGTGGGACTTACGCCGAAGCGATTGGAGCGCACCCAGCGGTTCTTCGACGATCACGGCGCCAATACCGTGCTGCTCGGGCGATTCGTCGCTTTCGTGCGTAGCTTCGTCGGAATCTTCGCGGGATTGTCGGCGATGCCGATGCGCGTGTTCGCGCTGAACAACGCACTGGGCGGCGCCATCTGGGTCGTGACGTTCAGCCTCCTCGGCTACGTCTTCGGCCGAAATCTCCCGCGGCTCGTGCATTACATCGGCCGCGTCAGCCTGCTCGTTGCGCTCCTGATCGCGCTGGTCACGATGGTCGTCTTTCTGTGGCGATGGTTTTCGCGGAATCGCGAGACCGTCGTCGAGACGCTCGACGAACGTTGGGTTCGCGCCTCGACCTCCGCGCGCACCGAAGAAATTCGAGCGCACCATCCCGTCGCGTTTGGCGTGTGGCGGCGGTATGCGCGCGGCGAATATCTCACGATTCATCTGCTCGCTGGATTTCTCGTGAGTCTCGCCGCAATCGGAATTTTCGCCTCGATCACCGAAGGTCTCGTCGACAGTTCGCCGCTCACGCGATTTGACGTCGTGGTCGCGGCACGCCTCCGCGATTCCGCCGCGCCCGCCGCGTTGAACGCGTTTGGCGTCATCTCGAATTTCGGCGCTCGCGGCGCAATGACGCTTCTGCTCTTTGGCGGCGGCTTTATCTACGCGATTCGCCGAAAGGGTCTCGAGCTCGCCGGGTGGGCCGCCGCATTCATCGGCGGATCGGTGCTCGACGCGGCGCTTCGATTCGTCGTGCGACGGTCGGAGCTGCCGTTCGCCGACGTCGTGCTCATCGACTGGGGAACCGGGCTCGCGAGCGGTCATTTGCTCGGTGTGCTCGTCGGGTACGGAATGCTGGCGTACCTCGCGAGTTCATTTCTGAAGAGCGCCGCGAAACGCACCGCAGTGATCGCCGCGGCGATCGCCATGGTTGCAGCGATTGCGATCAGCCGACTCTACCTCGGCCAACACTACGTGAGCGACGCGACCGCCGGCGCCGCCGCGGGATTGTTGTGGCTGATGACCTGCATCTCCGGCATCGAGATCGCCCGACAGCGGCACTGGTCGCCAGAACCGGAAACAAAACGCGAACGACAGGACGTGCCGGTCGTTCGCGAGTGAGTGGGTTGTGAGAGTCTGAAACGCGACTACGGTTGCCCGTTCCCGTCTTCCTCTCCGAGCATTGGCGGACTCGCGAAATCGATTTTTGCTGCGTGGAGCCACCGCTCGAGGAGATCCGCGAGCAGCTTCTGATCGTCAGCCGTCATCGTTCGCATCGCCGACATCAGCTGCGACTGGATCGTCACCGGCGCTTCACTCAGGAGAGTCCGTCCAGTGTCTGTGAGCGCGATTTCCACGCGTCGCTTGTCCGCGACTGACGCCGTGCGTGACACATAACCGTGATCGACGAGTCTGCGCACGACCACGGATACGGAGCTCTGGTGCGTGGCGGTGCGCTCCGCGAGCGAGTTCAAAGAATCCGCGGGAGCCTCATCGAGTTGTTGCAGCACGAAGAGTTGCGCCAGACTAATGCCCATCTTTAATTCGATTGCCCTCGTGTTGATTCGCAGCGCGCGCACGATGCTGCGAATCGCGTTCATAGAACGCTCAACAGGTCGCCCGCCGGAAACCGTCGCGGACTCGTCTCTTAGATTGGTACCCATGAGGCATGTTACGGGTCGGAGACGAGCCCTGCAATGGGCAACTCGCGAGACAGTTTGTTCCGCAACTGCCCTTAGGCCAATGAATGACACGCGGAAATGCATATCCGGGCATTCGGTCTAACCAAAACCAGCACCGCGCCGCACTCAATTTTGATGGCGCCCCGAGCGGTGTGGGTTTAGCGAACTTCAACAACCCGAAAGGCTTGTGTGGTTCTGTCGCCTGCGCTTACCGCGAGCTGAAGCCGATATCGACCGGTTCTGAGCTGCGTGAAATCGACCCGGACACCTCGGCCTGCGATCCCGTTCGTCACTTGCGGCACCTCATCCCACTGAATTCGAAGCGCGGTCGTCGGATCCGCGAAGCGCAGCGCTTCGGCAATGTGCCGGAGCAGCCCGGTGCCCACCTGCTCGACCGTGAGCGTGTAGTGGACCTGGCCGTCGCCCAGCATCAATCCGTACACCTCCCAGTACACACCCGCCGAGCGGGACGCGGGGATGGTCTCGCTGGTCAATGTGCTGTCGCGCACGGCGTCGAGGGTGAGCGGAGCGTCGCCCGTTGGCACGTACAACAAGAGATCGGAGAGTTGCATCGCGCTGGTTGGCGGGCGTGGCACTCCGACGCGAACGCGCGCCGCGCGCCTGTCGTCCGTCGCGAGCAGCTCGAGGCTGACGATCCCCGAATCGATGACGCCAATCGTCGAGATTCTCCCCGTCGCTTTCGAGTTCGGAGCTCGCGACATGCTGGAATGGTCGGCGTCTGACGAGAGCACGAGGGCGGCATCGAGCGACCGTCCGATGAGCGTCGTGTCCCGTCGTGCATCCCATGCCGCGACGGCAAGGGTCGAATCAGCGCGCCGAAACAGCGCGATCTGATGAGGCACGTCGTGCACGCTCCGTGCATACCGCGGCGCGTAGCCGGTTGCCGCATGTCGGTCGTCGAGATCCCAATCTTCGCGCTGCGCCACAGTCACGCTGTCCAGAAGGCGGGCGCGCGGAAGAAAATCGTACGGCATGCCTTCGTCGTGACCAGTGATCTGCGGCTCGCGCATCGACCCAACGTCGGGACGCGTGCGTGAGTACCAGCGCGGCCATCCGTAGCGGACCATGACGTCGCGAACATCGTCGGCCCACGCGGTGCCGTCGGGCGTCGCGGAATGCTCCGCGATCCGCGCTCGTGTCACCCGCGCGAGATGCTCGGTGAAGAGATCGGTTGGGCTGATGGAAAGTAGGGGAGCGCCGAGCCACATCATGCGTCGCACGAACGGTTCGCGATCCGCTGGCGCCACTTTCTTGAACCGATCGGCGAGATCGTCGGTCAACAGCAATTCGACGTCGAGCCACGACGCGCGTTCGGCGGCGTCCATTGCCGCGAGCGCATGAGTAAACTCCGAATCTGCGATGGCGAACCGGCCGCCGGCGTGCGCCGCGAAGCCCGCCAGCGCGAAACACCAGTACGACTCCGCGCGGCAGTCGCGGCGCGCAAACCGGAGCGCGTCGTCGATTCGGTCGGCTTCGACGAGGTAGCGCACGTTCTGTCCGGCAAGCCAGCCATCGCCGGTCAGCGTGTGCGCGGCCGTGTCGAGGGTGGCGAGCAGTGTGTTGCGCCGATCGCGGATCGCAGGCTTTTCGGGCGGCGCTTGTTCGTCGTCATCGTCGCCGCGCCAATAGCAGTATCTGCCGATGCGGGCGTCGCAGTGATCGACGCTTCCGCCACTTGACTGTTCCGGCAACCGATTCCGGCGAAATGACTCGAACCCCATCTGCTCGGCGCGAACCATTCGTACGATTCGCGCCGAGTCGGCGGGTGAGACCGGCGAAGCGAATGGCCCTTGTGCGAGCAAGATGCCTCGTGCGAAAGCGACCGCCGCTCCCGCGCGCATGACAACACCAAACATGCGCCCCCCTGCGTCCAGACGTCCTACGCGTCGTTCACCCTACGGCATCTCCACCGCAGTGAACGGGCCAGCCTTCGATGACACGCCAATATCATCCACGACGATCGTTCCCGCCACGAGCTTGTCGAACACGATCCTGATCGATCGCAAGTGCGAGGCATCGAAACCGGGCGCGGCCTTTGCAAAATCCGCGAGCGGCATCACATAAGTCTGAAGCACCAGTTCATACTGCGTTGGATAGCGTTGCTTCTCTTCATCCGCGCGACGCAGAATGTGAATCTCGAGCGGCCGTCGCGGAACGCCGAACCTGGTGATCGGCAATCGCGCGATGTGTCCCGATGCGTCTGTCATTTCGATCGTGAAATCCACCGGGGTCGAATCGGGTTTGACATCCTTCTTCGGCGGCGGCTTTGGTGCGGCGTTCTTGCTGTCTTTCTTCGTGCTGTCTGCCTTCTTCGTCGTATCGCGGGCCGGCGCTCTCGGGCCGGGCCGGGCGGACGTCGGAGCGATTGACATGTAGATCGATGACGTGTCGCCAACGTGCAGCGCGTTCACAAGCGAATCGCTCAGCGCAATGGTGTACGACGCCGCCTTGCCGAGCTTCGTTGTGTCGTCGCCTCGAATGTGATTGTTCCAGCCGAGCGTGACGGCGTTCGTGTTGATTGGATCGTTGGCGCCGCTGCGGAGATTGAGCGGATTCTCCTTCCACGTCGCGAGACTGTCCCCTGAGATGGTCACGCCGGGAACCGAGCCCGTAGTCACATCCACGTCCTCGTCGAACGTCGCGAGCGGTGAAAACCCACTCTCCTGAAAGCGCGTGATGTACATCGTCTTCGGCAGCCACGCACCGATGAGACGGTGATCGCGGAACATCGGCAGATACTCGGACTTGCCGTGCAACGTCGCCTCGAGGAAACCACTGATTACGACTTTGCTGAATTGTCGCTGCTCGTCCGGCGAGATCAGCCCGCGAAGGTCGAGGTAGCGACCGCTGCGCGGCCCGTTGTCCTTGTTGCCCCACACGGTGTTCCACTGCCCGTGATTCGCGCGGTAGACGTACCACGCGGTTTTGAACCACGGCTTCCCGTCGGTGAACTTGATGCGCTGAAACGCGCGCAGGCCGCCGAACGACGACACGTCGCCGTCGTGCGAACCGTGAATGACCATGTAGTTCACGTTCTCGATCGGCGTCGGGACACCGGCCGGTTTATACTGTCCGTCGACCGGCGCGATCGCGAACACGGCTCTGATGTTGAAATTGAAATTGAACTTGATGTTGGCATCGTCGGGGTAGTGCGACAGCCGGTTGAACGCCGCCGCGATGCCGACGGCCTCGCCGCCGCGCGAATGGCCCATAATGCCGATGTTGTTCATGTCCACTTTGTGCGAGAACGGCCCCGCGGTGCTGTCGTTCCAGCGCTTCCACACCTCGAGGTGCTTGAGCAGCATCCACGCGCGTCCGTCGCTCTCGCCCCGCAGGCTACCGTTGATGAAATTCTCATCGACGCTCACGAGAATGAATCCGCGGCTCGCGAGCAGCTCCCCCAGGTAGCCGTAGCCGGGGTCGGAGTAGTCGAGCGGGTCGTGGTTGCCGTGCACGATCAGCACGAGCGGGAAGGGACCGTTGCCCGCCGGGTACCACACGCGGCCGTTGATCGGGAATTTGGACGTGCCGAAGCCCCAGTCCTTTTCACGATCCTTCGCGACGTTCGGCTCCATCGACACGAACGGCGACGCATCCACCGTCTTCGTCTTCAGCGTTACCGAATCTCTAAATTCGGCGCGGCGTTTGTCGTTGCCGCTGCCATAGTACATCGTTTTCACGGCAAACGAACCTTTCTCGCCGGGGTTCGGTGCGTTGATCAACTGGTGCGACAGAACCGTCGGCGCGTCGCTCGGGCTGACCTTGAGGGCTTGCGTGCACGCGCAGGCGAGGACGGTCGACAGCGTCAGCAGTCGTCGGCTAGTAGTTGTGATATTCATGGTTATCGAATGCGAATGCCGACGCGGTGCGCGACGCGGCCGCCGGTAAGTGTCTCGAGCGCATAGTCGATCGAGACTCGATCCGCGGTGATGCCGGCGCCGGCCGTCACCGGCGACTCGCCGGTCACCGGGCGTCGCAACCCTCCGCGCAACGCAACGTTGTATCCATCGATCCAGCTGTACCCAAGCTCCGCCCCGCCCGACGGAATGAAGAAATCCTTCCGCAGCATCGACGCCGACGCGGTCGCCAGCAGGTCGAACTCGCCGAGTTGCCGCGAGTGACTGACGCCGAGCGTCGTGCGGAGCGGCAGATAGATGCTCGAGGTCGCCGGCGGCGCCACGGCGCCCGGAACGAGCGGTGGAACTTCGCATGTCCCAATCGCGGGACGCGGAATGACGTCGCACGACGCCGTCATGTTCTTCCCGATGTTCTGCACCGATAGACCAACCGCGTACGTCCGAAAGAAATCGCGCGCCAGGCCAAGATCGAATGCGGCGCGGCCAACGCGAATGCCGGGCACCTCGTCCTCCACGTATTTCGCGACGCCACCGAACCGCACGGTCTTGAACACCCGAGCGTAACCGACACTCGCCTCGACGGAACTGCCCGCGCCATCGCCGTCGCCAAGCGCCGATGCGCGCGTCCCCGGAAAGGGTGACAGCCCCGGCGGCGCATCGGGCGAACCGGTCGACGGTGAGTACTCCACGTACCGCATGCCAATCGCGACCGCGCTGTTGTTGAGTTTCGTGACCGACGACAACGAGCCACCCGCGGAATTCGCCGAGTAGCGCTCGAGCGACGCGCTCGTGCCCCGCGCGACGAAGAGTTGCGCCGGATTGAAGAACAGCACGTCGTCATCGCGCCCGGCAACTCCAGTATTGCCCATCGCGAGCGTTCGCGCGCCCGCCGGCATGAACAGTACGAGCGGCGCATACGGCCCGCCCTGTTGCGCGCCCGCGGTCGACGCCGCTCCGATCATCGCTGGGACCACCACCGCCGCACTGCGGAGGAATTTCATAGAGTCAGAATGAGAAAAGTGTGTATTGAGTATGCCATGCGCTTACTGCTGCGGCAGATCCTTCAGCCAGTCCGCCACATACCCCTTCCATATCGCCGGCAGCGAATGCGTGCCGTGCCCGCGCGTCCGATCGGTGGTCGGCAGCAGAATATACTTCCCGTACTTCACACGCGGCATGAACTTTTCCATGAGTCCCAACTCCGGCGGATTCACGAAGTCATCGGCAGAGTTGATCGCAAGCACGTGTGCCGTGATCGTTTCGAGCTTCGGTGACGGATCGTAGTTCCGCGACGCGTCGAACGCGTAGATCACGTCGTTCGCGTCGTGCGACTTCACGTTGTCGTCGAGATACTTGTGAATCGCCGAATCCGCTTTGTCACGCGTCGGCGCCTGTGCCTGCTGAACCTTCGGCGCGGACGTCATCAGGAACAATAGACCCATCGCGCCCCGCATCCCCGCCGGTTGCGTCGTGTAGTTGCCCCCCTGATAACCGGGGTCGTTTCGGATGAGATCCATGAGCATCGTGCGAATCATACGATTCCGTCCAGCAATCTCTGTCGGCGCGCAGGCGAGCGGCACGAGCCCGTCGACAAACGACGGAAACATCTCGCCCCACACCCACGCGTGCATGCATCCCATCGACGTGCCCATCGCCACGCGCAGATGATTTACCCCGAGCCCGT
>JBDTAE010000145.1:0-8359 GCA_039924785.1 Gemmatimonadaceae bacterium | reverse complement strand
CCTTCACGACGCCCGCCGCTTCGGTGAGATACGACTTCCACCTATCCGGCGATACGACGCCAAGGGCGCGTTCGCCGCTCCCGTACGGATCTTCGGCGGGAAGCACGATGTCGGGATGGAGACGGGACACGATCAGTCGCAGCGTCGCCAACCGCTCGGCTTCGTTGAACGCCGAGTGTCTGAGCTCGGGAAGAATCTCGCCGTGGTAGCCGAGGGCAACGATCACGGTCGTGCTGTCGCGACGCGCGCGGTCGAGCACGCGCGCGAGCGAATCGATGGCGAGCCGGCCCGCACCGGGTGTCACCACGACCTCGATCGCGTCGACTTCCAACGAGTCGACGAGCGCGGAGTCGCTCCTGATCGCCGCGGGGTTCGGCGGGCTGCTGACGTCGGGAAGAATCTTCAAGCCAATCGCGAAATCGGCGTCCGGCCGCTCGCGCAGTTGGTCACGTCGATGCGAATCGTACGCGCGCAGCTGCACGACGGCCCGCGGCAACCCAAGTGCGACGATGAACGCGGACCACACCACCGCGACGGTCGCCATGAAGAAACGAAACGTCGCCGTCAGTTGGTGCAATGCCGGAAACGCCGGCGACACCATCGGGACGTTGAGGTAGAGCGGCGACATCAGCACGCCGGAACTTCCGCCGGCGAAGACCATGGCCAGGCTCTGCGCCGCAACCAGGGTGACGAGCGGGCGCGCCGGCAGGTAGCCGTGCGCGATGAGATATCGCGAAACGCCGATCGTGGCGATGAGAATGTTATAGACGGCGATCGGGAGACCCCAGAAGGGATTGACCAGGCGCCTCGCGAGCGCGTAGATCGCCTGCGTCGCGAACAGCACGAGCACCGCTGGCCAGAGCCAGTCCATCCAGGCGACCGCGCGACCGAGGACGACAGTCGACGTTGCGAGCGTGAGCAGCAAGCCCGGAAGAATGAGCAGCGCGCCAAGGCCGGCGAGCGTCTGAAAGACACGTGGCGCGCGAGTGTTCTGCGCGATGCGTCCCGCCAGCACGATGTCCCAGACGAGAATGATGAGCGTCAGCGCGAGGTGCGACGGAGCAAGCAGCGCTCTCATGCGATCGCGGTGCTCGCTGGACTCAACCGCCGCACAACGGCGGGGAACCGGTCTGCGGCGGAGCGGCAGGCCTCGCCGGCCGAGAGGCAGGCGCGGTGCCACGTGGCGGATTCGGCGCGGGCAACGACGCGGCCATCGACCGTTCGCCGTGCGCACCGACCGCTCTCACGCCCGCCCATTCATCGTCGAGTTGTCGTTTGAGCGTACAGCGCGTGACGTTCCCGAGTGGAATGACCTGCTCCCAGTTTGCTGACGTCGTGCGGCGGATCAGCATTTCATACCCAAGGGCGCCGTCGACCGGGTCCCACGTCATCGTCCACGCCTGTCCGCCCGATGACGGCACGTTGCCCGCCGCGTCGGCAGGTGTGCGGCCTTGACGGACCGCGCGCGCGTTGGCCGGCGTCGATCCCGCCGACGCAAGCGACGCGACGGTGATCGCATTTACTCGGGCGACGTTCGCGACATATCCGAAGTTGACGTGTGAAAAATCGTCGGTCGGAAGATGCTGTCGATTGTAATTCTCTAATCGCTCGGTGAATCGCAGGCCGGCGTCGCCGAGGGTGACGTAGGGCTCATGGTCGCCGCCGCGACCAATGCGGTCGAGGCGCCACACGGGCAACACTTGGAAGTTCGGCAGGTACAATCGGTCGAGTCCCCACGTGTATCGCGCAAGCTCGCGGCTCGGCGAATTGTCCGGATCCGCGCCGAAGATTCGCATCGTCGTCGAATCCGTCGTGCCGTCCTCGGCGACCACGTTGCCGACGATGTCGTCGGTCATGCCGGCGACGACTTTGTAGCCTTGGTCATGGAGCCGCGTCGCGAGTTGCTGCGCGCCGTTCAGACCTTGCTCCTCCGCGGCGACCGTCACGAACAGAATCGTCGATCGGAATCCGTTCGGAAATTTTTTCGAGAACACGCGCGCAAGCTCGACGACCGCCGATGTTCCGGACCCGTCGTCATCCGCGCCCGGCGCCGTCGCCGTTGAATCGAACGACCCTCCCGCGCTGCACACGCACGAGTCATAGTGGCCGCTCATGACAATGACGTGCGTCGTGTCGCGTCCCGGTAACCACGCGAGCACGTCGACGATGTTGACAGTGCGGGATACCGTGTCGCGCGCGCCGCGTTTGATGGTTTGCATCTGGCCGAAATACTCGACTTTGAGACAGCCGCCGCACTCGCGCGAGTCTCGGTCGAATTCGGACTTGAGCCACCGCCGTGCCGCGCCGATGCCGCGCGTCTGCGACATCGTGTCGGAGAACGTATTCCGTGTTCCGAACGACACGAGCATCGAATCTGTGTGACGAATGCGCTCTGGATCGATCTCGCCGAGCGCCGCCGCGATTGCGTCGTCCCGGTGGAGTCCGATCGTTTCGTCGAGCCCGGATGTCCCTCGGGACACGGACACGGACGGGGCAGGGCCTGTCGTGCGCGCGACGGTCGCGGGCGCGCTGCATGCGACGAGAATGCAGGCGGAAACGATATAGGTGTTCATGTCGCGAATGCCATGTGCCATCAGCCATTCGCTCCCTAAAACATCGACATCGCCAGGAACGAGCGAAGCGAATCGTTCGTCGAACGAAGCCGAGTCGATAGGAGGCGCACGCAGGACCAGAGCACTTTGTACGCCAGTTCACGGTTGAAATCGAGGAGCATCTCGAAATCCGCGCGGCCGATGGTCAGGGTGGTCGTGCCGCCGTTCGAAATCGCGTGCGTCGAGCGTTCGCTTCGGTCGAAGACCGCCATTTCACCGAACAGTGCGCCGGGCTTGAGGATGGCCAATGCCTCCTCCCCGCTGCCGGGAACGTCACGGCTGATGCGGACGCCCCCTTCGACGATCAGGTAGAGTCGGTTCCCGTGCTCACCTTCGTGGAAGATGTATTCCCCCGAGACGAATTTTTCCTCTTTACAGATCTCCGCCACCTGAACGAGCTCATCGTCGACCAGTTCCTTGAAGATTGCGACACTTTTCAGAAGTTCGGCGACTTCGCCCATTCGCGCCTCAGCATGGCAGAGAGTGCGAAGGTACGAACCGCCAGACGCGCTGGCAAGCGTGAGACCCGCTATCTAGCTTTGGCCCATGACCGCGCGCGCGGGGCTCCGCGCTATCCCGAGCATCATTTCTTCCTCGCGCGTCCTGCTGGCCGCGGGGTTTGTCGCCGCCGACACCGTCGATGTACGACTGAGCCTCGTCGCGCTCGCGGCATTCACGGACGTCCTGGACGGCTGGATCGCGCGCCGCGCCAAGTGGACGACGCGCTGGGGTGCCCTCATCGACCCGATCGCCGATCGCGTCTTTGCGCTCGTCGCCGTCTCGACGTTCCTCTTCAGCGGTGTGCTGTCCACGTTCGGCTACTTCGTGATGATCTCGCGCGATCTCATGACGGCAATCGGATTCCTCGTCTCGCGCACCATTCCGTGGCTGTCGAAAGTGCCATTCAAGGCGCGGCCGTCGGGAAAACTGGTGACGATTCTACAAATCGTTACGCTCGTCGCGCTCTTGCGCTTCCCCGCATGGATCACCGCCTGCCTGTGGGCGGTCGCGGTCGCATCGGTGTACTCGATCGCCGACTACACGTTCTCACTGTGGAGAGCGCGTCCGGCATGAAGACGACGAGCGCGATATTTAGAGATTTTTGCTCAATCGCCGTCGCGTCGCTGACGTTTGTCGCTCGCGCCGCGTCGGCTCAAGGTCCACCGCAGCCGCCGGCGTACGCCGAATTTCGCGCGGACCTCATTGTCGGTCGCGGAACGACGGTGCAGGGAGGCCTTGGTGGTGTGATTCCACTCGGCGCGTACGTTCGCTTTAGTGTGGACGGCGCGGCGGGCTCGACCTGGCGGGACGGCTCGGCGCACGCGAGCGGGCGCGTCGACGCCATCGGTCGCTTTCTCCTCGATCCGTACCGCGAAATGCCGTTTGGGGTGTCACTCGGCGGTGGCCTGAGCCTGCCGGCGACTCGGGGCGACACGCGTGTGCGACCGTACCTGACGGCCGTTCTCGACGTCGAGGGGCGAATGCATGGACCGGCGACTCCGGCGCTGCAGATCGGCCTTGGCGGCGGCGCCAGGCTCGGTGTGGTGCTACGGATGTCGCCAGGACGATGGCGGTAGGCCGGCCAACAACGGAATGAGAACGCCCCCCGAGCTATTCGGGAGGCGCTGAGTCATCCGATCCGTTAAGCGGCAGCCGTGTCGTCGCGCTTCTTCGGAGGCTGGGCGAACCGCGACCCCAACTTGCGGAGCTCGCTGATTTGCTCGCTGTTCAACTCCGGATAGCGCTCGGTGAAATACGCCATCGTTTCGCTGAACCACTCCTCCTGATGCTCGGGCTCGGCCCCGGCAACCCCACACCGCATGATATGCTGGAACAACTCGTCACGGGCTTCTTCGAACGGCGAAGGCGTAGACGGCGCCTGCATCGTGCGGCTCTTCTGTTTGGCCATGTATAAGGGATAAGGTGAAAGACTCAGCAATCTAACGCATCGGCGTCCTTGGATAAAGCATGAGTCATTCCGTTTCACTCGAATTACTCAGTTCTGACTGTGCCTCCGGCGCCGACGAAATCGAGAATCATGCTCGAAAGCGTGTCAGGCGCTTCTTCGGGCACCAACCGTCCGGTTCCCGGCAGACGGACGAGACGGCTGCCAAGAATGGCGTCCGAGAGCCGGTTGCCGACTTTCGGGCTCACGAAAGCATCCTGATCGCCCCAGATGATGAGCGTCGGACAATTGATCGCCGAGAACTCGACTTCGTCCATGTCGATGTCGTCGACCGACCGGGCGAGTGCGAGCAGATGCGCCAGCCCTTCTTCGCCGACGTATGGGGCGAGATAGCGCGCGATCAGCGCGTCGGGCATGTTCGCCGGGTCGGCGACCGTTCGCTCGAGCATCTCGCGCACGAGCGGCGCCGCTCCCAGCACCCCGCGCGAGATGCGAAGCGCGAATCGCCCCGTGTTGCGCTGGAGCGACTTGACGTCTTCCGCCGGAACATCGTCGAAGGCGATTGGATTCACGAGGATCAACTGCTTCACGCGCTCCGGCCGGTTGCACGCCAGGTGCATCGCGACCGCGGCACCGAGGTCGATGCCGACCACCGCCGCGCTCGTCAGGCGAAGCGCCGTGAGCGCGTGGTCGAGGTAGTCCGACTGTGCGGAAATCCCGTACTGGCCATCGAACGGTCGATCCGACTCCCCGTAGCCGAACATGTCGACCGCGAACGCCGTTCGGTTCGCTCTCGCGAGCGCCGGCCCAATGTTGCGCCAGAGAAAGCTGCATGTGCCAAAGCCATGCACGAGCAGGATGGGTGGTCCGCCGTGGCCATAGCGCTCCACATGCATCGAGCCGGGGCCAACGGGAATGCGCAAAAGGTCAGCGTCGATGGAGGCCTCCGAGTTCAGTGCGATCTTCCTTGCGCAACCTAGGTACCATCATAGCATCTTTCGGTATGGCAGAGCAGGACAACCACGAAGAGACGTACGACGACGAGCGCGCACGCCGCCTGGAATCCCTCCTCCGCGAACTGGCCGAACGCATCGTAGCGCTCGACCAGCGAGGAAAGCTTCTCGACAAAGCGGGTGAGTTGTTACAGCGAATCGGAGACATCCGGAGCGAGCTCTTTCATTACGAAGTCCGCATCACGTACGACACCCCCGAGGTCGCCGAGAGCCGGCGCATCGTGCGCGACGCCCAACAGAGCGATCAAGATCAATGGCACAAAAACGAGTGGAGTCCGGAAAGGGACGAAAACCCGGAGTCGTGAAGGCGACGAAAAAGGCGTCGAGCACGAACCGCGCATTCTATCTGATCATCGGCGCCATCGCGGTCGTCGGCATCGGTGCGCTCACCTATGCCTCGACGCGCTCAAAAGACAACGTCGACGCGAGCCCAATCGATTCGACACTCCCTCCCGTGCAGTCGGCGGGCTACGTCATCGGAAGCCCTACCGCCCCAATCGAAGTCACCGAATTCGGCGACTACGAATGCCCCGCGTGCGGCCGGTTCGCGACACTCACGGAACCGGATATCCGCAAGGCATTCGTCGAAACGGGCAAGATTCGATGGCGCTTCGTCGACTTCCCGCTCAGCATGCACAAGAACACCTGGCAGGCGGCGCGCGCCGCCGCCTGTGCCGACGAACAGGGCAAGTTCTGGCCGTTTCACGATCTCTTATACCAAAACCAGGATCTGTGGAACGGCGAGGCGACGAGTAATCCCGACAAATTCATGAAGGAATACGGGAAACAAGTCGGCGCCGATCCGGCCAAGTTCGACGCGTGCGTGGATTCAAAGAAGTATCAAGCCAAGATCCAGGCGCACTACAATCTCGCCATGCAGCGCCAGGTGCAGCAAACGCCCACCTTCGTCATCGGCGACCAACAGGTTGCGAACGCGTTGAGCTTCGACGAAATATCGAAGCTGATTAACGACGCACTCGCGAAAGCTCCGCCGGTGAAGTCCGCCCCGACCGTCGGCGGCGACACCGCGCTTCATCCCGTGTCGAAACCCGCGAAAAAAGGCGAATGAACAAGCGGATGGGCATGGCGCTCGTCAGCCTCATGGGGCTGCTCCTCGGCGTCTATCTCACGCTCTATCACTACGGCTTCATCGGCACGATCGCGTGCGGAATCTCGTCATGCGAAAAGGTGCAGAGCAGCCGGTGGTCGATGCTGCTCGGATTTCCCGTCGCATTGTGGGGCGCCGGGTTTTACGCGTCGATGCTCGCGCTGTCCATCGCGAGCCTGCAGGAGCAGTTCGCCGATTCGCGACGACTGGCGCTGGTGCTTCTCGTGTTGAGCGCGTGGGGAGCGTTGTTCACCGGCTGGCTTAACTACCTCGAAGCCTTCCGGCTCGAGGCGTGGTGCGAGTGGTGTCTCGGCTCGGCGTCGATGGTGCTGGTGCTGCTCGTGCTGAGCATTCTCAACTGGCGCGATGGGTCCGGGTCGTTGGCCGAATCCGACGACGCGATCGCGGATCCGAGCTACAAATAAGGCGCAGCTGAACTACGCTGCACCCGCTACTTCTACTTGGACGACCGATCGCAATCGGAGTTGGCGCTACGCCCGCTTGATCGTTCGTTGCTGTCCGCCTGGCGTTCGCGCCTGCGACGCGTCATTCAGGCGAAGCTTTGGCTTGTCGTCGACCACCTCATCGCCGCCGTCAACGGCGCGCCGACGATACGGCACCAAATCCTGGCCGAGCACCACCAACGTTCGCGTGGCCACCGTGCTCGCGAGCGGCTCGGGAATCGCCATCTCTCGGACGTACGTCTCGATCGCGCGATCGAAGCTCAGATCCTGCGCGAGCGTGTCAACGAACATCAACGCATTGTCGGTGTGCGCGCGAATAATTGCCTCGTCCGCACGCGCTTGAGCGAGCCGAAGCCGCCGTTCCGCGGCGGGCTCGAGCTTGCGACGAAAGATGCGTTCGGGAAACAGCCGGCGAAGAAAAGCGAACATGAGGACCAATCTATGGGCGGATGACCCTGCAAATAGGGCACAACCCGTACCGGAGGAGCCGCCTCGGCCCCCGGCGCCATCGCCGAGGGTTTTCCGGGTGCCACCAGTTCAGCTTTCCTGCGCTTCGTACTGGTCCTTTAAGCTGGCGACAACATTTGGATCGGCAAGCGTCGTCGTGTCGCCGAGCGCCCGGCCCTCGGCGATGTCGCGCAGCAGTCGTCGCATGATCTTGCCAGACCGAGTCTTGGGCAGGTCTGCCGAGAAGAGAATATCGTCCGGCTTTGCGATCGCGCCGATTTTTTCCGCGACGAAGCTGCGGAGCTCTTCGCGGAGCTCGCTGCTCTGATTAAAGCCTTCGCGGAGCGTGACGAATGCCGCGATTGCCTGACCCTTGAGCTCGTGCGCCTTGCCGACGACCGCCGCCTCGGCGACTGCCGGGTGTTCGACGAGGGCTGACTCGACTTCCATCGTGCCGATACGATGTCCCGCGACGTTGAGCACGTCGTCGACGCGGCCCAGGATCCAGTAGTAGCCGTCGTCGTCGCGCTTGGCGCCGTCGCCGGGGAAGTAGAGATCAGGCCGGCCGGGCCATTTGGTGAAGTACGTCTCGACGTATCGCGCGTCGTCGTTCCAGATGGTGCGCAGCATGGAGGGCCACGGCTTGGTGAGCGCCAGCAATCCGCCACCGACCCTGATTTCGTTGGCTTTCGCATCGAGCAGCGCTGCGCTAAAGCCGGGAAGCGGACGCGTGGCGCTGCCGGGTTTTGTCGCTGTGACACCGGGGAGCGGCGAGATCACGATCGCGCCCGTTTCCGTCTGCCACCACG